>NZ_CP119083.1:5117415-5434831 GCF_029028125.1 Pseudoduganella chitinolytica
GGGCTCGGCACCGAAGTCGGCGCGCGAACTGCGCTTCCTGATCACGGACAAGGGCAGCATCGACAAGCCGTTGACGCCCCTGACGACACTGAAGGCCGTCATCCGCCACCTGGGCGAGGACAACTGCGAGAAGGCCATCGACACACTGTGCGCGCAGATGCTGTCCGGTCTGTAGGCATGCCAACCCCAAGGAGAACGCAATGAAATCCGACTTGCGCAAGAACCCCCAACGCAGCATGGGGCGCTACTGGCTGGCGATGTCCGATGCCAGCGCCTTCACGCTGGTGCGCTCGGCGATCGCCATCGCCCACACGCTGCGGCGCGACATGGCCGACCAGGCCCGTATCGTGCCCATCCTCAGCGCGCCCGAGATCGCCGTGCAGTTGCTGACGGCCGCCGAGGCGGCGTGGGGCAAGGGCAAGGGCACGCATCTGATGGCGCAGCTGGCGAGCCTGCGCGGCCACGATTGCGTTTGCCGTGCCAGGGCGTGGATGGTGCTGCGCGACGCGGTAACGAGCTTGCCCATGGTCCTGTGGCCGCCGGAGAAGCTGGCCGCGCGGCGCGAACTGCTCGACGACCTGGAACGCCAGGTCAACGCCGCCCGCGCCGAAACGGCGCCGCTGCCCAGCAAGCTGGAAATTCGCGAACAGCAGTGGCGCGACAGCGTTACCGGCCGGGGACCGCATTCCGCCCATCCTGGAGAAAGTACATGGAAGAACTGATGCAACGCCTCGTCCACGCGGCGGCGATGGAAGGCGCGGTCGCCCAGGCGGTGCTCGACGACGGCCTGCGCCTGCTGGTCTATCCGCTGGACGAGGGCCAGCTCGCGGTGCTGGGCTGGCCGGCCGGCAGCGGCCACCAGGTGCACGGCGAAACGCTGCTGCGCCGGCGTGGCGCCGACATGGCCCGTTACGGCCATTGGCTGCCGGCCCTGTTCAACGACGGCGGCTGGTACGTGGTGCACCGCCTCGGCGTGGACGGCAATCCCGCCAGCCTGGACGCCGCCACGCTGGCTGCCGCCGCGGAGCTGCTGCAATGATCCGCACCGGCCGTGGCGCCAGCGGCACCGGCCTCGGCCCGGACGCCGCCGAATTCGCCGAGATCCACAGCCTGCAGACCGAGCTGCTGGCACCGAAGTCGCGTGCCGCGCTGCAGCCGGAGGAGGAGGCGCTGTCGCTGCCGCCGCCGGAGCTGGCCGATCCCAAGATGGACTTGCTCGGCCGCGCGCTGGGCAGCGCCGTCACGACCGACAACCCGGTCTGGCGCGGCAACGCGGTACCGCAGCTGCGCGCGCTGCAGAAGGCGCTGATCGCGCACTCGCTGACGCGCGAACGCGACGATCGCCGCATCGGCCTGGATGCGGTGCGGGTGCTGGAGCGGGACATCCGGCTGCGCCTGCGCTGGCAGCAGATGGCCCGCAGCGACAACGAGGCAGGCGTGGCAATCCAGCCGGAGAAGGAGGAAGAGCATGCGCAAGAAGCCGGTGCCTGAACCGCTGCGCGACGAACTGACCGTCGCCACCGGCCTGATCTGGGGCCACCTGAACGCCCAGCAGCCCGAGGAAGCCTACGAGCTGGCGCGCGGCTGCCTGCAATTGTGGCCGGACAACCGCGCCCTGGCGTTGATGGCGGCCTACGCGGCCGTCGAGCTGGCCGAACCCGTGGACCTGGCGGCGCTGCGCCGCCATGCCGGTACCGACCCGGCCCGTGCGGCGGACGAGGAAGCGTGGATCGCGCTGATCGCCCGCCGTGCCGGCGCGGCATATTGACCCCACCCGGTCTTGCACTGAAAAGGAAATCCGATGCAGTCGATGGCTGTCGTAATGATGCTCAACCGGTTCGCGGCCAAGTGCGCGAAACGCGCCGAACTGGCGGCCGCGGGCCTGGTGGTGGGCATCGTGTTCATGCTGGTGCTGCCGATGCCCGTCTGGCTGCTCGACATGCTGATCGCGTGCAGCCTGTGCGCTTCCGGCCTGATCGTCGTCGTGGCGATGTACATGTCGGGACCGACGGCGTTTTCCACGTTCCCCGCCGTGCTGCTGCTGACGACCCTGTTCCGGCTGGCGATCTCCGTGTCCACCACGCGCCTGATCCTGCTGGAGGCCGACGCCGGCCACATCGTCGAGACGTTCGGTAACTTCGTCGTCGGCGGCAACCTGGTGGTCGGCCTCGTCATCTTCCTGATCCTGACAGTGGTGCAGTTCATCGTCATCACCAAGGGTTCGGAGCGGGTCTCGGAAGTCTCGGCCCGCTTCTCGCTGGACGCGATGCCGGGCAAGCAGATGTCGATCGACAGCGACCTGCGCGCGGGCATCCTGACGCCCGAGGAAGCCAAGGAGAAGCGCGCGCTGCTGGGCCAGGAAAGCCAGCTGCACGGCGCGATGGACGGCGCCATGAAGTTCGTCAAGGGCGACGCCATCGCCGGCATCTGCATCGTCGCCATCAACCTGATCGGCGGCATCTCGATCGGCATCGTCCAGCGCGGCATGGATGCGGCGCAGGCCATGCAGGTCTACGCCATCCTCTCCATCGGCGACGCGCTGATCGCGCAGATCCCGGCCCTGCTGATCTCGCTGGGCGCGGGCATGATCACGACGCGCGTGGCGGGCGAGCACGCCGACGGCGAAGTGACCAATATCGGCCAGGACATCGTGGGCGAGCTGTTCGCCGAGCCGAAAGCGCTGCTGACGGCGGCTGGCATCATGCTGCTGTTCGGAGTCATTCCCGGCATGCCGATGCTGGTGTTCGTGACACTGGCGCTGCTGCTGGCCGGCGCCGGCGTGGTCGGCCTGTTGAAGCCCCTGGCGGACGCGGAACTGCAGCGCGCCGACAAGGAGCGCGAGCAGCAGAACGCCAGCATCGTCGACCTGGTCAACTTCTCGGCGACGACACCCTTCATCCTGCGCATGCCGGAAGCGCTGCGTGACACGCCGGAGGCGGAGATCATCCGCATGGCCGTGCGCGTGATGCGCAATGGCATGCTGCAGCGGCGCGGTATCCCCGACCTGAAGCCCATCGAGTTCGAGTTCAGCACCAGCGTGCCGCCGGGCCGCGTGCAGTTCCTGATGTCCGAGGTGCCGCTGGTGGACGAGGAGATCCGCCTGGGCTGGGGCGCCACGCGCGAGGCGGTGGAGCGGCTGCATGAACTGGGGCTGACCGCCGAGGAGTACAACGTGCCGGGCTCGCGCCGGCGCCGGGTCTGGGTCCGGATCGACGACGAGGCGGCGCTGGCGGCGGCTGGCGTGATGCAGCAGCGCTGGGAGCACGTGTTCGCGTCCGACATCGAGGTCGAGATGCTGCGCAACTGCCAGATGTTCGTCGGCGTCAACGAGGTCATCCGCTTCACCCGCTGGGCCGAGCGGCGCTACCCGGAACTGGGCAAGGAGGTCAACAAGTCGGTCACGCTGCCGCGCCTGACGGAGGTGGTGCAGCGCCTGACCCGCGAGGGCGTCTCGCTGCGCAATGCCCGCCTGCTGCTGGAGACGACGCTGGACTGGGCGCCCAAGGAGCGCGATGCGGACGTCATCGCCGACTACGTCCGCCTCGCGTTGAAGCGGCAGCTGTGCTTCGAGGTGGCGCGCGCCGGCCTGATCGAAGTGATCCTGCTGTCGCCCGAGCTGGAAGAGCAACTGCGCAATGCGCTGCGCCAGACCAGCCAGGGCAGCTACCTGGACATCGATCCCGAGATGGAGCAGGCCATCCTGGACCGCTTGTGCGAGCTGTCGCGCAACGTCAGTTCGCCGGTGGCGCCGCCCGTCCTTGTCACGGCCGCCGACATCCGGCGCTCCGTGCGCAAGCTGATCGAGGAGGAATTCTTCCCCGTGCCCGTGTTCGCGTTCTCGGAGCTGACCCAGCACGCGCGCATCCAGCCGGTCGGCATGATCGAACTGTAACGGAACCGCTGCCCATGCGCGGACGTTCATCGACACGAGCAGTACGAACAGCAGGGAGGACACGATGCCATTACCGATAGCGGGCGCCATGACGGCCGCGGCCAGCCTGGGCCGCATGGCCGGCGCGGCGGTACAGACGGCCGTGACGGCCGCCCGGGCCAGCCCGCTGGCGCCGATGTTCCAGCAACTGGCGACCAAGCTGCGCTCGTTCGATCCGGCCACGTTGGCGACGCTGCTGCAGGTCGCGACCGCGCAGCCGGCGGCCACAGCGCCGGCTGCGCCACCGCCGCTGCCGCCACGTCCCGCCGGCGGCGCACTGGCGGCCAGGTTGCGCGACACGGCGCCGCGCAAGCCGGCAGCGCCACCGGCGCCGGCAGCAAGCAATGCGCTACCGGCGGCAGCGCCGTCGCCGCATCATCCGGGCGAGCTGGCGCGGCTGCTGGCCAGTGCCTGGGACCAGCTGGAAACCGCCCTGGGCGGCATGGCGGCGACCTTGCCGGGTGGCCGGAGCATCGGTGCCGAGATGCTGGAGCTGATCGGGCCCCGCCTGCGCGCCCTCAACGAGGAGCTGGCGCCGCTGCTGCAGGGCGCCGCGCCGCCGGCCGCCGAGGAGTCGAAGGCCGCCGCCACGCTGCGCCATCAGCTCGAGGAGATGGGGGAGAACAATGCCCTCGACCTGGTCGGCGGCCAGGCAGCGCCGGGGGGCGGCGCCGAGGACCATGGCAAGGTTGGTAAGCACGCGCCGGGACATGGCGACGTCGCCGAGCCTGCGAAGGAGCGCCACGGTACGTCGGTGGGAGCACAGCCTTGAACGGGCCCGGGCAGCCGGACGATCCGACGCGAACCTATCGGCTCGATGGCGCGCGTCAGCAGGCCTATGCCAGGCTGGCCGCGCTGGTGGACGATGCCTGTGCATTGCTGGCCCGGCGACTGGGCCCCGCCGGGCAGGCGGCGGCGACGCAAGGCCCGATCGACGTGGTCGCGCTGCGCGCTCTGTCGCGCCAGCGCCAGACGGCCGCGGCGCGGCGGCGCGAAGTGGTCGAGGCGTTCGTGATGGGCGCCCTGGTCAACCACGATAACCCGGCCTGGAATCCGCTCGATCCGGCCACCAGCCGGCACGTGCAGGACAGCCCGCTGGCCACGCTGCTGACCGGCCAGGATGACGGTCAATGAACTGGAAGGAGAACCAATGAGCGATACCAACGACCTGGAACTGCGCATCCTGAACGGCCTGCACCGCGGCGCCAGCCTGCCGCTGGACGACCAGCCGCAACTGATCGGCGCCGGCGACGATGCCGACGTCGTGCTGGTCGATCCTGGCATCGAGCCGAGGCACGCGGTGCTGCGGCTGGCAGGGAGCAGCTGGTCGCTGCTGGCGCTGGACGGCATCGTGCGCGGCGCGGCGGACGACGTGCCGGCCGACCAGCCGCAGCTGGCGCCCGGCGATTGCGCGCGGGTGGGCCGGATCTGGCTGACCGTGGCGGCACCCGGCATGCCATGGCAGGACCCGCCGGCCGACCCGCCTCCCCAGGCGGCGATGCCGGAACAGGAGCAAGCCGGCGTGGAGGAGCCGCTGCAGGCTGAGGAGGCGGAACCGGTGGCACCGCCGGATGTCGCCGAACCCGTGCCGGCGCGCGTGCAGAAGCCTCGCCGGCGGCGCTCCCGCATCGTGATGCTGCCGGTCGCGCTGGGCGCCGGGCTGGTGGCGGCGGCTGCGTATGCGTACACGGCGCGCTCGGGCGAGCCGATGCCGGCACCCGCCACAACATCCCTGAAGCCGGCGGCCGCGCTGCCCAAGGCCGCGCAGCCGCCCTCCCCGCAGGCGCTGCGCGAAGCCTTCCGCCAGCGCCTGGCCGAAGTGGACCTGCTGCGCCGCTTCGACCTGACCCTGGAGGACCGGTCATGGACGCTGCGCGCGTCGCTGGACGAGGAAGAGGCGGCCCGCTTCCGCCGCATCCTGGATGCGTTCGTGGCCGCGCACCACATCGACTTCCCCATCGACGCCCGCATCGGCGGCGCGGACACGATGTTGCCCTTCAAGGTCAGGCAGGTGGTGTCGGGCGCCAACGCCAGCATCGTCACCGACGACGGCCAACGGCTCTTTCCGGGCGACGACTACAAGGGCGTGCGCCTGGTCGCCATCAACGGCAACCGCATCAGCTTCAACGGCCGCCAACCCATCGAGGTGAAATGGTGAGCGGCGACGTGGATGCGGTGCTGGAGCGCCTGCGCGCGCGCCTGCCCGAGTGGACGGCCGCGCTGCCGCGCCAGCCCGGCTTCAGCAGCCGGGGCAAGGTGTCGCAGGTGCTGGGCACGTTGATCGAGGCGCAGATGCCGCCGGTGCGCATCGGCGAGTTGTGCCACCTGTTCAACCCGGGCCAGGAAGCGGCACCGATGCTGGCCGAAGTGGTCGGTTTTACGGAGCGCTGCGCCATCCTGTCCGCCCTCAGTCCCCTGGAAGGCGTCTCGACGGGCACGGTCATCGAACCGCTGCGGCGCGCCCACGCGATCGAGGTGGGCGACCACCTGTTCGGCTGCGTGCTGGACGGCTTCGGCCGGCAGATGTTCCGTGCGCCCGCCGCCGCCGACAACGTGGCGACCTGGCGCGACACGGTGCCGGTGATCCGCGATGCGCCGGTGGCGACCGACCGGCCCCGCATCGCGACACCGCTGGCGACGGGCGTGCGTGCCATCGACGGCATGCTGACGATGGGCGTGGGCCAGCGCATCGGCGTGTTCGCGGGTCCCGGTTGCGGCAAGACGACCCTGATGGCGGCCATTGCGCGCGGCTGCGAGGCGGAAGCCATCGTGTTCGGGCTAATCGGAGAGCGCGGCCGCGAGTTGAACGAATTCCTGGAGCACGAGCTGGACGCGGAACTGGTCAAGAAGACCATCATCGTCTGCGCCACGTCGGACCGCACGTCGATGGAGCGCTCGCGCGCCGCTTTTTCCGCCACCGCGATCGCCGAGGCGTTCCGGGCGCGCGGCAAGAAGGTGCTGCTGCTGGTCGACTCGCTGACCCGGTTTGCCCGCGCCCAGCGCGAGATCGGCCTGGCCGCGGGCGAGCCGCCGGCGCGGGGCGGCTTCACCCCGTCCGTCTACACGATGCTGCCACGGCTGATCGAACGCGCCGGCAGCACGCCCGAGGGTTCCGTCACCGCCATGTACACGGTACTGGTCGATGGCGAGTCGGCCTCCGACCCCATCGGCGACGAGGCCAAGTCGCTGCTGGACGGGCACATCCTGCTGACGCGCAAACTGGCCGAGCAGGGCCACTATCCGGCCATCGACGTCCTGGCCAGCATCAGCCGCGTGATGAGCAACGTCACCACGCGCGAGCACCGCAAGGCCGCGTCGCACTTCCGCGAGCTGATGGCGCGCTACCAGGAGATGGAGCTGCTGATCCGGCTGGGCGAATACAAGGCCGGCGCCGATCCGGTCGCCGACCGCGCCGTGCAACTGCGCCCGCAGCAACTGGCCTTCCTGCGCCAGGACACCAGCAGCAGCGCCGGCTACGACGAAGCCATCGACACGCTGATGGGCATGGCCGCATGAATTCGGCAATTGGCCGGCGCGCCAAGCGGGAAGTGGTCGACGTGCCGGAGCCACGCCGCCCCGACCAGAGCCTGGCGCGACTGCTGCACGTGCGCAAGCAGCGCCTCGGTCGGCTGGAGCGGGAGCGCAACGAGGCCCGCCAGCAGTGGCGCCAAGCCCGTACCGTCCTGCGCGAGCGCAAGGGGCCTGGCGCCAGGCCGTCGCCGCGGCCAGCGATTTCTGGCACGCCGCCCGCGAGGGTTTCCTGCAGATGACGACGACCAGCGGCGACCTGCGCAAGGCCAAGGCCACCTACGAGCGCATGAAGGAGGACGCCGCGCGCGTCTATCTCGCGTGGCGCGAGGAGCTGGTGCGCTGCGAACAGGCCCAACGCACGTTTTTCGACGCGCTGGAGCGGGTACTCGCCGCCAACCGGCAACAGGAAAAGCTCGCCATCCTGAACGACGAACTGCGGCTGCTGGCCGCCCGCACCGAGGAGTGACCATGCCGTACCCGATCGCCCATCCGGCCTGGCTGGACCGCCATACCGACGCCCTGCTGCCGGCCGCGCGCCCGCTGCCGGGCCGTGCGTCTTCCCGGCGTGCCGAGCTGGCGACACCCACGCCGCCTGCACCGCCGGCGCCGGCAAGCTCGCCAGCGCGGACCGGTCACGCACCGGCACCGGCCGCCGCCCGGCCACTGCGCCGGCTCGTCGAGAAAGCGGGGCGCGAAGGTCCCGCCCCGCGCGAGCTGCCGGAGAGCGTGGCGGAACGTCCGCCCACTGCCTTGCCGGCCGCCGCTTGCGGCGAGCGGGAGCGGGAGCGCGGTTCGGGCGGAGAGGGTGACAACGAAGACACCGATATCGCGGCGCAGGCGGCGAGCGACACGGACACGCGGGATGACCTGGACAGTGCATTGATTGCCGCGCTGCTGGCGCAAGGGCCCGACAGCGGCGTGTTCGAGGTGCTGCTGCCGGGCGGCGAGACGCTGGGCGTGGCGGTGGACGTGCGGCCGGACGCCGTCGATTACCTTCTGACGCCCGCATCGAACCGGCTGGGCGAACAGTTGCGGGGACGGCAAATGGAACTGGCGGGGCAGCTGCGGCAACGTATAGGCAGAAGCGTCAGGGTGACCGTGCTGTAGGCATGGGGCCCGGCGCGCCGAGCCACCCTTGAATTGGACCGCGATGCCGATTGCCTGCCTGCCCGGATTGCCGGGCGACGCCGCCGGATACCCGCCCCGCAGCCTGCTGCGCGCCGAGGTCACGGCCGACCATGCCGCCCTGACGCGGCGGGTGGGCCGTGGCCTGCGGCTGCCGCTGGCCGATGGCGTCACCCTGCACGTCGCCTTCACGGCGGAGCAGGGCACGCCCGATGCCGATGCTGTCGCGCTGGACGGGCCGCCCGGCCGTCTCGCACTGCACGCGGGCGTGCCGTTCCTGCTGGCGCTGACGGGCATCGATGTCGCCGCCTTCGACGCGGCACCGGCCGCGCAGCGCGAGTGGCTGGCGGCCCGGTTGCTGGGCCGCCTGGCCGGCACGCCACTGGCCGCCATGACGCTGCTGCTGCGCCCACCGCCAGCGGTCGCGCCGGGCGTCGCTACGCCGGGCGTCGCTACGCTGCACCTGTCGCTGCAGGATGGCAGCCATGCGGTGGGCACGCCGGCGCAGGCCGATGCCGCCACCTGGCTCTCCCTGCTGGCGGCGCATCCGTTCCAGCCCGTCCAGGCACCGCCAGCGCCGTTCCTGGCGCTGACGGTACGGGCGCCGGCCCGCATCGCCCGTCATGCCCTCGCGCCGGCCGTGCTGCGCACGCTGCTGCCCGGTGACGTCATCGTTCCCGCCCGCCCCGATGTGGACGTGGACGGCGTGGGCTGGCTGCGTTGCGCCGGCCGGCTGGCACGGGTGCGTTACGGCCACACCGGTACCGTCGAATTTCTCTCTTTGGAGTCCGCAATGGAAACAGAACACGAAGCGCCCATGCCGGCGCAACTTGACGTCGCACCGCCGGACCTCGACCGCACGCCGCTGCAGCTGGAATTCCGGCTCGGCGCGCTGGCCCTGACGCTGGGCCAGTTGCGCACGCTGGCGCCCGGCGCCATCTTCCAGCTGGACGGCGCGGCCGACGGGGCGGTTGCCATCGTCGCCGGCGGCCAACGCCTGGGCGAAGGGGAAGCGGTCGACGTGGCGGGCCGCCTGGGCATCCGCATCACGCGCTGGGACGTGCCATGCTGAGCGGGAATTACGATGTCGTGTCGTTTTCCGTCATGCTGGCCATGCTGGCGCTGGTGCCGCTGATGGTCGTGACGACGACGTCGTTCCTGAAGATCTCGATGGTGCTGCTGGTGCTGCGCAATGCGATCGGCGTGCAGCAGGTGCCGCCCACGCTGGCTATCTATGGCATCTCGCTGGCGCTGACCCTGTTCGTGATGGCACCGACCGCCCAGGAGATGGGCCGGCGCGCCACCGCGACGGTGCCGGCCGCACCTGCCAATGCCACCACGCCGCTGCTGGCGCGGGCCCAGGATACGTTCGAGCCGATGCGCGGCTTCATGCTCAAGCACAGCAATCCGGACCAGCGCGAGCTGTTCCTGGCCTCCGCCAAGAAGCTGTGGCCGGCCGACGTGGCCAAGGAAGCCCGCTCCAGCGATGCGCTGGTGCTGATCCCCGCCTTCGTCGTCTCGGAGCTGCAGGCCGGCTACGAGATCGGCTTCCTGATCTACATTCCGTTCGTCGTCGTCGACCTGTTGATCTCGAACCTGCTGATGGCGCTGGGCATGCAGCAGGTCAGCCCGCAGACCATCACGATCCCCCTGAAGCTGCTGCTGTTCACGCTGGTCGGCGGCTGGGGCAAGCTGCTCAACGCGCTGGCGCTGTCGTACGCGTAACCGGAGAACCCGATGACCGAAACCCTGACCTTCTTCCAGCAAGGCCTGTGGCTGGCCGTGATGCTGTCGGCGCCGCCGCTGATCATCGCCACCCTGTGCGGCGTGACGGTGTCGCTGGTGCAGGCCGTCACGCAGATCCAGGACCAGACTTTGCCTTACGTCGTCAAGCTGGTTGCCGTCGCGGTCACGCTGACGGGCATGGGCCGCTGGATCGGCGTCGAGCTGCTGCAGTTGACCGACCTGGCGTTTACGCTGGTGCAGTCGATCGGGCACTGAAGCCGCCATGACGATGCCCGCGTCGCTGCTGCTGGACATGCAGAATGCCATGATCACGATGGCGCTGATCACGCCGCGCCTGCTGGTCTGTCTCGTGATCCTGCCAGGCTTCGGCATCAACGTGCTGACGGGGATGGCGAAGAACTGCGCCGCGATGGCCATCGCCCTGCCGGCGGCGCTGCCGACGTTCTATTTCGTCCAGCAGAACGGGCCGGATGTCCTGGTTTGCGGCCTGCTGATCTTCAAGGAGGCCGCCATCGGCCTGTTGCTGGGCGTGCTGACGGCGATCCCGATGTGGGTGGCGCAGTCGGTCGGCTCGATCCTGGACAGCCAGCGTTCGCCCATCCAGATCCAGGCCAACAACGCCAGCGTGGACCGCGATGCCAGCGCCGTGGGAGCGATGCTGATCCAGGCGGTGGTGCTGACGATGGTCCAGGCCGGGCTGTTCCTGGCGCTGGCCCGCATCCTGATCGAAAGCTACGGCACCTGGCCGGCCTGGTCGCTGCTGCCGCCCTACGAGCCGGGCCAGATGAGCGAGGTGGTGCGCCGCTTCGGCACGCTGTTCTGGCACATCATCGTGTACGGCGCGCCCGTCATCATCCCGCTGGTGCTGATCGAATTCGCGTTCGCGATGATCGGCGTGTTCGCTTCCAACCTGCAGGTGTCGTTCGCGTCGGCGCCGATCAAGAGCCTGACGGGCCTCCTGGTCCTGCTGCTGTACTGGCCGACCTTTTCGCATTACGTGACGGGAGATTTCTCCAACCTGCTCGATATCGTGCCGGAGCTCCTGGGGGCGGCGCGATGAGCGACGAAAAGAACGAAGAACCCACAGACAAGAAGATCGAGGACGCGCGCGAGAAGGGCCAGATCGCCGTCAGCCGCGACCTGGCCAAGCTCGTCACGCTGGTGGCGGTGGCGGAAACGGCGTTCGCGACCGAATCGCTGTGGCGCGAGTCCCTGGAGTCGCTGATGACGTTCGGGGTGTCCAGCGTTGGCCAGCCGTTCGAGGCGGCCCTGAAGGAAATGGCCACCTCGTCGGCGCTGCTGCTGCTGGTCGTGTTCAGCGTCTGCTTCGTGGTCTGCACGGTGTGCGCCGTGGCGGGGCACTGGGGCCAGTTCGGCATCCTCGTCTCGGGCGAAGCCGTGACGCCCAAGTTCGACAAGCTCAACCCCGTCAACGGCGTCAAGCAGCTGTTCTCGAAGAAGAAGCTGATCGAGCTGTTGATCACGGTCGGCAAGGCGGCGCTGATCGGCTGGATCGTCTACGTGCTGGCACGCAGCGCCTTGCCGGACATCGTGCAACTGGCCACGGGCGAGCCGAAGGACGTCTACCGCGCGTTCTTCCAGTTGATCAAGTCGATCTTCCATTCGGTGATCGTGGTCTGCCTGGTGCTGGCGCTGGTGGACTTCGCCGTGCAGAAGCACTTCCACCGCAAGGAGCTGATGATGGACATGGAAGAGATCAAGCGCGAATACAAGGAGTCCGAAGGCGACCCGATGGTCAAGGGCCAGCGCCGCCAGCTGGCGCGGCAGTGGGCCAACGAGGCGCCGGTCGCGCGCACGGAGGACGCCAACGCGGTGGTCGTCAATCCGACCCACTTCGCGGTGGCGATGTTCTACGACCCCGCGGAAGCGATGGTGCCGCTGGTGCTGGCCAAGGGCAAGGATGCCACGGCCCACGCGATGATCGCGCGCGCCCGCGAATTGGGCATCCCTGTCATCCGCCACGTCTGGCTGGCGCGCACGCTGTACGCCACCGGCAAGGCCGACACGCCCGTGCCGAAGGCCAGTTACGAGGCAGTGGCCCACGTCTATGCCGTGGTGTCGCAGTTGCTGGAGTCGGACGTGCGCGAGGCGGAGCTCGAAAGCCTGGGCGAGCCGCCGGCGAGCCAGCGCACGCTGGGAGTAGCGCCATGATGAAGAAGCCCGAGCTGCCGCCGGTGACGACGGCGCCGCCGTCACGCCCGTCCGCGCCGGCGGCCGTCAAGGCGCCACGCGCTCCCGTGAAGATCGAACCGCGTCCCGCCAGCGAGGACGACCGCCTGGGCGAACCGCCTCCGAGGTACGAGCCGGTGGTGGGCGCCGGCGACCGGGCCCACCACCTGGCGCTGGTGGCCGGCACGGCGCTGCCGGCGCTGCGGCCATCCCCTGCGCGCACCGGCGAGCGCCTGCAGGCATTGCGGCCCGCGTCGCGCCAGGCTTGCGAGCGACGCTGCGGCCGGGCCGGCCAGTGTGACCCCGCCAGCCCGTTCGGCTGCGGCGGCGAGTTCTGCCTGGGCTTCGAGGGCCGGCTGTATTGAAGGAACCCGGCGGCGGCAGGCCGCCACCCACCACGGAGCTTCGGCACCGACAACGCAACAGGAGAAACCAGATGAATGCAAGCGCAGCGGCTATCAATACCCCGGTCACGCCGCAACCGGCAACGCAGGTGCGCGTCACCGGCGAAACTGCGGGGCTGGAGCAGGCCGATGCCGCCCAGTTCCGCCAGGCCCTGGAGCGCCAGCAGGCGATGAACGGCCCGGCGGGCGCGCCGCGCGAGCCGTCGCTGGGCCAGGCCATCGCCAGCCGCGCGGCCGGCCTGGCGGGTGAACTGAAGAAGGACCAGCAGTATGTATCGCGCCTGCTGGAAAAGGCCACGACCAGCGGCGATTCAATGCACCTGATGCGCGCGATGCTGGCGTTGAACGACTACCAGCTGCGGGTGCAGACGGTGTCGAAGGTGGTGTCGAAGGCCAGCACCTCCATTGATTCGCTCACCAAGCTGCAATGACCATGAACCCCGTCATTCGACCGCTGCTGTTGCTGGTCATTGCCGCGCTGCTGGCCGGCTGCGGCAAGACCGTCACGCTGCAGGCGGCATTGCAGGATACCGACGCCAACGAGATCGTGATGGCGCTGACGGCGGCCGGCATCGTCGTCGCCAAGCACCAGGACAAGACCGGTGTCAGCCTGCAGGTGGCCGAGGCCGACATCCCGCGTGCCACCGCCGTGATGCAGGCCGCCGGCCTGCCGCGCCGCAACCGCTCCAACCTGGGCGAGGTGTTCAAGAAGCAGGGCATGATCTCGTCGCCGATGGAAGAGCGCATCCGCTACCTGCACGGCCTGTCCGAGGAACTGGAGGCGACGCTGCAGCAGTTCGACAACGTGGTGTCGGCACGCGTGCACGTGGTGCTGCCGGAGCGGATCGCGCCGGGCGAGCCGATCCAGCCGTCGTCGGCCGCCGTGTTCCTCAAGTACCGCATGCCGCTGGACGAGGATGCGATCGCGCCGCGCGTGCGGCGGCTGGTCGCGTCCAGCATCCCTGGCCTGGTGGGCGAGGATGGCCGCAGCAAGGTCACGGTCGTCATGACGTTGGCCGAGGCGCCGCCGCGCCCGGTCGAATGGGCGATGGTGGGACCGTTCAAGATCGAGGCCGGATCGGCCACGCAACTGTGGTCCACGCTGTTCGGCATGGCCGCTCTGATTGCCGCCGGTCTGGGCTACGCGGGCTTCAATGTGGCGCGCCGGCATCCAGCCGTGGCGCGCATGCTGGCGCGGCGCGCCGCCAAGCGAGGCGGCGACGCCGCTGCGGGAGCGGCTGGGTGAGCGCGCCGCAGCTGACGGAGGACTTCCTGGACTGGTGGTTCGCGCCGTGGCAGCTCGGCGGCACCGTGGCCCCGTTGGCGCAGACCGCCAGTCCCCTGGCGCGGCGCCATGGCTACCGCGCCTGGTGCGACATGGCGGGCGTGCCGGCCGACCTGCCGCCGGCGTGGGACGGCGGCTGGCAGGCGGCAGCGGTGTCGGATGCCGCGCTGCTGCGGCGCGCGGCCCGCCTGTACGCCGCGCTGCTGGCCGCACGCATGGCCCGGCCGGCCCTGCTGGCGACCTTGCCGCTGGCCGAGCGGCGCTGGTGCATGGGTATCGCCACCACCCAGCCTTTGCAGGCGCTGACGGCGCCCGCGCCGTCGCTGGAAGCATGGGGGCTGGCGGAGCTGGCGGGCGCGCTGCAGGCGCATTTCGCCGGCCTGTGGCCACGCCTGCGCCTCGTGCTGGGGGCACAGGCGGGCGATGAACCGTGCACCGAGACGTCGTCCGCGGCCGCGGCGCGCCGCCTGCGCTGCTGGCGCCTGTGCCTCGAGCGCGCGACCCATCACGACTTCCAGGAGGCGGCATGAGCACATTCTGCGTGACGCAACTGGCACCCGCGCCAGACCTGCTGGCAGCCGACGGCGTGCTGCGCGCGGCCGACCTGGGCACCACGGCGGATGCCCAGGCGCTGGCGGCGCGCATCGTCGCCGCCGCACAGGAAGAACGCAACGCCCTGCTGGCCGCCGCCGCCGAGGAAGCGCGGCTGGCGCTGACCACGGACCAGGCGCGGGTGCTGGCTGAAGCTGCCGCCCTGCTCGACGGCCTGCGCGCGGCGGCCGACAGCCTGGGCGAACGGGCCGAGGACATCGTGACCGGCCTGGCGCTGCAGCTGTTCGAGCGGCTGGTGCTGGAGACGACACCCCGGCAGCGCGTCGCGGCCAGCTACCGCCGCCTGCTGCAGGAAGCGCCCCCCAAGCTGGTCAACGCGATGCTGCGCCTGCACCCGGACGAGCTGGCGCTGGCCGAAGGCTGGGAGTGGCCCGTCAAGGCCGATGCCACGCTGGCGCCCGGCGCCTGCCGGCTGGAGGCGGACAGCGGGCAATGGCATGCCGACTTCGGCGCCGCGGCCAGCGCATTGTCGGCGTCACTGGGCGAACCGAATGGCGCATCGCGACACTCATGAGGACAAGCCGCGCGCTTCCGTCGCGCCGCCTCGCAACCCTTGAAGAGGAGTGTCCCATGTCGAGCAACCAGAACCCCGTGCTGCAATCCCTGCGGTCGCTGACCAAAAAATTCGACGACAGCACCGACGGCATCGCCGATTTCCAGCGTCGCCAGACCAATGGCGAACACCCCGATCCGGCGGAGTTCACGCGCCTGCTCGAGGTGCAATCCGTCACCCACAGCGCGATGAACGCCCAGTTCAACCTGCTGCAAAAGCCCCTGAAAACGGTGCTCAACGAAACCCGTTGATCCCATGAGCGATCAACTGGAGCTTTGGCTGGAGGGGCTGCCGCTGGACGAAGCGGTCGCCATCGACGGCGAAACGGCCTACCTGCGGCGCCATCCTGGCGGTGCCGAACTGGGTATCTACCTGCTGCGCGAG
Source organism: Pseudoduganella chitinolytica (assembly GCF_029028125.1). Taxonomy (GTDB): domain Bacteria; phylum Pseudomonadota; class Gammaproteobacteria; order Burkholderiales; family Burkholderiaceae_D; genus Rugamonas; species Rugamonas chitinolytica. Next base: position 5,133,177 of record NZ_CP119083.1, read on the forward strand.
TTCACGCCCGCCCAGCTGGAAGAGGCGGCCCGCGCGGGCTTCCACAGCGCGCGCCAGTTCGGCGCCGGCCTGGCCGTGGCCGACGACGGCAAGGCGCTGGTGCTGAACCGCTGGCTGCCCGGCGTGGCCGGCTGGCTCGATGCCGCCGGGGCGCTGGAAGATATCCTCAACCAGGGCGCCTTGTGGCGGGCCTGGCTGGCGCCGCACCGGCCACGCCGCGACGACGGCCTCAGCGCGCAGGAACAGCGCATCCGCGCCCGTTTTGCCGGGGCGCTGCCGTGAGCGCCGCGCGCCGGGGACTGGGCCGGCTGTTGCTGGCCGCCGCGCTGCTGGCCGTGCCGGCAGCCGCGCTGGCCACGCCGCCGGGCAGCTGGAAAGCCAGCGGCCTGTCGATCGACGCGGCCAACCTGCGCCTGAGGGACGTGCTGGAGCAGTTCGCCCAGGTCTACGACGTGCGCCTCGCCCTCGACCTCAAGGCCAATCCCGTCATGAAGGGACGTTTCAAGGCCGACAACGGCACCGATTTCCTGAACCGGGTGGCGCAGGCCTACCCGTTCCGCTGGTTCGTCTACAACGACACGCTGCACATCGTGCCGGCGGACGACAATATTTCGCTGCGCCTGGAAGTGGGCGACGACGCGGTGGCCGACGCCCGCGCCGCGATGATCGGCGTGGGCCTGTACGACGAGCGCTTCGGCTGGGGCGAACTGCCCGATACGGGCACGGTGATCGTCAGCGGTCCGCGCGCGTACGTACACCTGGCGCGCGACATCCTGATGCCGGATACGAAAAAGGCCGATTCGAAGGCGCGCCGCGTGATGATGTTCCGCCTGAAGTACGCCAGCGTGACCGACCGCACGATCAACGCGCGCGGCCAGTCCGAGACGATCCCCGGGGTGAAAACGATCCTGACCAACCTGCTGTTCGGGTCCCAGGGCGGCGAGAAGCTGGCCGACGTGCCGGCCGTGGACACGGCCAGCAACAAGCGTTCGCGCGGGCCGAAGATCGAGCCAGGGGCCGCACGCCAGGTTTCGGGCAACGGCGCGCCGCCGTTCCTGCCGATCTTCAATCAGCAGCCCAACGCGGCCAAGGCCAGCGCGGCCGAGGCGCCAGCCGAGCGGCGCGACAACGGCGCCCAGCGCGCGCGGGAGGAAGGCGGCCGGCCCCGTATCGAGGCCGATCCGGCGCTGAACGCGATCCTGATCTACGACACGGCCGACAAGCGCGCCATGTACGCGTCGCTGATCGCCGAGCTGGACGTGCAGCCGCAGCAGATCGAGATCGAGGCGCTGATCGTCGACATGGACCGCAGCAAGCTGGCCGAGATGGGCGTGGAATGGGGCGTGCGCGCCGGCGCCGTCGATACGGTGGTCAATGGCACGGCGGCCGCCTCGCTGGGCACGGCACTGCCGGTGGCCGGCGCCACCCTCCTGATCAGCGATGCGGCCCGCTTCTATGCGCGCCTGAAAGCGATGGAAGCCAAGGGCGACGCACGCGTGCTGGCCACGCCGACCGTGCTGACCATCGACAACGTGGCGGCCGTGCTGGACCTGAGCCAGAGCTCCTATGTGTCGCTGGTGGGCGAGCGGGTGGCGGACCTGGCCGACATCACGGCCGGCACCATGCTGCGGGTGATCCCGCGCATCATCCGCGAGGGCGCCGCCACCCGCGTGCGGCTGGAGGTCGACATCGAGGACGGTTCGCTCGACAACCCGGCTGCCAACGGCGGCAAGGGCGCCAATGGCAACGTCAACGTGACCCGCTCCACCATCAGCACCCAGGCCATCATCGATTCGCAGCAAACCCTGATGATCGGCGGCTACCGCGCCGAACGGCTGGCGCGCGACAGGCAGAAGGTACCCGTGCTGGGCGACCTGCCCCTGTTCGGCGGCTTGTTCCGCACCGAGAGCACGTCGTCCAGCACGCGCGAGCGGCTGTTCCTGATCACGCCGCGCCTTTCAGGCACCTCCGGCGTGGCCGCGCCGGCGCAGTCGGCGGCGTCGAGCCGGGCGCAGGCCGTGGCGAAGGGACGGGCCATCATCGCGGCAGCCGAGGGCAATCCCGTGGCCCCGCCGCCCGCGCCGGCGCCGGTACAGCGCCAGGAAGAGGTACGCGAGGCGCCCATGAAGCCCCTGCTGCCGGCGCCGGTACCACGCGCGCCGTCGCGGCGCGCCGATGCCGACGGCGCGGTACCACCGCCTCCGGGAACGCCACCGCGCACGGCCGACGCGGCCAGCCGGAGCGCCAGCTCGCCATGGGCGCTGATCCCGGCCGCGGCCTCAGCGCGCAACCGCTAGGCGCAAACCCGCGCCAATGGCCGCGATGAGTTTTGTTGAGAATTTTGTATCCCCGTTTCGTTACCATAAATGACATATGGAGTGCGGCGCCCGCGCCGCCTTCCTTGATTGCGAACAGGAGAATCGTTTTGTACCTCACAACCGCAAGCCCAGGCCCGTTCGCAGGCCGCTTCACTGCCCGCCTCGGCGCCTGCCTGCTGCTCGCGCTGGCCGCCGCAGCGCCGCTGCCGGCCAGCGCCGTGAATTCGCTGCTGCCGCGCGAGGAACCGGCGGCCGCGCCGGCCGCCAAGGCCAAATCCGCCCCGAAAGCGCGCCAGAACGCCCGCCGCGGCAAGTCGGCCGTCGAGCAGGCGACCGTCGTCACGACCAACGCCCCGCCGGCCGTACCGCCGCTGGTGCCGCCCGCGCCGATCCCGGCCGCCGGTGGCGAGCGCTGGGACATTGTCGTGGCCGACCGCACCCTGAACGCCGCGATGGCCCGCTGGGCGGCGGCGGCAGGATGGCAGCTCTTGTGGGAGCTGCCGGTCGATTACGCGGTGCAGGCCCATACCACCGTCCCGGGCAAGTTCGAGGAAGCGGTGGCGGTGGTCGTCAACAGCATGGAAGGCGCGGAGATTCCGATGAAGGCAGTGTTCTACAGCGGGAACAAGGTATTGCGCATCATGGCGAAGGGGGCACAATGAGCCGCGCCCGCACGTTCCTGCCGCGCCGCGGCATCGCGGCCGCGGCCGTCGGCATCCTCATGTTGGGCGGCTGCTCGCCGCTGGCCGAACGCATCGACAGCAATGCCGACGAGGCGGAAACCAAGACCTCCGGCCTGATGAAGGACGTCGGCAAGGCCGCGCCGGGCGCGGTCGTGGCGACGTCGCCGCTGGTGTCGCATGAAAGCGGCATCTGGCTGGGCAAGAACGTCATCAAGCTCTCCGAAGCGCCGCTGCCGCCGATCTTCTACCAGCCGGCCACGTTCGACCGCAGCATCGCATCGCTGTCCGAACTGGCCGAACGCCTGACCCTGCGCTCGGGAATTCCGAGCCGCGTCAACGCGGACGCGCAGACCATCGCGGCCGAAGCCTTCCGCCGCGGCGGGCGCAGCGCGCCGGCACTGAAGCCGCCGAGCGGCGTGCCGCCACTGAGCATGCCGCCAGGCGCGCCGGGCATGCCGGGCGACGCCGGCGTGGGCGATGGCGCACGTGCTGCCAGCGCGACGCCGAAAGCCACGTTCCAGGTCGATCCGGCCGGGGGCGGCGTGCGCATCACGTATGCCAACGGCTCGTTCAAGGGGCTGCTCGACACGGTCGCGGCGCGCTTCGGCGTGTCGTGGAAGTACAGCGACGGCGTCATCCAGTTCTTCCACACCCAGGCGCGCACGTTCCAGATCAACGCGGTGCCGGGCGACTCGACGTTTACGGCCAACGTGACGAGCGGGGCCGCGTCCAGCGGCGGCGTTTCCGGCGGCAGCGGTTCCAGCGGCGGTTCCGGCGGCGCCAGTGCCGGCAGCGCCGTCTCGGCCAACAACAGCCAGAACACGGGCGTCGCGTCAAAGCTGTCGGTCTACACGGGCATCGAAAGCGCCATCAAGGTGATGCTGTCCCCGCACGGCAAGGTGCTGGCTTCGCCGGCCACGGGCGCAATCACGGTGGTCGATACGCCGGACTCGCTGGACCGCATCGCGACCTATATCGACAACGAGAACAAGGCCCTGTCGCGCCAGATCGTCATCAACGTGACCGTGCTGTCGGTCAGCCTGAACAAGGGCGACGAGTACGGCATCGACTGGAACCTCGTCTACAACGGCCTGGATCGCCGCTTCGGCATCAAAAACACGTTTGCCGACAGCAGCACCAACGCCGTCGGCTTCTCGGCCGCGATCATGGGCAACTCGAGGTTCTCCGGCACCGACCTGATGGTCAAGGCCTTGTCCGACCAGGGCAAGGTGCGGCGCCAGACCACCGCGTCGGTCGTCACGCTGAACAACCAGCCGGTGCCGGTGCAGGTGGCGCGCCAGACCACTTACCTGCAAAGCTCGCAGACGTCGATCGTGGCACAGGTGGGCACGACGTCGTCGCTGGTGCCCGGCGTCGTCACGTCCGGCTTCAACATGAGCATCTTGCCGCACGTGCTGACCAACGGCACCGTGATGCTGCAGTTCTCGATCGACATCTCGACGCTGCGCGGCATCCGCACCATCACCAGCGGCAGCAACCGCATCGAGTCGCCCGAGCTGGACACGCGCAACTTCCTCCAGCGCGTGTCGATGAAGTCGAGCGAGACGCTCGTCATCAGCGGCTTCGAGCAGACCGACGAGAACGTGGACAACCGCGGCGTGGGCACGCCGAAGAACATGCTGCTGGGCGGCGGCGTGAAAGCCAACAGCAACAAGGAAGTGATCGTCATCCTGGTCACGCCCGTCGCCGTCGCGGGTGCCTGAGGCCATGGCCATCCATATCACCCAGATCGGCAAGCACCGCTTCGTCTGCGGGCTGTTCTGGCAGTCGCTGTCGCGCCCGCGCGAACTGCAGCGCGAGGCGGCGGACCTGGGCAAGAAGATCGCCTCCGACCTCGTCGTGGTGCGGCGCGACCAGAGCACCGCGCAGGCGGGCTTCGCCCAAAGCAGCGAGGGCGCCACGCGCGCGCTGTATTCGCTCGGCGCGGCCGTATCGAAAACGCTGGCGCTGGAAGGCGCCTGGTACGACGGCCTGCAGCAGCCGGTGCACAACTGGCTGGGCGCGCTGAAACTGGCGGATGGCCAGTGGGCCTACTTCGCCGTGCGCGACGCGAACTTCCTGCCCAACGGCGACTTCGTCGGCAGCAAGGAAGAAGTGCTGGACCGGCTGCATGCCGACTACGCGCTGGGAGGCTGGAACGTCGTCATCGGCGACGCCGAGCTGGAAAACCAGGGCTTTCACAACTTCAATGCCCGCGACCTGGACAGCCTGCTGCCGCGCCGCAAGGACGGCAGCGTCAGGCTGCACTCGTGGTGGCGCCTGCGCCAGATCAACGCACGCCGCTCGCCCTGGGCCCTGATCGGCGCCGGCGCGGCGGTGGCGGCCATGGGCGGTGCCGCTCTGTACTGGCAGGCCTGGCAGGCCAAGCAGGAGGCATTGCGGCAGGAAGAAGCGATCGCCGCGCAGCGCCGCGTGCTGCAGCAGCAGGCGGTGCAGGTCAAGCCGTGGGCGACGCTGCCGGCACCAGCCGCCACGCTGCGCGCGTGCGCGGACGGACTGGGCGAACTGACGCCGGGCGGCTGGCTGCTGGACGAATACGTGTGCGAACGCGAACAGCTGCGCCACGCGTGGTCGCGCCAGGCCTCGACGATCGCGATGCTGCGCGCCGTGGTGCCGACCGCCGAGGTGGACCCGGGCGGCGACCGCGCCACCCTGGTGCAGGCACGCACGCCGGCCAAGCCGCACGAGGCCGAGGCCCTGATGGGGCGGCAAGACGTGGTGGACGCCGTGATGTCGCGCCTGCAGGGCGTCGGCATCCCGTTCAAGGTGCTGCGCAAGAAGCCGCCGCCGCCCGTGCCGGGCCAGGTGGCACCGAACGAACCCTGGCAGGAATACCAGTTCGCGCTGGAAGCGGCCGGCATCGAACCGCAGCAGATCGGCGCCTTGCTCAGCCAACCCGGCGTGCGGGTGGAAAAAGCGACGTACCGTGGCATGCGCTGGATAATCGAAGGAGTGATTTATGCGAAATGATCGACCCATCAAGCTGGCCTTCATCATGGCCGGCCTGCTCGCCGCCGGTGGCACGCTGGCGCAGACCACGGCGGCCACGCTGACCCGCATCGAGGCGGAGACGCTACTGCTGAAGGCGCGCGAGAAGCAGCTGGAGGTGCAGTCGTCCATCATCGCCAAGCAGAACGAGATCGCGGCCAAGCAGGCGATGGGCGTGGCGATCAGCGCGCCGCCGGTCGTCGGCCAGCCGGTGGTGCGCGCCATCGAGGGCCTGGGCAAGGCGTTGTACGCCACGCTGGAACTGTCCGACGGCAGCATGCTGGACGTGCAGGCCGGCAGCGTGCTGCCGAACGGGATGCGCATCCTGGCCGTGGAGCCGAACGCCGTGCTGGCGCAGGCGCCGGGCGCCAAGCGCGTGCGCCTGGCCGGCTTCACGCAGAACAGCACGGAATTCAACCCGAACTATCCTAGTCCGGGCCTGGCGCTGCCGATGCCCGCCGCGCGCGGAGTGGTGCGATGACATTGCAGTTGGCGAAGCCGGCCGCCCCGGTGCTGTCGCCTTCGCGCGCCAGCATCGCCGGCCTGCCGGTCGACGCGGGAGGCGACATGACCGATTTCCAGCACGTGCAGGTACGCAGCCACGCCGGGCCCTTCGAGGCCAGTGCGGAAGAACGCAAGCTGCTTTGCCTGCTCGAGGATGGCCGCCTGCTGGTGGCGGACGGCCAGCAGCTGAACGTGCACGTGCTGTCGTACCAGGCGCGCCTGCAACGCATGGGTTGCCCGTTCCAGGTCGTCTATGTGCGCATCGATACGGTGCGCCGCCTGAACCAGAGCACGCCCGGCGTGCAGCTGGACCGGCACCAGGAACACTCGATGATGCAGGTGACGGCCAAGGACCTGCTGAGCCGGGCCTGCAACGCGCGCGCGTCGGACATCCACATCCGCGTGCGCAAGGCCAGCACCGAGATCCACTTCCGCATCCACAACGACCTGGTGCCGATGAGCGGCCAGACCCGCGAGTACGGCGAGCGGCTGCTGGCCACGCTGTATGGCGCGATGACGTCCGTCTCCGACAGCTCCTATAAACCGTCCGAGCGGCAGGATGCCAGCATCGCCGACCGCGACAAGCTGCCGCCCGGCCTGTTCGGCGTGCGCATCGCCACGGTGCCCACCAGCGAAGGCACGCTGATGGTGCTGCGCCTGCTGTACAACGACGCCGGCGACAACGTCGACCTGCATCCGCTCGGCTTCAGCCCCGCCCATGTGGCCGTGCTGCAGCAATTGAAGGAGCAGCCGATCGGCCTGAACATCATCAGCGGCCCGACCGGCTCCGGAAAATCGACGACCCTGCAGCGCGTGCTGGCGGGCGAGCTGCTGGAAGCATGCGGCCGCCTGCACGTGCTGACGGTGGAAGACCCGGTCGAATACCCGATCGACGGCGCCATCCAGACTTCCGTCACCAATGCCGGCTCGGAAGAAGAACGCGCCCGGCTGTTCGCGGCGGCGATTTCGAACGCCATGCGGCTGGACCCGGACACGATCATGATCGGCGAGGTACGCGACCGCGCCTCGGCCCAGAACGCGCTGCGCGCGGCGATGACGGGCCACCAGGTCTGGACCACCGTGCATGCCAACAGCGCGATGGGCATCATCGACCGCCTGCTGGACCTGGGCCTGCCGACCAGCCTCGTGGCCGACCACACCGTCATCACGGGGCTGATCAGCCAGCGCCTGGTCAAGGCGCTGTGCCCGGCGTGCAAGCTGCCCCTAAGCGCCGTGCCGGACGCGCTGCCGGCGGCGCTGCTGGAGCGGGTGCGCAAGGTGATCCCGGACCTGCGCCAGGTCTTCCTGACGGGCCCCGGCTGTCCCCATTGCGGCGGCCATGGCACGACGGGCCGCACCGTCATCGCCGAGATGATCGTGCCGGACGACCAGTTCTTCCGCTACATCCGCCAGGGCGAGAAGAGCGCGGCGCTGGCCTACTGGCTGCAGGAGCTGAACGGCCGCACCATCGTCGATCACGCGATCGACAAGGTGGCGGCGGGCCTGATCGATCCGCGCATGGCGGAGAAGGTCGTCGGCCACCTGACCTTGAGCGCGGGCCAGCCCACGCGCCGGCTGCAGGTAGTGGGCGAAGTGACGGGAGGGCGCGATGCGCGTTGACGTCAACCGCTGGTGGGCGCGCACGCAGTTCACCGACAGCGTGCGCCTGCGCCTGTACCGCAAGATCGCCAAGATGCTGGCCAGCGGCCTGCCGCTGCTGAAGATCCTGGAAGACCTGCGCAAGCGCGCGTCCGACAACGAACGCAAGCCGAACGAGCCGCTGGCGCTGGTGCTGGACGACTGCCGCCGCATGGTGCAGAACGGCCACCTGCTGTCGGACGGGCTGGCCTGGTGGGTGCCGCGCACGGAGCAGATGATCATCATGGCCGGCGAGCAGTCCGGCCGGCTGGAATCGACGTTGCTGGCGGTGGTGGACGTGGTGCAGGCGTCGCGCCGCATCAAGAGCACGATCGTGGGCGGCATCGCCTATCCGCTGGCCGTGCTGGCGCTGACGGCCGGCTATGTCTGGATGTTTGGAACCCGCGTGATCCCGCAGTTCACTCAGATGATGGACCCGAACCTGTGGCATGGCACGGCACGTTCGCTGTACCTGATGTCGGTCTGGGTGCAGAACTGGATGTTGCCGACCGTCGTGGTGGCCGTGCTGCTGATCGCGGGGCTGTTCGTGTCGATGCCGCTGTGGCGCGGCGACGCCCGCGTGTTCGCCGACCGCTTCGCGCCGTACTCGATCTACCGCCTGGTGGTCGGCAGCGGCTTCCTGATGGCTTTCTCGGCCCTGCAGTCGGCCGGCGTGACGGTGGAGAAGTCGCTGCTGCGGCTGTCCGGCATGGCGCAGCCGTGGCTGCGCGAACGGCTCGACGGTGCGCTGCTGGGCGTGCGCTCCGGCTTGAATTGCGGCGAGGCGCTGCGGAATGCCGGCTATGTGTTCCCGTCGCGCGAAGTCATCGACGATTTGTGCGTGTATGCCGAATACAAGGGCTTTTCCGAGGCGCTGAAGCTGTTGGCGACGGAATGGATGGAGGAGGGCGTCGAGACCATCGCGCTGCGCATGAAGGTGCTGAACGGCTTTGCCATCGTCACCCTGGCGCTGGTGATCGCGTGGCTGGTTTCCGGCTTCTTCGGCATCCAGCAGGAGATCGCCACGATGGCCCGCGGCGTGCAGTAAGAAACGATTTTTGAAGTACCAGTCCAGTCATCAACCAACCCATGGAATCCGAGGTCACATCATGAACAGCATGCACCAACAACGTAATCCTGTCGGCGCCATCGAGACGGTCACGCGGCCGTTCGATCCGCGGCGACAGCGCGGCGCTTCGCTGCTGGAGGCCATTGCCTACCTGGGCGTGGCAGCCGTTGTCGTACTGGGCGCGGTCTCTTTGTTGAATGGGGCGTTTGGTAGTGCCAAGGCCAATCAGACCAGCGAGGAGGTGGTTTCCTTGCGCACGGCGGTGCGCAAGCTGTACCTGGGGCAGACGTATGGCACTGACAACAACATGAACACCGCGCTCGTAGCAGCGAACGTAGTGCCTTCTACGTTGACGCGGGGTGACGCGGGTTCGATAACCAACAGCTGGGGCGGCGCCGTGACGGTGACCGGCAACACGGCGACGTTCACAATCTCGTATGCGGGACTTCCGAAAGATGTCTGCATGAATGTGGTGAGTGGTGCTAGCGGTTGGTCCTCGATTAATCAAGGGAATAAGAAGGTCGAGTCGTTCCCGGTGAAAGCGGCCGATGCCGAAGGGGTGTGTAACGGGACCACCAACGCTGTGACGTTCACCGCGTCCTGACGCCCTCTAAAGCTCGGAAAGGACAGAAGCATGTGGAGTATCGCGTTATCGACGGTGATCGTCTCGCTGATCGGCGCCATGGCCCATTTCACGCAGCCGGCCGAACGGCTGGCGCAGCGGGCGACTGTGGCGGCGCAGGTCGAGAGCATGGCGATCTATCGCGCCGCCGTGGTGCGGTACTTCAGTGCGCATGACGACCGGCGCGATACCGGCGTCGACCTGGCCACGCTGCGTGCGGAAGGCATGCTGCGCGGCTGGTCGACGCTGGCGGAGGGGCAATGGAACAACTATCGGGCGGCTGACGGCACCATCTATATCTATGGCGCCAAGGCGCCCGATGCGGATGTGGGCGCGGCGCTGGCCCGGTATTCGCACAACTCGCTGATGGCGGGCACGTACCGGGAAGCGACCCGCGCCCTGCACACGCCTTCGAACAGCGGCGTTCCTGTGCCGTTGGCACCCTTGCTGGCGCGGCGCGCGCTGGCCGATGGCGTGCCGGTCTGGCTGGCGGGGGCACAATGAAGCGCACACTCGCACGCCAGCGCGGCATGACGCTGATCGAGGTGCTGGCGGCACTGGCCATCGGCGCCGTGCTGCTGGTGGGCCTGGCCACCCTGGTCGACCGCTCGCTCGACGACATGAAGGGGCAGCAGACCGCCAGCTATCAGGCTCAAGTGGTGGACGCGGCAAGCCGCTATCTCGACGCGAAGTTCGACGTCGTGGTCGCGGGAACCCCAACGGCAGCGACCGTGCTGCCTATCACGCTCGAGCAACTTCGCACGGCCAAATTCCTTCCGGCGAGCTTTTCGGACACAAACGCCTATGGCCAGGGCACGTGTGTGCTGGTACGGCGGCCTGACCCGACGTTTTACCCTAAACAGTTCGACGCGCTGATCGTGACCACCGCCGGCACTCCTATTGAGGACAAAGACTTGCCGGCCATTGCAATACAGGCCGGCAGCGGCGGCGGTTACATTCTCAGCACTGCATTCGAACAGGCGCGCGGCGCGTCGTGGCAGATGCCAACCACTGCCTTCCGAGGGACGCCCTGCGTGGGCGCGACGCCGGCGTTGCAGGGCAATAAGGCCGATGGTGGTCACCTGGTTTCCAGCCTGTTTTATGACGGGGCGGCACAGCAGAAGGCAGACTTCTTATACCGCGATAAGGTCCCCGGGCATCCAGAAGCCAATACGATGGGCGCACCAGTACGGTTTGCCGGGGTCGCAGTAGTCCAGAGTGGCAACCCATGCAAGACTGCGGAGGACGAGAGCGATTTCGCCCTGGCTATGGATAAGAAAACGCATGGCATCTTGACCTGCCGCGACGGCAAGTGGTCCTCGCCGTCGTCATGGAAGGAGCCGGTGAGTAGCTATGGGTCATTGCCGCCAGCCTCCGAAAGCGAGGAGGGCGACGTACGCATTGTCAAGGGCATGGGGCGCGCCTTCGCCATGACTGCCGGGGAATGGAAGCCGCTCGCGGTGGATGAAGACGGCAATTTTGAAGTGCCAGGAAAATTAAGGGCTAATGAGGTAGAGGCGCTTGCTAAAGTCGTCTCGAAAGGAACAATCCACGCGGATGACCATATCTGGACGAATCTGGACGTGCATGTCGGCCAGGATCTCTACGTGGAACGCAAAGCCAAGATCAATGGCGATCTTGCAGTCGAGCGCGACGCCGCGATTAAAGGAGAACTCGCTGTTAAAGGTGATATCAGAAGCGATCTCGCGATCTACGCCAAAGGCATGGAAGCAAAAGAGTGGATGTCGGCCCCAGCCATCGCACTGTCGACCAAAGAAGTAGCCCTCGGCGGCAAATGCAATTATGAGGCGTACTCGACGTACGCCAAGAGAATGGTCACTGTCTACCCACGAGGTATCATCGTTCCAGACAGGAACGCACGCCTGATGATCTGTGGCACCGACGATGTATTTATCTATGTCAAATGAACGCTAACTTCATCACCGTCGCCAAACGAGCAGCCAGCCAAGCCGCCATCGCGGCAACGCTAACCCTGCTCACCCCCCCAGCCTCCGCCTGCTGGGAAGAAGCCGCCTCGTACTACGGCGTCAGCGCCCACCTCCTGTACGCGATCGCGAAAACGGAGTCGGGCCTGAACCCGAAGGCCATCAACCGGTCCAACAAGAACGGCACCTACGATATCGGCCTGATGCAGATCAACAGCCGCTGGCTGCCCATGCTGCGCAAGCACGGCATCGAGGAGAAGCAGTTGTACGACCCGTGCACCAGCATCCAGGTGGCGGCGTGGATCCTGGCGGACAATATGCGCCGCATGGGAAGTACGTGGGAAGCAGTGGGCGCCTACAACGCGCGCGATGCGGCGCTGCGGGTCAAGTATGCGTGGAAGGTGTATCGCAACCTGGATGCGGCCGCGCTGGAAGGCGGCGACGTGGCGGGGGGATCGTAGATGGCGGCGTTATTCGGGAGCGCACAGCTCCAGCCGGTAGCCCTGCGAGTAGGCGGTGCGGATCATGACGACTTTTTCGTCGCCCACCTGCAGTTTCTTGCGCAGCTTGTAGACGTGCTGCTCGATCGTGCGGCCCGCCACTTCGCTGTCCGCGCTCCAGATCACGGCGCCGATGGTCTCGCGCGAAATATAGATGCCGGGCGAGGAGAAGAACAGCCATGCCATCGAGAATTCGCGCGGCGTCAGTTCGATGGGCTGGTCCTGGAAGGTGCAACTGGCGCTGTCGCGGTCGAGGGTGTAGCCGGCGAATGCGATGGAGCGGCGCGCCTGCAGCGGAGTGCAGCGGCGCAGCAGGGCGTTGATGCGCGCCACCAGCTCGATCGCTTCGAACGGCCGGTTGACGAAATCGTCCGCACCGCTGTTCAGGGTCAGTGCCGCCAGTTCGGGGCTGCGTAATGGAGACAGGATGATGACGGGCGTATTGTCCCCCGTGCGCAGATTCAGCCACGATAAGATACTGTTGTCGTCCCGCGGCTCGGCCCCCATGTCGATCAGGATCAGGTCGAACCGGCTGCGCCTTACGGTGCGCAGCAGGGCCGCTTCGTTGTCAAACAAGACCGATTCGTGGTTGGCCCTGGCGAGTATCGTTTTGACGGAGTCGGACACGGTGGAGTTGCGGATGTAGCATGCGATCTTCATGTTCGAGTAATCAACTTCCTCTGAGTTCCATTTTGCTGCCGTGGTGCATCAGGACCGCCTTATGTGACGGCCGGATTACAATTAACCGAGGTAAAATTATGTTGTAATTATCGAATCAGTCATCGTTACCGGGCAGCGCGGGCCAACTCGGCGCCCGATGTTCTCCACCGACACCGGCCACTGTTGAATTGGCACTTCAGCGAATCTTAACTGTTTTTTATTTTCCAGGTGAAACCAATGCTGTACCAGTCTTCCAGCCCTATCGACCTCCTGCGGGAGATGACGGCGCTTGCCCAGGATGGTCAGGCCTTTTCGGACGTTCACCTGGAACAGGACGCGCAGGCCATGGTCAAGACGCCGCGCGGATGGCAGCCCTTGCGCGAGGCTCCAGTAACGTTGAGCGAGATGAAACCGTTCCTCAACGCGGTGGATGAGGACTGGGAGGACAAGATCGTCGAGCGTGCCCTCGACCGGCCGCTGACCTTGCAGGACAGCCGCTTCCGCTGCAATATCTATCGCATGGCCTCGGGCACCAAGGTGGGCGTGTCGATCCGACGACTGCCGCTGCACCCCCTGAGCCTGGAAAGTACGGGGCTGCCGCTGTACGTGCGCACGCTGCTGGACGCGTCCAACGGCCTGGTGCTGGTGTCCGGCCCCACCGGGTCGGGCAAGACGACCAGCATCGCGGCCATGCTGGACTATATAAATAGTACGCGTAACGCCCACATCGTGACGATCGAGGAGCCCATCGAGTATGCACTGGAGCGCAAGCGTTCCATTATCTCGCAAAAGGAGGTACCTACCGACACTGTCAACTTTGCCAGTGGCCTGCGGGAAGCGCTGCGGCAAAAGCCGGATGTGTTGATGGTGGGCGAGATCCGCGACTTCGCCACGGCGGAGACAGTGCTGCACGCGGCCGAGTCCGGTCACCTGGTGCTGGCCACGATGCATACCAATAACGCCATTGGTGCCATCACTAAATTGCTGAGCTTTTTCCCGGCGGAACAGCGCGAACAGCGTGCGGCCGCGCTGGCAGCGGTCCTGGTGGGTGTGATCTTCCAGGCATTATTGCCCAGCGAGAACGGCCGCAACTTCGTGCTGGCCAGCGAAATGGTCTTCAATAATAACCAGCAGGTCGCGCAGTTCATCGCCGAGCCCGGCAAGCTGCACATGATCGGGGAATTCATGAAGCGCAAGGATGACAATATGTCACGTACCCTGAATGAAGCACTCCTTCAGCTTGTCAGCAAGAAACTGATCACGTCGCGCGACGCCATGCGCGCCGCCTACAACCGTCTCGAACTGCACGAAGTGCTGGGCAACCTGCGCTGACACCGTTGGCAATCTCCTGCGACAGGCGTCCCGCCAGGGGCCTGTCGCCAGCCTTCCGGCCCCTTTGGCCAGCAACGATAACTTGCAATTTAGAAATTATTCTCCATTCCTCCGGCGTCTCTCGACGCCTCTCGTCAGGCGCATTTCCTCCCCTGAGCACACGGCTGTCTGTCTTGTCCAACCGCAAAGTCATGACGTAACACCATGATTTCATTGGATACATGCAGCCCTGCTATCGGTGTCGCGGTAAACCAACTCGATACCCACAAGACACAAAAAGTGCCGGACTAAGACATGCTTTTGGGCAAGTAACTGGGCTATACTAGCTCGACGTGACGGAATTTCAGTGCAGAAATTCTGCTTGCGTTGAGGTATTTAAGAAAGCTGCCCGCCGGTCGCCTTGTAGAGAAGGGGCGCAAGGGGGGGCGAACACCTTGTCGGATCAGCATCGATGCACCAGGGCTTCCTTCGATGCGACCCGAAGGCCTTAAAGTTTTCGTTTTTTTTGTCGCTAAGCAACATGCAGCCTTCGCTGCTCGGCCGTACGCTCTACTGCGGAAAACGTGGTGAGACACAGATGTCCAGAGCATCGCCGCAATCTACTCGAGTCGCGTAACCAAAGTATTCCGCAGTATCAGTTCAGGAGAAAACAATGAGCAGTATCATTCCAGGGTACACAACTTCGGCCGACATCCGTGCTATAAGCACGTCGGCTATCTCGTCGCTGACGACCGAGGACATGGCTGCATTCAGCTCCTCGCAAATCTCGTGGCTGACGACTGCGCAAGTCGTGGCGCTGACCACGGCGAACATCAACAGCCTGACGACCACCACGCAATTCGCCGGCCTGACCACGCAGCAAGCCGCTGCGCTGAGCAGCGCACAGGTAGTCGCACTGAGCAGCAACAACCTGCAAGCGCTGGAAACGGCCGACATCCGCGCACTGAAAACCAGTGCGATCGGCGGCCTGGCGACCAACCAGATCGCTGTACTGAATTCCGATCAGCTGGGCGCATTGACGTCTGGCCAGATTGGCGCCCTGAGCACCGTCGCCATTTCCCAAGGCCTGACCTCGGCACAAATCGGTGGCCTGACCTCGGCCCAGATCAGCGGCCTGAGTTCCGTACAAGTCGGCGCCCTGAGCACGGCCGTGGTTGCCGCCATGACCACTGGCAGCGTCGCCGCCCTGAAATCGAGCGCCATCGGCGCCCTGAGCTCGGCACAAGTGGCCGCGCTGAACTCAAACCAGGTGATCGCCCTGACCACCGGCCAGGCATCGGCACTGTCGTCGGCGCAAATCGCTGCGATCTCGTCGGCCACGCTGGCGCAGATGGAAACGGCGGACGTGCGTGCACTGAAGACCGCGACCATCGCCGGCCTGTCGTCCACGCAGCTGGGCGCGCTGAACTCCACCCAGATCGCCGCCCTGACCTCGGGCCAGATCGGTGCCCTGGCAACGTCCATGTTTGCCCAAGGCCTGACGACCGCACAGATCCAGGCCCTGTCCACCGCACAATCAGCTGGCCTGACGAGCGCACAAGTTGCCGCACTGTCCACGAACAACGTGGCCGCCCTGGAAACGGGCGACCTGCGCCAGATCAAGACCAACGCCATCGGCGCCCTGAGCTCGGCTCAAGTCGGCGCCCTGAACTCCGACCAGCTGGGTGCGCTGACGTCTGGCCAGATCGGTGCCCTGTCTACGGCCGTGATCTCGCAAGGCCTGACCTCGGCACAGATCGGCGGCCTGAGCTCCAACCAGATCAGCGGCCTGAGCTCGGCACAAGTCGGTGCCCTGGGTACCGCCGTCGTCGCCGCCCTGACCACCACCAATGTCGCCGCGCTGAAGTCCAGCGCCATCGGCGCACTGAGCTCGGCACAAGTGGCCGCGCTGAACTCGAACCAGGTGATCGCCCTGACCACCGGCCAGGTTTCCGCCCTGTCGTCGGCACAAGTTGCCGCCATTTCGTCGGCCACGCTGGCCCAGATGGAAACGGCTGACGTCCGTGCCCTGAAGACGGCGGTCATCGCCGGCCTATCGTCGACCCAGCTGGGTGCCCTGACGTCGGATCAGATCAGCGCCCTGACCTCGGGCCAGATCGGTGCCCTGGCAACGTCGATGTTCGCCCAAGGCCTGACCACCGCGCAGATCCAGGCACTGTCCACCTCGCAAGCCTCTGGCCTGACGAGCGCGCAAGTTGCCGCCCTGTCCACGAACAACGTGGCAGCGCTGCAGACGAGCGACCTGCGCCAGATCAAGACCAACGCCATCGGCGCCCTGAGCTCGGCTCAAGTGGGTGCCCTGAACTCGGATCAACTGGGCGCCCTGACGTCCGGCCAGATCGGTGCCCTGTCGACGGCAGTCATCTCGCAAGGCCTGACCTCCGCGCAGATCGGCGGCCTGAGCTCCGCCCAGATCAGCGGCCTGAGCTCGGCACAAGTCGGTGCCCTGGGTACCGCCGTCATCGCCGCCATGACCACCAGCAGCGTCGCTGCCCTGAAATCGAGCGCCATCGGCGCCCTGAACTCGGCACAAGTGGCCGCGCTGAACTCGAACCAGGTCATCGCCCTGACCACCGGTCAAGTGGCAGCACTGTCCTCGGCACAAGTCTCGGCCATCTCGTCGGCTACGCTGGCGCAAATGGAAACGGCTGACGTCCGTGCCCTGAAGACGGCGGTCATCGCCGGCCTGTCGTCCACGCAACTGGGCGCGCTGAACTCGACCCAGATCGCTGCCCTGACCTCCGGCCAGATCGGTGCCCTGGCAACGTCGATGTTTGCCCAAGGCCTGACCACCGCACAGATCCAGGCACTGTCCACCTCGCAAGCCGCCGGCCTGACGAGCGCACAAGTTGCCGCCCTGTCCACGAACAACGTGGCAGCGCTGGAAACCGGCGACCTGCGCCAGATCAAGACCAACGCCATCGGCGCCCTGAGCTCGGCCCAGATCGGTGCCCTGAACTCGGATCAGCTGGGCGCACTGACGTCCGGCCAGATCGGTGCCCTGTCCACCGCTGTGATTTCGCAAGGCCTGACCTCGGCGCAGATCGGCGGCCTGAGCTCGAACCAGATCAGCGGCCTGACCTCGGCGCAAGTGGGTGCCCTGAGCACCGCTGTCGTGGCGGCACTGACCACCACCAACGTCGCTGCCCTGAAATCGAGCGCCATCGGCGCCCTGAGCTCGGCGCAAGTGGCCGCGCTGAACTCGAACCAGGTGATCGCCCTGACCACCGGCCAGGCATCGGCACTGTCCTCGGCGCAAGTCGCGGCCATCTCGTCGGCGACCCTGGCGCAGATGGAAACGGCGGACGTGCGTGCCCTGAAGACGGCGGTCATCGCCGGCCTGTCGTCCACGCAACTGGGCGCGCTGAACTCGACCCAGATCGCTGCCCTGACCTCGGGCCAGATCGGTGCCCTGGCAACGTCGATGTTCACCCAAGGCCTGACGACGGCACAAGTGCAGGCCCTGTCCTCGGCACAAGCCGCTGGCCTGACGAGCGCACAAGTTGCCGCACTGTCCACGAACAACGTGGCAGCGCTGGAAACGGTCGACCTGCGCCAGATCAAGACGAACGCGATCGGTGCCCTGAATTCGGCCCAGATCGGTGCCCTGAACTCGGATCAACTGGGCGCCCTGACGTCCGGCCAGATCGGTGCCTTGTCCACGGCTGTGATCTCGCAAGGCCTGACCTCGGCGCAGATCGGTGGCCTGAGCTCGGCGCAGATCAGCGGCCTGACCTCGGCACAAGTCGGTGCCCTGAGCAGCGCGGTGATCGGTGCGATGACGACCAGCAGCGTTGCTGCCCTGAAGTCGAGCGCCATCGGCGCCCTGAACTCGGCGCAAGTGGCTGCGTTGAACTCGAACCAGGTCATCGCCCTGACGACCGGCCAGGCGGCAGCACTGTCCTCGGCGCAAGTCTCGGCAATCTCCTCGGCTACCCTGGCGCAGATGGAAACGGCGGACGTGCGTGCCCTGAAGACGGCGGTCATCGCCGGCCTGACGTCCACGCAACTGGGTGCGCTGAACTCGAACCAGATCGGTGCCCTGACCACGGGTCAGATCGGTGCCCTGGCAACGTCGATGTTCACCCAAGGCCTGACGACGGCGCAAGTGCAAGCCTTGTCCACGGCGCAAGCTGCTGGCCTGACGAGCGCGCAAGTTGCCGCCCTGTCCACGAACAACGTGGCAGCGCTGGAAACGGGCGACCTGCGCCAGATCAAGACGAACGCGATCGGTGCCCTGAACTCGGCGCAGATAGGTGCCCTGAACTCGGATCAGCTGGGCGCCCTGACGTCCGGCCAGATCGGTGCCCTGTCCACCGCCGTGATCTCGCAAGGCCTGACCTCGGCGCAGATCGGTGGCCTGAGCTCGAGCCAGATCAGCGGCCTGACCTCGGCGCAAGTCGGTGCCCTGAGCAGCGCGGTGATCGGTGCGATGACGACGACCAGCGTCGCTGCCCTGAAGTCCAGCGCGATCGGTGCCCTGAACTCGGCACAAGTGGCCGCGCTGAACTCGAACCAGGTGATCGCCATGACGACCGGCCAGGTGGCGGCACTGTCCTCGGCGCAAGTCGCGGCAATCTCCTCGGCCACGCTGGCGCAGATGGAATCGGCTGATGTACGTGCCCTGAAGACGGCGGTCATCGCCGGCCTGACGTCCACGCAACTGGGTGCGCTGAACTCGACGCAGATCGGTGCCCTGACCTCCGGCCAGATCGGTGCCCTGGCAACGTCGATGTTTGCCCAAGGCCTGACCACCGCGCAGATCCAGGCACTGTCCACCTCGCAAGCCTCTGGCCTGACGAGCGCGCAAGTTGCCGCCCTGTCCACGAACAACGTGGCAGCGCTGGAAACGGGCGACCTGCGCCAGATCAAGACGAACGCGATCGGTGCCCTGAACTCGGCCCAGATCGGTGCCCTGAACTCGGATCAGCTGGGCGCCCTGACGTCCGGCCAGATCGGTGCCCTGTCCACGGCCGTGATCTCGCAAGGCCTGACCTCGGCGCAGATCGGTGGCCTGAGCTCGGCGCAGATCAGCGGCCTGACCTCGGCACAAGTCGGTGCCCTGGGCAGCGCGGTGGTTGGCGCGATGACGACGAGCAGCGTTGCTGCCCTGAAGTCCAGCGCGATCGGCGCCCTGAGCTCGGCACAAGTGGCCGCGCTGAACTCGAACCAGGTCATCGCCCTGACGACCGGCCAGGTGGCGGCACTGTCCTCGGCGCAAGTCTCGGCAATCTCCTCGGCCACGCTGGCGCAGATGGAATCGGCTGACGTGCGTGCCCTGAAGACCGCGGTCATCGCCGGCTTGACGTCCACCCAGCTGGGTGCGCTGAGCTCGACGCAGATCGGTGCCCTGACGACGGGTCAGGTCGGTGCCCTGGCAACGAGCATGTTTGCCCAAGGCCTGACGACGGCGCAAGTGCAAGCCCTGTCCACGGCGCAAGCTGCTGGCCTGACGAGCGCGCAAGTGGCAGCGCTGTCCACGAACAACGTGGCGGCCCTGGAAACGAGCGACCTGCGCCAGATCAAGACCAACGCGATCGGTGCCCTGAACTCGGCCCAGATCGGTGCCCTGAGTTCGGATCAGCTGGGCGCCCTGACGTCCGGCCAGATCGGTGCCCTCTCGACGGCGGTCCTGTCGCAAGGCATAACCTCGGCGCAGATCGGCGGCCTCAGCTCGGCACAGATCAGCGGCCTGAGCTCGGCGCAAGTCAGTGCCCTGGGCACGGCAGTGGTCGGTGCGATGACCACGACCGGCATCGCGGCCCTGAAGACCAGCGCGATCGGTGCGCTCAGCTCGGCGCAGGTTGCCGCGCTGAACTCGAACCAGGTCGTTGCGCTGACGACCGGCCAGGTGGCGGCACTGTCCTCCGCCCAGCTGGTCGGCCTGACCTCGGCAGTGATTGGCCGGATGGAAACGGCGGATGTACGGGTCCTGAAGACCAACGTCATCGCCAGCCTGACGACCACGCAGTTCGCCGCGCTGACGACGGACCAGCTGCCGAGCCTGACGACGGCCCAGATGGGTGCGATCACGTCGCAGCAGCTGCATGCCCTGACGACGAACCAGATCGACGCCTTCACGGCGACGCAGAAAGGTGCACTGAAGTACGTGACGCCGATCGTGCTGGACCTGGATGACAACGGCATCACCACCATCAGCAAGGATGCGGGTGTGGCCTTCGACATCAACGGCGACGGCACCAAGGTCGCCACGGGTTGGGTCGGCGGCAACGACGGTCTGCTGGCCATGGATCGGAACGGCAACGGTTCGATCGACAGCGGTAGCGAACTGTTCGGTAGCGCGGTCACCCTGGCCGACGGCAGCAAGGCGCAGGATGGTTACCAGGCCATGCGTGATCTCGACAGCAACGGCGACGGCGTCCTCAACGCCGACGACAAGGCCTTCGGCGAGCTGCGTGTGTGGGTCGATGGCGACCGGGATGGCGTGAGCGACGCCGGCGAGCTGACCTCGCTGACGGACCGCGGCATCGTGCAGCTGGACCTGAATGCGAAGAGCACCGGTGTGGTGGACAACGGCAACATCGTTGGCCTCAACTCCAGCTACCAGACGGCGGACGGCAGCAAGCACGAGATGGCCGACGTGTGGTTCGCAACCTCCAGCCTGCAGGCTGGCGTGACGAGCCTGACGCAGTCGATCGCGGCGTTCAACGCCGGCGCGGCGGCCCAGACCTCGGCGGCACCGAAGCTCGACGTGCTGGGCTCCGGCCAGACGCTGGCGGCAAGCGCGGGTCAACTGGCCGATGCAATGCGCCAGTTCAGCCTGGCACCGCAGGCCACTGCGGGAGCGATGACCGACAGCGACTCGCTGAAGTTGAAAGCTCTGCAACACTCGGGAGCGCCGGGCTTCCTGGCTGCACCGAAGTAATCGTCGTCTGACAGACCACGCCCCGCAACGGGCGTGCGCTGCGATGGCAGGTCCGCGAGGACCTGCCATTTTTTCGTCTCCGATCGACCCGTTGCACCGTACTCATAAATAACGCTGCCCCCCTTGCGGGTGGGGTAGAATTCCTCGACGAGAAAGCCAGGTCTCCAACATGCCCAAACCCTTCTGCGCCAATGCCCGATAAGTTCGCACACACCGCAGTGCAATGCCTGACCGCCGTCGCACAACATCACGGCGTGCAGATCAACCCCGAACGACTGATCGAGCAGTACGCGCTGGGCGCGGAAGAGCCCGCCGATGGCCTGCTGCTGCGCATGGCCAACGAGATCGGCCTGAAGGCCAAGGTAAGCAAGCTGGGCTGGCTGGGCCTCCTCGGCCAGCAAGGCGTCTATCCGCTGCTGGCGCGGCTGCGCGATGGCAATACCGTCATCGTGGTCGGCGCGCGGGCGGAAACGGGCCACGTCGCCGTGCTCGATCCGCGCGAAGGGCCGCAGGTGGCCATGCTGGACGAGGCCACGTTCATGGCCCGCTGGACCGGCCATGTCGTGTTCGTCAAGCGCGAACACAAGCTGTCCGATCCGGACCAGCCGTTCGGCCTGCGCTGGTTCATCCCGGAGATCCTGAAACAGAAAGCGGCATTCCGCGACATCTTCATCGCTGCCGTCGCCATGCAGATCCTGGCGCTGGGTTCGCCGATCTTCTTCCAGCTCGTGATCGACCGCGTGCTCACGCACCAGGCCGTCACCACGTTGTGGGTGCTGGCCGCCGGCATCACGATCGCCCTCGTGTTCGATGCGCTGTTCGGCTTCCTGCGCCAGATGCTGACCCTCGCCGCGTCGAACAAGATCGACATCCGCCTGACCCGGCGCACGTTCAGCCACCTGCTGTCGTTGCCGATCGATTATTTCGAGACCACGACGGCCGGTGTCATCACGCGCCACATGCAGCAGGTCGAGAAGATCCGCAGCTTCCTGACGGGCCGGCTGTTCTTCACGGGCCTGGACCTGATCTCGCTGGTCGTGTTCCTGCCCATCCTGTTCTCCTATTCGTTCCGCCTGACCTTGATCGTGCTGTTGTTCACGCTGGTGATCGCGGGCATCGTGATGGCGATGGTGCCCACGTTCCAGCGCCGCCTGAACGCGCTGTACACGGCCGAAGGCAACCGCCAGGCCATGCTGGTCGAAACCATCCACGGCATGCGCACCGTGAAGGCCCTGGCCATCGAACCGAACCAGCGCCGCAACTGGGACCAGCGCTCGGCCGAATCGATCACGATGCACTACCGCGTCGGCCAGATCTCCATCACCGGCAACTCGGTCACGGACTTCCTCGGCAAGCTGATGCCGGTGGCGATCATCGTCGTCGGCGCGCAGCAGGTGTTCGACCAGACCTTGACCGTCGGCGCGCTGATCGCGTTCCAGATGCTGTCGCAACGCGTCACGCAGCCGCTGATCGCCATCGTCGGCCTCGTCAACGAGTACCAGGAGACGGCGCTGTCGGTGAAGATGATGGGCGAGGTGATGAACCGCGCCCCCGAGGGCCGTGCCGGCGCCGGCGGCCTGCGTCCCATCCTGCAGGGCGAGATCCGCTTCGAGGACGTCAACTTCCGCTATCCGGGCGCGCCGAACCTGGCGCTGGACCGCACCGCGTTCACGATCCGTCCCGGCACCGTGGTGGGCGTCGTGGGCCGCAGCGGCTCCGGCAAGACCACGCTGACGAAGGTGATCCAGGGCCTGTATGCCGTGCAGGACGGGATCGTCCGCTTCGACGGCATCGATGCGCGCGAGATCGAGCTGTCGCACCTGCGGCGCCAGATCGGCGTCGTGTTGCAGGAGAACTTCCTGTTCCGCGGCACCGTGCGCGACAACCTCGTCATCACCAAGCCCGACGCCACCCACGAGGAGATCGCCGAGGCGGCCGCCGCGGCGGGCGCCGACGAATTCATCGAGCGCCTGCCGCAAGGCTACGACACGCTGCTGGAAGAGAACGCGTCGAACCTGTCCGGCGGCCAGAAGCAGCGCCTGTCGATCGCCCGCTCGCTGCTGGCCAAGCCGCGCATCCTGATCCTGGACGAAGCGGCCAGCGCGCTCGACCCCGAAAGCGAAGCGATCTTCATCCGCAACCTGTCGAAGATCGCCGTGGGACGTACCGTCATCATGATCTCGCACCGGCTGTCCACCCTGGTCAATGCCGACTCGATCCTCGTGATGCAGCGCGGACGCCTCGTCGATGCGGGCCGCCACGAAGAGCTCCTCACCCGTAGCGATACTTACCAGCATTTATGGAACCAGCAAACAAGCCACCTGTAAGCAACGCGCGCGGGCGCCAGGACGAGACGGAGCTGGAATACCTGCCGGATGCCGATGCCATCGAACGTACGCCGCTGCCGCGCTACCTGCGCCTGACGCTGCACGTGCTGGCCCTGACGCTGCTGGCCCTGATCGTCTGGGCCAGCGTGTCGCAGGTCGAGAAGGTCGTGGTTGCACCGGGGCGCCTCGTCAACCGGGTGCCGAACATCGTCGTGCAGCCGCTGGACACGTCGATCATCCAGACCATCCACGTGCGGCCCGGCCAGGTGGTGCGCAAGGGCCAGCTGCTGGCCACGCTCGACCCCACCTTCACGGCGGCCGACGACGCCCAGCTGCGCCAGCGCCTGCGCAGCCTGGAGGCGCAAAGCAGCGGTCTGCGTGCCGAGCTGTCCGGCAAGCCGCTGCCGCCCGCGGCCGGCGGCAATCCCGATGCGGAACTGCAGGCGCAACTGTCGACCGAGCGCAAGGCCAACTACGAGGCGCAAAGCGCGCGCATGCGCGAGAACGTCGCCAAGCTCAAGGCCAGCATGGAAACCAACCGGCGCGACCAGCAGGTGCTGGAGCAGCGCCTGGCCTCGCTGCAGCAGATCGAGTCGATGCAGGAACGGCTCGTCGCGGAAAACTTCGGCGCCAAGATGCAGCTGCTGGAAGCCCGCGACCGCCGCCTGGAAGTGGAACGCACGTTGATCATGGGCCGTAACCGCGACGTGGAACTGGGCCGTGAGCTGGCCGCCGCACAGGCCGAGCTGGCCGCGTTCGAGCGCAGCTGGCGGCAGAAGGCCACGGAAGACCTGGTGGCCGCCACGCGCGACCGCGACAGCGTCACCGAGCAGCTCGCCAAGGCCGACAAGCGCCACCAGCTGGTGCAGCTGATGGCGCCGGCCGATGGCGTCGTACTGGAAGTGGGCAAGCTGTCCACCGGCTCCGTCGTGCAGGCCGCGCAGCAGATGTTCGTGCTGGTGCCGCTGGGCGGGACGATGGAGGCGGAGGTGCAGGTCGAGTCCCTCGACGTCGGCGGCCTGACGCTGGACGCGCCGGTGCACGTCAAGCTCGATGCCTTCCCGTTCCAGAAGCACGGCATGCTGGAAGGGCGCTTGCGCAACATCAGCGAGGACGCGTTCCGCCGCGAGCAGGCCGCGCCCGGCAGCGCCGACGCCTATTACCTGGCCCGCATCCAGCTCGACAATACCAAGCTGCGCAACATGGCGGCATCGACCCGCCTGCTGCCGGGCATGACGCTGCGCGCCGAGATCGTCGTCGGCAAGCGCTCCGTCATGTCCTACCTGCTGTGGCCGCTGACAAAGGCCCTGGACGAGTCGATCCGGGAGCCATGATTTCTGACAAGGACAAACGATGACCACGAAAACGCTGGATATGGGCTGCGGCGCGCGCCCGAAAAATCCGTTTCATGCGGAGCAGTTCTACGGCGTCGACGTGCGCGACGACCTGGGCGATCATGTCCGTGCGGCCGACCTCGTCGTCGAACCGATTCCTTACGATGACGACAGCTTCGACTACCTGACCGCGTTCGACTTCATCGAGCATATCCCGCGCGTCGTCTACGCGCCGCACCGTCGCAACGCGTTCATCGAATTCATGAACGAGGTGTATCGCGTGCTGAAGCCGGGCGGCTATTTCCTGTCCAGCACGCCCGCGTTTCCCCATGCGGTGGCCTACCGCGACCCGACCCACGTCAACATCATCACCGACGAGACGCTGCCGCTGTACTTCGACGACACGTCGCGCTGGGCCGCCATCTACGGCTTCAAGGGTGCCTTCCACATCGTGCGCCACGAATGGCGCGGACCGCACATCTTTGCCGTGCTGCGCAAGGTGCCGGTGCGCACGCAACCGTCCGAGCTGACCGACGCGGCGCCCGCCCCCAAGGGCAGCAAGGTCAGCGTTTTCGTGCCGGTCTACAACGGCGCCGCCTACATCGCGGAAACGCTGGACTCCCTGCTGGCGCAGCAGTACGGCGATTTCGAGGTGCTGTGCCTGGACGACTGCTCGACCGACGGCAGCATGGCCGTGCTGCAGCAGTACGCCGCCCGCGACGGCCGCATCCGCGTGCTGCAGACGCCGGGCAACCTGGGCAACGCGGCGCGCGTGCTGAACTACGGCCTGGCGCACATGACGGGCGACTATTTCGTCTATTCGTCGCAGGACGACCTGTTCTCGCCGGACTGGCTGGCGAAGATGGTGGCGCGCGCGATCGAGACGGGCGCCGACGCCGTCGTGCCGGACGTGGTACTGCACCATCCCACCCAACCGGGCAGCGACCGCATCATCAGCGGCCTGCGGGGCGATCGCAGCGTGGAGCTGACGGGCCGCGAGGCACTGCAGCACTCGCTGGACTGGACCATTCCGGGCAACGCTCTGTGGAATGCGGACCTCGTGAAATTCTTCCGCTTCGCCGAGTTCGGCCTGAACGCGGACGAGTATTCGGGCCGGATGTTCTTCCTGAACGCCAACAAGGTCGTGTTCAGCGAAGGGATCTTCTACTATCGCCAGGACAACGCGGAAGCGGTGACGAAAAAGACCACCCACCGCACGTTCGACTATCCCTACACGCAGTTGCGCCTGTACCAGATGCTGTATGCGGAAGGCTTCCCCGGAGACGTGCTGGAGCGCGAGGCGTTGAAGGTGCTGGAGCAGCGCAACCAGCTGGCCCAGTGGCTGGCCGCCAACGGCGACCGCTTCACGCCCGAACAGCGCGCCGCCGCCGAGGCCAGCCTGGCCAGGTGCACGGCGTGCATGAAAGCCGACCCGATGTTCGCCGCCGTGGCCTGAAGGAGACCCGACATGCAAACCCCCGAGAATATCCCCATCGTTGCCGTCTCGTACATGTCGCCGGACCTGATCGACACGCTGATCGGTTCGCTGCGCCGGTACTACCGCAACCCCGTCTACATCATCGACGGCTCCACGCCGCAGATCGCGGCCGAGATTGGCGCCATCGTTGCCAAGTACGAGAACGCCCGTTTCATCCCGTTCGGCTACAACATCCACCACGGCCCCGGCTTGACGTGGGCGATGCGCAACCTGCCGCTGTCCGGACCCGTGATGTTCCTGGATTCGGACGTGGAAATCATTGCGCCCGGCTTCCTCGAATCGCTGCTGCAGCACCTGGAACCCGGCATGTACGGCGTCGGCGACATCACGTATCCGATCCTGGGCGACGTGCCCGAAGCCTACCGCGGCATGCCTTACCTGAGCCCTGCCTGCATGCTGTGCAATATCGAGGTGATGCGCCAGTACCCGCCCCCCATCAAGCATGGCGCGCCGATGGTCTCGCCCATGCTGGCCCTTGCCAAGGCCGGCAAGACGGACCTGGTGCGCCAGGTCGACTGGGTCAAGAACGATTTCTCGGAAAACCCGCAGCGCGTGTTCATCCGCCACGAATGGCAGGGTACCGTGATGCGCACCAAGGGCTACCACTACGACACGGCCATGCAGGGCCAGCAGTACAACGAGGTGCTGCTGTCGCAGGTCCCGCCCGAGGCGGAGCAGGTCATCGAGGTCGGCTGCGGCAGCGGTGCGCTGACGCGCGCCTACAAGTCGATCAACCCCAGCTGCAGCTACACGGGCGTGGAGACCGATCCCGCCGCCGTGGCGCTGGCGCGCACGCCGTGCGATTTCGTCTATCAGCTCGACATCGACCATGCCGACGACGCCTTCTTCGCGGCCAATGCCCACAACGACTGCTGGATCCTCGACCAGGTCCTGGCGCGCGTGACGGACCCGGCGCGGCTGCTGCGCCGCATCCGGGCCGTGCTGCCGCCGCAGGGCTCCGTGGTGCTGGCGATCCCGAACCAGCAGCACTGGCGGCGCCAGGGCGCGCTGGCACGCGGCGAATGGGCACTGGCGGAGGGCCAGCGCCAGGTCTTCACGCGCCAGAGTGCGTTCGCGCTGCTGCAGGCCGGCGGCTTCCAGCTGGCGGCCGGCGTGGCACGCATGGACCCGGAACCGGGCGACGCCTATTTCCCCGGCCTGCGCCGGCTGGCCCAGGCCGCCGGCGGCGATCCGGAGCTGGCGGTGCAGGATGCGCTGCCGCTGGAATACGTGCTGCGCGCCGTGCCGGCATGATGTACCTGTTTAGCGGAGCTGCACCATGAGTCACCTCGTCCCCGACGCGATCGGCGCCATCCTCGACTACCACCCGCGCATCAACTTCATCTGCTGCGTCAACGACGAGGCGGTGTACGAGAACGTGCTGCTGGCATCGCTGAAGCACAACCGCTACAAGTCGCTGACGAAGGTGGTCGGCGCCTCGTCGGCCGCGCAGGCGTTCAACGAGAACGTCGTCAAGCACGCCCCGGGCGAGATCACGGTGCTGGTACACCAGGACGTCTACCTGCCGCCGAACTGGACCGACGCGATGGAAGCGATCTACGACAACCTGCCGTTCGGCGTGGCCGGCTGCGTGGGCTGCCGCGGCCAGCAGATCTACGCCGACGTGTTTGCCAGCCCCACGATCTACCTGGACTTCAACATCAACGAGCTGCCCACGCCGGTGGACTCGCTGGACGAGCTGATCCTGATCTTCCCGTCGGCCACGCCGATCCGGCTGGACGAGGAGCTGGGCTGGCACATGTACGGCGCGGATGCGTGCGTGAAGGCGAAACAGTTCGGCCAGCAGGCGCTGGTCATCAAGAACCGCGTGGTGCACTACTCCAAGCGTACCGAGTTCGACGAGAAGTTCTGGAAGTCCGCCGCGCTGTTCCGCGACAAGAACCCGGGGCCCATCAAGACCACCATCATCACCATCGACGAGCAGGGCAACATCACGTCGCCCTGAGCCGTTTACCGGCTCCTGCAAAGCCTGTGTCCCACCGCAGGGTCAGTCACCGCAGCGGGACACGAGCCCGGCAGTAGTGGCGGTCAATGCGGCAGATGCTGTCGAGCGATGTCTTTGTCGGGCTGTGAACCGGTTGCGAGAACTTCAGGGTCTGTCCCTGTGCAGGGACAGACCCTCGCGCTGCGTCACACGGCGACGCAGCGCATCACGTACTGGAACGCGATGGCGTCGTTCAGCGCCTGCTGCGGGTCGTAGCCACCGGCGCGGGCCATCTGCTGGATCGCCTCGGCCATCTGCGGGGATGGCTGCTGGCCCACGCGCAGGCTCATGTCCACGACCTGGAACCCGTTGCTCATGAACATGTGCATCATCGTCTGGCGCGTAAACCAGCGGATGTGCGTGCGGTCCAGCAGGCCGGCATCCTGGTACATCCACTGGCCCGCGTTGAGCACGCTTTGCAGGCCCCAGTACTGCACGTTCGGAATACAGGCGATCAGCTCGGTGCCGGGCGCGGAGTACTTGCGGATGCGTTCGATCAGCTTCCACGGGTCGTACAGGTGTTCCAGCGCGTCACCGAACACCCAGCACTGGGCCCGGCCGGCCAGCCGGGCGATGTCGTCTTCCGTCAGGTGCTCGACGTTGCCGTAGATGACTTCCTGGCAGTGCGCGCGCGACGCCTCGGCATAGGCGGCGTCGATCTCGATGCCCACGTAATGGCATTCCGGTGTCGTGCTGCGGTAGGCGTGTGCCAGTGCGCCGCTGCTGGAGCCCACCTCCACGACACCGGAGAAGCCGGGCCGCATGAAGTTGAGGATGTCCGGATTCGGTACGTCATGGATGGGGGTCTGCTGCATGGCCGTGGTCCTTTCAGAGCGCCAGCTGGCGGATGGTGGCGGCCACCTGGTCGACGTCGTCCAGCGCCATGGTGGGGCCGATCGGCAGGCTCAGCACTTCGCGGTGCATCGCTTCCGAGATGGGGAACTCGCCGTCCTGGTAGCCCAGGTCGCCGTAGGCCTGCTGCCGGTGCGGCGGAATCGGGTAGTGCACGATCGTGCCGATGCCGGCCTCCGCCAGCTTCGCGGCCAGTGCATCGCGCTGCGGATGGCGGATCACGTAGGTATGCCAGACCGGCTCGGCCCACTCCGGCACCGCCGGGATGCGGACGTTGGCGATGCCGGCCAGTTGCTCGGCATAGCGCTGCGCCAGCGCGCGGCGGTGGGCATTGCCTTCGTCCAGCGTTGTCAGCTTCACGTTCAGCAGCGCGGCCTGCAGCTCGTCCAGGCGGGCATTGAAGCCCACCACTTCGTTGTGGTACTTGACGCGCGAGCCGTAGTTGCGGAACACGCGCACCTTCTCGTCCAGCGCCGCATCGCTCGTGACGACCGCGCCGCCGTCGCCCAGCGCCCCCAGGTTCTTGCCCGGATAGAAGCTGAACGCGGCCGCGTCGCCCAGGCTGCCCACGCGGCGGCCCTTGTAGCGGGCGCCATGCGCCTGGGCCGCATCCTCGATGACCTTCAGGCCATGTTCACGCGCCAGGGCGACGATCGGGTCCATGTCGGCCGGCTGGCCGCTCAGGTGCACGGCGATGATGGCACGGGTGCGCGGGGTGATGGCGGCGGCGATGCGGGCCGGATCCAGGTTGAACGTGGCATCCACGGGTTCCACGGGGATGGGGCGCGCGCCGCAGTGCGTCACCGCCAGCCAGGTGGCGACGAACGTGTTGCTGGGCACGATCACCTCGTCGCCCGGACCGATGCCGTAGCCCTTCAGGATCAGCGTGATCGCGTTCAGGCCGTTGTCCACGCCGATGGCATGGGTGGCCTCGCAATACGTGGCGAAGTTCTGTTCGAACGTGGCCACTTCCTTGCCGAGGATGAACCAGCCGGATTCCAGCACGCGGCGAAACGCCGCTTCCAGTTCCGCCTGCTGGCTCAGGTTGATGGCTTTCAGGTCGAGAAACGGGATACTCATGGGGCGTCCTTCGATGCGCGATGCGCGGCGGCGACGGCGGCGAATTCGTCGTAGTCGCGGTAGTAGTCCTTGACGTCGTACAGGGTCGACGCCAGCACGAGGCAGACGGCGCCCGACGAGAAGTTCTCGATCTCGCGCCACATCATGCCCGGTACGTACAGGCCGTAGTACGAGCGGTTCAGGTGCACCTTGCGGCGCTCCAGGCCGTCGTCGACGATCACGTCGAAGCTGCCCGACATGGCGATGATCATCTGCTGCAGCTCGATGTGGCCGTGGCCGGCGCGGGCCGAGCCGCCCGGCACGTCGTACAGGTAGTAGACGCGCTTGATATCGAACGGGATGTGGATGCTGTTCTCGATGACCGAGAGATTCCCGCGCGGATCGGAGATCTTGGGCAATTCAATGATGCGGCATTGTTCCAGCATGGTCGACTTTCACGATAGCGTTGATGGGGCCACCTTAGCGCGGGGCTTGCAGCTTGTCCAGGTCGCGCAGGTAGCGGTCGCGCGCCGGCTCCATCTGCGCGAACACGTCCTTGAGCTGGTGGTAGGCCGCCAGCACGGCGGGCTGCACGCCGGCCAGTTCCTCGGCACTGATCTCGCCGCCCTGGTACGACACGCGCAGCAGGTCGAAATAGTCGGAGAAGCAGAAGCCGAAGTTCGGGTTGGCGCTGATGTTCGAATTCGACTGCAGGCGCTGGTCGCGCCGGAAATAGCTGAGCTCCTCGTCGATGTAGAACGCATTGCCGCCCCGTGCCAGGTTGCAGAACGCGGCCACGTCGGCCAGGCCCAGCGTGAAGTCATGGTCGCCGATGCGGAACAGGTCGCGCCAGCCGATGTTCCACAGCGTATCGCGGCGGAACAGGATGGTGCTGAATTCGCCGACGAAGTTGCGCATGCCGAGGGCCATGCTGCGCTGCAGGTCGCGCCCGCTCAGCGAGCCGCTCACTTCGTATGGCCGGCGCGTCTCGGTGCGCTGGTTGTCCACGTCGATGACCTGCGAGGCCGAGAAGACCAGCTGCACGTCCGCCTGGCTGCGCGCCGCCGCCACCATGCGCTCCACGCAGAACGGGTGCAGGATGTCGTCGTCGAACAGCGGCTTGATGTACTCGCCCTTGCCGGAGTAGAACGAGGCCAGCACGTTCTGCTCGCGGATGGCGCTGTTGCGCTGGTAGATCACGCCGGGGAAGCGCGCGCAGGTGTCGCGGATTTCCTCGGTCGGGCAGTTGTCGCTGACGAGGATCTCGATGTTCGGATAGGTCTGGCCGATGGCCGAGCGCAGGCTCTGCTCGAAATGGGCGGGCTTGTAGCTGGGGATTACGATGCTGACTTTGGGCAGGGACATGGTCGCCGGTTCAATCTGGTTGAGGGGTGTCGTCGGCGCCGCGGACCAGGCGCAGCCTGGCCGCGTCGCCATAGACGACTGCATTGTCGGGCACGTCGCGTGCCACCACCGCGCCGGCGCCCACCATCGCGCCGGCACCGATCGCGATGCCGGGCAGGATCACTGCGCCGGCACCGATCGAGGCGCCGCGGCCGACCCGCGTGGACAGGAACGCATCCGGGTAGACCTTCGAGCGCGGGTGCTTGTCGTTGGTGAACGTGACGTTCGGCCCGATGAAGACGTTGTCCTCGATGCGCAGGCCGTCCCACAGGTAGACGCCGCACTTGACGGTCACGTTGTCGCCCACTACCACGTCGTTCTCGACGAAGCAGTGGCTGTTGATGTTGCAGTTGGCGCCGATGCGGGCACCGGCCAGCACGACGGTGAACTGCCAGACGCGGGTGCCGGCACCGAGCTGCGTGCTCTGGCAGTCGGCCAGCGGGTGGATGAAGGGAGCGGTCGGTTCCATGGTCAGGCGGCGCAGGCGCGCACGATGTATTGATGGGGGATGGCGTCGGCCAGCGCCAGCTCGGGCGCGGCGCCGATGCTGGCCGCCAGCTGGCGGATGGCGTGCTGCACGGCGTCGGGCGGCGCGGCACCCGTCACCACCTGCATGTCCATCAGCCGGAAGCCGCAGCTGCCCAGCAGGTCGGCCAGCGATTGCCGGCCGAACCAGCGCAGCTGGCGCGGTTGCAGGATGCTGCCTTCGCGGTAGCTCAGGGTACCGCCGACCATGCCGGCCTGCACTTCCCAGTACTGCGCGTTGCTGACGCAGGCCACGACCTCGACAGGACCGTTGGCCTGCGCGCGGATGCGCTGCAGCACGCCCCACGGGTCGCGCAGCCGCTCCAGCGTATTGACGAACAGCCAGCAATCGGTGTCGCGCAGCGCATGCCATTGTTCCAGGTCGAGCGTTTCGATGTCTTGCGCCACGCGCCCGGTGCACCAGTCGCCGCCGTCCAGCAGGTCGGCGCTGCTGCCGATGGCCGTGAAGTGCGCGCGCAGGTGGCGCGTGCGCCAGTGGGGCGCGAGGCCGGCGCTGCCCACCTCGACGAGGCGCGTCAGGTTCGGCCGCAGCAGGCCCAGCACACCCGTCTGCGGCACGCTCGGCTCGGTCGGTGGCGGCAGCATCGTGGGCGCGGCCGGCAGCACGGCCGGCGGCCGGTAGCCGGCCGGGCGCCGCACAACGCTGGCCAGCACGTCCTCGAGCTGGCGCACGAAGCGGGGCGTGTCGAACAGGTCGCTGCGGTCGCGCCCCTCGGCCAGGCGCGCGCGCAGCGTGGCCAGCCGGGCCGGGTCGCGGGCCAGCGCGACGGCCGTGCGTTCGTATTCGTCCAGCGTATAGGTGACCAGTTCCGGCAGGCCCACGGCATGCAGCAGGCTGCCCGCCATGCGCGAGCTGAAGGTGTGGCCGGCCCACGTCAGCACGGGCAGGCCCGCCCACAGCGCATCGCTGGCCGTGGTGCCGCCGTTGAACGGGGCCGTGTCGAGGAACAGGTCGGCCAGCTGGTAGCGCGCCAGATATTCAGCCGGGAAGACGCGGCCGGCAAACAGCACGCGGTCGGCGCCGATGCCGTGCGCCGCGGCCTCGCGCAGCAGGTTGGCGCGGGTCTGCGGCACGTCCGTGACGAGCCACAGCACGCTGTCCGGCACCTGCTGCAGGATGCGCATCCAGGCGCCAAACACGTCCGGCGTGATCTTGAACGCGTTGTTGAAACTGCAGAACACCAGCTTGCCCTCCGGCAGGCCGTTGGCCGCGCGGTCCGGGCGCGGGCCGATGGCGCGCTGGCGGTCGTTGATCTGGAAGCAGTTGGGGAGGTGCAGCGGCTTCTCGGTGAAGTACGGCTCCAGTTCCGGGGGCAGCACGAAGCGGTCGCTCAGCACGTAGTCGACGCCCGGCACGGCGGTGGGGCCGGGCAGGCCGAGCCACGTGACCTGCACGGGCGCGGCGCGGTAGCACAGGATGCCGGGGCGGGCGCCCAGGGTCAGGCCGTGCAGGTCGATCAGCACGTCGATCTCGCAATCGCGGATGCGCTGGGCCGCCTCGGCATCGGTCAGGTTGTCGATGCGGATGTAGTGGTCCATCGCCCGCACCACGCGGGCGCGCAGCGGCGAGCCGTCCTCGCGGCTCCAGCTGAACGCGTACACCTCCACGCGCTGGCGGTCGTGCAGCTCGTACAGCTCGGCGGTGAGGATCGACACGGCATGCGAGCAGAAGTCGGAGGACAGGTAGCCGATGCGGATGCGCTCGTGCGCGTAGCCCGTGTCGTCGCTGAGCGCCGGCACGTCGCTGTTCACCTTCTCGCGCACGAAGCGCTGCGCGGCGGCCAGCTGGCGCGCCGGGTCGGGCGAGCCGCTCAGCATCGCCAGCGCCGCCGTCGCGTTCATCATGTCTTCCGGCGTGACAACGTCGTCCAGGCCGCAATACACGGGCCACTCGCACAGTTTCTGGCGCAGGTGCACCCAGTGGGTCAGCACGTTGGGCTGGCGCGGGTCGAGGCGCAGGCTGCGCACCAGCATCTCCTGCGCTTCCGGCAGGCGGCGCTGGATCTCCAGCAGGCGGCCCAGGTTGTTCAGCGTCTGCACGTGCAGCTCGGGATCGTTGCTGACGGGCGGGTCGGTCACCTCGTCGAGGATGGCCTGCCACGTGGCGAGCGCCTCGTCCGGCCGGCCCAGGCGTTCGAGCAGGGTGCCCAGGTTCAGGCGCGCCTCGACGAACTGCGGGTTGAGCGCGATGGCCCGGCGGTAGACGGTTTCCGCCGCCGCGTCGTCCTTCAGCGTGCTGAGGGTGACGCCATAGTTGAAGCAGACGGCAAACGCGGCCGGCGAGGCGGTATGGTCCAGCCACGTGCGGTACAACCCGGCAGCCACGTCGATCCGGCCCGCATCGGTCAGCTCGTGCGCGGCACCGAACAGGTCCAGGATCGGCAACTGCCCCAGCCGGGCCAGCTCGAAGTGGTGCCGCGCCGCCGGCGGCACGTCGTCCGGAGTGAAGGCGGTGGAAGTCATGGCGTCATCATACCCCGGTGCCTCAGACCGCCACGGCACGCAACAGGTACTGGTACGCCAGCGCGTCCTGTTCGGCCAGCAGGGCATCGGCACCGGTCGCGGCGGCCAGGTGGCGCAGTGCCTCGACCACGGCCGGCGGCGGCTGGTGCGCGTTCACGGCCGTCATCTCGACGATGGCGAAGCCGCACTCGCGCAGCATCGCCGCCAGCGACGCGCGGGTGAACAGGTGCAGGCTGCGCCGGTCCGGCACGCCCCCTTCCTGGTAGTGCAGGTTGCCCGACACGAGCAGCGACTGCATGTGCCAGTTCTGTGCGTTGTTGACGCAGGCGACCAGCTCGACGGCGCCCAGCGCCTCGCGCCGCAGCCGCTGCAGGAAGGTCCACGGATCGCGCAGCCGCTCCAGCGTTTCCGGGAACAGCCAGCACTGGGCGGAAGCCAGCTGCTGCCACGTGGCCGCGTCCAGCTGCTCCGGATCGGCCGGCACGACGCCGGTGGCAAAGCCGCCGGTTGCGGCGTGCGCGCCGATGCCGGTGAAGTGCGAGTTCGGCTGGCGCGCCCGCCAGGCCTGCGCCAGCGTGGTGCCGCCCACCTCGACGACGCTGTGCATGCCGGGCCGCATCAGCGCCAGCATGCTGCTTTGCTGGATGCTCATCTGGCCAGCGGCCGGTTCGGGCACGGCATGCGTGCGGATCGGGTCCGGGTCGTCGCGCAGCGGCACGCCGGCGGGACGCCGGACGACGCTGGCCAGCAGGTCTTCATAGTCGCGCACGAAGCGCGGCGTGTCGAACAGGGGGCTGGTGTCGCGGTTGTCGGCCAGGCGCTGGCGCAGCGCGGCCATGCGCGCGCGATCCGTGCCCAGCGCCACGGCCACTTCCTCGTAGTCGGCCAGCGTATGCGTGACCAGCTCCGGCAGGCCGACGGCATGCAGCAGGCTGCCCGCCATGCGCGAACAGAAGGTGCGGCCCGCCCATGTCAGCACGGGCAGGCCGGCCCACAGCGCGTCGCTGGCCGTCGTGCCGGCGTTGAACGGTGCCGTGTCGAGGAACAGGTCGGCGAGCCCGAAGCGCGCCAGGTATTCCGCCGGCGGCACGCGCGCGGCAAACAGCAGGCGGCTGCCGTCGATGCCGTGCGCCTCGGCCTCGCGCAGCAGGTTGGCGCGGGTGTCCGCCACGTCGGCCACGATCCACAGCACGCTGTCCGGCACGCGGCGCAGGATGCGCATCCAGGCCGCGAACACGTCCGGCGTGAACTTGAAGTTGGTGTTGAAGGAGCAGAACACGAACTTGTCGTCCGGCAGGCCGTTGGCGGCGCGCTCGGGACGCGGTCCGATGGCGCGCTGGCGGTCGTTGATCTGGAACGTGTGCGGCATGCGCAACGGCTGCTCGGTGAAATACGGCTCCAGTTCCGGCGGCAACACGAAGGCATCGGCGACGACATAGTCGACGCCGGGAATCGCCGTAGGGCCGGGGAAGCCCAGCCACGTCAGCTGCACGGGCGCCGGGCGCCAGCACAGGATGCCCGCGCGCGCGCCCAGGGTCAGGCCGTGCAGGTCGACCAGGATGTCGATTTCGTGCGAGCGGATGCAGCGGGCCGCTTCCTCGTCCGTCATGCGGTCGATACGGATGTAGTGGTCCATCGCGCCCACCACGCGGGCACGCAGCGGCGAATTGTCCTCGCGGCTCCAGCTGAACGCATACACCTCCACGCGCGAGCGGTCGTGCAGCTCGTACAGTTCGGCCGTGAGGATCGACACCGCGTGCGAGCACAGGTCGGAGGACAGGTAGCCGATGCGCATGCGCTTGTGCGGGTAGCCGGCGGGGTCGCACAGCGGCGCCACGTCGGTCTTGACCTTCTGCTCGATGAAGTGGCGCGATGCCGCCAGCTGTTCGGCCGGATCGGCCGAGGCGCCCAGCATGGCCAGTGCCGACGTATGGCGGCGCAGCTGCTCCACGGTCACCGCGCCGAACGGCTGGTAGACGGGCCAGCGGCACAGCTTCTGGCGCAGGTGCACCCAGTGCGTGATGGCGTTGGGCTGGTGCGGGTCGATCGTCAGGCTTTGCGTCAGCACCGTTTCCGCTTCCGGCAGGCGGCGGCGGATCTCCAGCAGGCGCCCGATGTTGTTCAGCGTTTGCACGTGCAAGGACTGCTTGGCGGCCAGGTCGCGCACGTCCGTCAGGATCGCGTTCCACGTGGCCAGTGCGTCGTCCGGCCGGCCCAGGCGCTCGTAAAGAGTACCCAGGTTCAGGCGTGCTTCGATGAAGTCGGGATTGAGGGCGATGGCCTTGAGGTAATCGCCTTCGGCCTGCGTGTCGTTGCCGATGCCGCTGTGGGCGATCGCCAGGTTGAACCAGACGGCATACGCGAGCGGCGAGCGGGTATGGGCCAGCCATTGTTCGTACAAGCGCACCGCCTGTTGCGGCGCCCCCTGTTCGACCAGCGCCTGCGCGCCCTCGAACAGCTCGGGCAGCGGCAGGGAACCGTGTTCGGCTTGCCGGAACAGCGCTTCGGCACGAGACGTCGGGTTGGCGTTCACACTCATCCTTTTTTTTAGTCTCTCGAGTGAATGACAGCAGCGTTGTCGGGAAGCGTAATCATACTCCGTCGCGCGTGGCGCCCGGGAGGTTTTGTGGCCGTACAGCAACCATGTGGCGACGGGCAGGCAGCGCCGGATACGGTTAAGATGACACGGTCATCACATCCGTTTCCGCCATCCCATGCTCAAGACGCCTGCCGCCTTCACGCCCCTGATCGATCCGCCGGCGCACGCCGCCGAGCCGCTGACGTTCATCTTCCACCGCGGCCAGGTGCTGCTGCGCAGCGACGACCTGTCCGCGCCCGTCGGCATGCCGCTGCCGGAACTGCCGGCGGCGCGGCTGCACCCGGTCGGGCTGTGGCAGGGCCGCTACTGCCAGGCCGCGTGGGCCGACAGCGCCGAGCAGGCACCGGACGGCCACGCCTGGCATGGCCTGCGCTCCCTGTTCGGCACGCACGACCACGAGTTCCTGGGGCTGGCCGGGCGCGCCAGCCAGATTGCCGACTGGGCCCGCACCCACCGCTATTGCGGCGCGTGCGCCACGCCGATGCAGCGCGCCAGCGGCGAGCGGGCGTACAAGTGCGACGCTTGCGGCCACACGGCGTATCCGCAGATCTGTCCCGCCATGATGGTCCTGATCCGCGACGGCGACCGCGTGCTGCTGGCCAAGCACACCCGCTCGCCGCCGGGCCTGTTCACGGCGCTGGCCGGCTTTGTCGAGGCAGGCGAATCGATCGAGGAAGCGGTGCACCGCGAGGTGTACGAGGAGGTGGGGCTGCGCGTGCACAACCTGCGCTATTTCAGCAGCCAGTCGTGGCCGTTCCCCAATTCGCTGATGGTGGCGTTCACGGCGGACTACCTGGACGGCACGATCCGCGTCGACCCTTCCGAGATCGAGGAGGCCCGCTGGTTCGGCCCCGGCGACCCGTGGCCCGAGACGCCGCACACGATCTCGATCGCCAGCGCGCTGATCGCGGCGAACCGGCCGGGCCAAGGCTAGGGCCGGCGCAGGCGGCGCATCTTGGCCAAGCCGGCGCAGGCGGCGCATCTTGGCCAAGCCGGCGCAGGCGGCGCATCTTGGGTATACTGTCGGATACTCTTTCAATTCGGCAGTCTCAATTATGTCCAAAGAAGCTTTCTCCGAACACGACTGGCGTCGCCTGCTGTCCACCCTGGGCGAGGATCCCGACCGGCCCGGCCTGGCGGAAACCCCGCACCGCGTGGCCAAGGCGTGGAAACACTGGACCTCCGGCTACGACCAGGACCCGGTCGAACTGCTGAAGGCATTCGAGGACGGCGCCGAGGCCTACAACGAGCTGATCGTCGTGCGCAACATCCCCGTCTACAGCCACTGCGAGCACCACCTGGCGCCGTTCTTCGGCATGGCGACCGTCGGCTACCTGCCGAATGGCAAGATCGTGGGGCTGTCGAAGCTGACCCGCCTGGTGGACTGCTTCGCCAAGCGCCTGCAGGTGCAGGAGCGCCTGACGGTGCAGATCGCCAACACGTTGATGCAAGTGCTGGAACCGAAGGCGGTCGGCGTCGTCATCAAGTGCCGCCACATGTGCATGGAAAGCCGCGGCATCCGCACGCCGGGCGAGGAAACGATCACGTCGTCGATGCTGGGCGAGCTGCAATCGAACCTGGGCCTGCGCACGGAATTCCTGTCGCTGGCCCGCGACTGACCTCTGGCCACCCTGCGCAAATCGGCAAATCGGGGACAGCCTCCGATTAAAAATTGGGGACAGCCTCCGATTCGCCAACCCGCGCATCAGCGAGAGGGGAGGCTGTCCCCGATTTGCCGGATCATGCGAAAGGTGGCGCGTTCGCTTGCAGGCAAGCGAAATAAACGAAACCGGAGGCTGTCCCCGATTTGTCGGCTGCGGTCTGTTTACTTCGCTGGTCCCTCCGGCGTCTCGACAAACGAGAACTGGTCGATCTCCGCCAGGAAGTCCCCAGCTTCTGCCCGGCCGCGGCGCCGGCATCCTCGACCAGCGCGCAATTTTGCGTGTCCACGTGCCACACTTGCTTGCCGGCGCGCAGGCTCCAGCGGTTGTCCCCCTCGCTGAACAGTTCCAGCTTCGTGTCCTCCAGCGGCAGCTCGCCCAGCGGGATGGCCCGCTGGCAGTCGGGCATGCGCGCCGCCAGCAGCGTGAAACGGCCTGCCTCGCTCCAGAAGTAATCCTGCTGGCGCCGCACCGTCAGGCGGTGGTCCTGCGTACTGTCGGCATAGTACGTGGCGGAATCGTTGTAGCAGCCGGCCAGCAGCAGCGCCGCCAGGGCAGTCGGGTAGGTACGCATGGATGGGCGAACGGGAGGAAATGACGTTGCTGCCGATTATAGCGGCTGCGCACGATTGCCACGTCTGCCATTGCATTTCGGATAAACTTGCAGTTTCCCTTTGCTTGTCCAATCGATAACATGCCCGGATCCCGTACCGACGACCAGACCTTCCGCCGTATTCTTTACCGCAACATTACGTTGCCGCTGGCAGCAGGCGTCGTCAGCGCCGCCGTGTTCGTGGCGATCCTGGCGTACCTCCTGAACGCGCTCACTCTGGTCGAGCATTCGGAGCGGGTCATCGGCAACGCGCAGGAGCTGCGCAAGCTGGCCGTGGACATGGAAACGGGCGTGCGCGGCTTCCTGCTGACGGGAGAAGAGCCGTTCCTGGCGCCCTACCGGCTGGCCAAGCCCAAGATCGAGACGGCGCTGAATACGCTGGGCGAACTGGTCAAGGACAATCCGCGCCAGATGGACCGGCTGCGCAATATCCGCGCCCAGCAGTTGCAGTGGGACAAAGTCGCGCAGGACCTGATCCGCGCCCGCACGACGGGTGGCGATTATCTTGGCCTCATCAAGTCGCAGCGCGCCAAGGTCGAATTCGACGAGCTGCGCAACCAGTTCCAGGTCTTCATCCTGGAAGAGGACCGCATGCGCACCGAGCGCTCCGACAACGCCAAGAC
This sequence comes from Pseudoduganella chitinolytica, assembly GCF_029028125.1. Taxonomy (GTDB): domain Bacteria; phylum Pseudomonadota; class Gammaproteobacteria; order Burkholderiales; family Burkholderiaceae_D; genus Rugamonas; species Rugamonas chitinolytica. The sequence continues at coordinate 5,173,328 of NZ_CP119083.1, forward strand.
CGTCACCTATGTCACGGTGACGGGCTACCTCGCCGTCAGCCTCATCATCAGCGGCTTCCTGGCCTACTGGGGCCGGCGCGAGCTGACCCGGCTGTCGGAAGTGTACGGCAAGGCGCTGGAGGAACAGCGCATCCAGGCCGAGCGCGTGGAGCGCCAGGCGTGGCTGCGCTCCGGCCAGAGCAAGCTGGCCGAGCAGGGCATCGGCCAGCGTTCGCTGACGGCGATGTCGGCGGCGCTGCTGAGCTTCCTGGCGCGCTACCTGGACGTGGCCGTGGGCGCGATCTACGTGCGCGAGCCGGACGGTACGCTGCACCGCACGGCCGGCTACGGCTTCGCCAATCACGACGAGGACTACGCCAAGTACATCGCGCCGGGCGAAGGGATCGTCGGCCAGGCGGCGGACGACCGCCGCATCGTCCACCTGGAAAACCTGCCGAACTATTACCTGAAGCTGAGCTCCGCGCTGGGCAGCGGCTCGCCCAGCCAGATCCTGGTGGCGCCGGTGGAAAGCGACGGCGAGGTCAACGGCGTCGTCGAGCTGGGCTTCCTGCGCCCCGTGGGTGAGCGTGAGATCGACTTCCTCAAGCTCGTCAGCAACAACATCGGCACGGCGATCGAATCGACGCTGTCGCGCCAGCGCCTGCAGGAAGTGCTGCAGGAAACCCAGCAGCTGAACGAGGAGCTGCAGGTGCAGCAGGAAGAGCTGCGCACCGCCAACGAGGAGCTGGAGGAGCAGTCGCGCGTGCTGGAGGAATCGCAGGCCACGCTGGAAAACCAGAAGGCCGAGCTGGAACAGACCAACGAACAGCTGGCCGAACAGGCCGTCGTGCTGGACCAGCGCAATTCCGCGCTGAACGACGTCCAGCTGCAGCTGGAGGAGCGGGCGCGCGACCTGGAGCGCGCCAGCCAGTACAAGTCGCAGTTCCTGGCGAATATGTCGCACGAGCTGCGCACGCCGCTGAACAGCTCGCTGATCCTCGCCAAGCTGCTGTCCGACAACTCGCAGGGCAACCTGAACGAGGAGCAGGTGCGCTTTGCCCAGACGATCTACTCGGCCGGCAACGACCTCCTGAACCTGATCAACGACATCCTCGACATCTCCAAGGTCGAGGCCGGCAAGCTGGAGCTGAACCCGGAGGAGCTGCGCCTGCAGCAGGTGGTGCAGGGCATGCAGCGCACGTTCGAGCCGCTGGCCCAGCAGAAGGGCCTGCAGTTCGTCGTCGAGATGGCGCCCGGCCTGCCGGAAACCGTGTACACCGATTGCCAGCGCCTGGAGCAGATCCTCAAGAACCTGCTGTCGAACGCCGTCAAGTTCACGGACCGGGGCCGCATCGCGCTGCGGGTGGCGCCGGGGCCGAACGGCCAGGTCAGTTTCGCCGTCGAGGATTCCGGCATCGGCATCCGCGCCGACCAGCACGAGACCGTGTTCGGCGCTTTCCAGCAGGCCGACGGCACCACCAGCCGCAAATACGGCGGCACGGGGCTGGGCCTGTCGATCTCGCGCGACCTGGCGACCTTGCTGGGCGGGGCCATCACGCTCGTCAGCGCGGAAGGCAAGGGCAGCACGTTTACGTTGACCCTGCCGCTGCAATGGGCGGCACCGCACAAGGCCGACGCACAACTGCCGCCGGCCACGCCGCAGCCGGCCGTGCCGGCGTCGCGCCCGGCGCCGCAGCCGGAGCGGGGCCCACTGCCGCCGGTACCGCCGGTGCCCGCGCCCGCGCCCGCGCCGGCCCAGGTGCCGCGTGCGTTCGAGGACGATCGCGACAAGGCGCCGCCGCCGGAGCGCACGGTGCTCGTGATCGAGGACGAACCCGCGTTCGCGCGCATCCTGTACGACCTGGCGCACGAGATGAACTACCGCTGCCTGGTGGCGTTCGCCGCCGACGAAGGCCTGGCGATGGCGGAGCAGTACCAGCCCAGCGCGATCCTGCTGGACATCCGCCTGCCGGACCGCTCCGGCCTGTCGGTGCTGCAGCTCTTGAAGGACAACCCGCGCACGCGCCACATTCCCGTGCACGTGGTCTCGGCGTCCGACGCGGAAGAGGCGGCGCTGCACATGGGTGCCGTCGGCTTCGCACTGAAACCCACCACCCGCGAAGCGCTGCTGGACGTGTTCGCGCGCCTGGAGCAGAAGTTCACGCAGAAGATCAAGCGCATCCTGCTGGTCGAGGACGACGCGCGCCAGCGCGACAGCGTGGTGCAGCTGATCTCCGACGAGGACATCGAGATCGAAGCGGTGGAATCGGGCGAGAAGGCGCTGGCGCTGCTGCGCACCACGATCTTCGACTGCATGATCATCGACCTGAAGCTGCCCGACATGCAGGGCAACGAGCTGCTGCAGCGCATGTCGCACGAGGAGATCGCGTCGTTCCCGCCCGTGATCGTGTACACGGGCCGCAACCTGACGCGCGCCGAGGAGGCGGACCTGCACCGCTATTCGCGCTCCATCATCATCAAGGGCGCGCGTTCGCCGGAACGCCTGCTGGACGAAGTCACGCTGTTCCTGCACAAGGTCGAATCGGAGCTCTCCAGCGAACGGCAGACGATGCTCAAGACGGTGCGCTCGCGCGACCGCGTGTTCGAAGGCCGCCGCATCCTGCTGGTGGACGACGACGTGCGCAATATCTTCGCGCTGACCTCGGCGCTGGAGCAGAAGGGGGCCATCGTCGAGATCGGCCGCAACGGCTTCGAGGCGCTGGAAAAACTCGACACGGTGCAGGACATCGACCTGGTGCTGATGGACGTCATGATGCCGGGCATGGACGGCCTGGAAGCGACACGCCGCATCCGCGCCGACAGCCGCTTCGCGCGCCTGCCCATCATCGCCATCACGGCCAAGGCGATGAAGGACGACCAGGAGCAATGCCTGGCCGCCGGCGCCAACGACTACCTGGCCAAGCCGATCGACCTGTCGCGCCTGTACTCGCTGCTGCGCGTGTGGATGCCTGCCCTGGACCGGATCTGACATGCACCATCGCCCCCTGCACAGCGATACCGACATCGAGCTGCGAATGCTGATGGAGGCGATCTACCTGAAGTACAGCTACGACTTCCGCGACTACACGGGGGCGTCGCAGAAGCGCCGGGTGCTGCACGCGATGCGCGAGATGGGGTGCGAGACGATCTCGCAGCTGCAGTCGCGCGTGCTGCACGAGCCGGCCGCGTTTTCCGAACTGCTGCAGTACCTGACGATTCCCGTCACCGAGATGTTCCGCGACCCGACCTACTACGCCGCGCTGCGCGAGCACGTGATGCCGGTACTGTCCACCTACCCGTCGCTGAAGATCTGGGTGGCCGGCTGCAGCACCGGCGAGGAAGTGTATTCGCTGGCGATCCTGCTGAAGGAAGAGGGGCTGCTCGAGCGCAGCATCATCTACGCCACCGACATCAATCCGCAGTCGCTGGAGAAGGCCAAGAAGGGCGTGTTCCCGCTCGACAGCATGCGCGCCTACACGGAGAACTACCAGGCCGCCGGCGGCAAGCGCGCGTTCTCGGACTACTACACGGCAGCCTACAACGCGGCGCTGTTCGACCGCTCGCTGGCGGAGAACGTGACGTTCGCGGACCACAGCCTGGCCACCGACACCGTGTTCGCGGAAACCCAGTTCATCAGCTGCCGCAACGTGATGATCTATTTCAAGAGGAAGCTGCAGGAGCGGGCGCTGGGCCTGTTCCATGAATCGCTGTGCCATCGGGGCTTCCTGGGCCTGGGCAGCAAGGAGAGCATCGACTTCTCCAGCTACGGCCCGCGCTTCGAGCCGGTCGTCAAGCGCGAACGGCTGTTCAGGAAACTGTGATGGACAAGCTGGCGCTGCAGGCGGTACTCGAAGGACGCGAGATCGCGGCGATCGTGATCGGTGCCTCGGCCGGTGGCGTCAACGCGCTGCTGGAGATCCTGCCCGGGCTGCCGAGGGATTATCCTTGTCCCGTGGTGACCGTGCTGCACGTGATGAAGGGGCGCCAGAACCAGTTGGCGGAGGTGTTCCAGCAGCGTCTCGCCATGCGGGTGCTGGAAGCGGGCGACAAGGATGAACTGCGGGCGGGCACGCTGTACTTCGCGCCGGCCGGCTACCACCTGTCGGTGGAAGAGGGCGGCGTGTTCTCGCTGAGCCAGGAGGAACCGGTGCACTTCGCCCGGCCGGCGATCGACCTGACGATGCAGTCGGCCGCGGATGTGTATGGCGACCGGTTGGTGGGTATCCTGCTGACGGGCGCCAACCAGGATGGCGCCGCCGGACTGGCCGCGATCGGCGTCGCGGGCGGCCTGACGGTGGTGCAGGATCCGGCCGAAGCGCAGGTGGCCGTGATGCCGAACGAAGCGATCAGGTTGCGCCAGCCGGACCTGGTGCTGACCCTGCAGGAGATACGCAGCCTGCTGACGATGTTGGAGAAGAGACAATGAACACTATGGCCAACCTGGGCGCCACGCGCGAGGCGACAAAACTGCTGATCGTGGACGATCTGGCGGAAAACCTGCGTGCCCTGAATGCCGTGATCCGCGCCGAGGACCGCGTCGTCTACCAGGCCACGTCGGGCGAAGAGGCGCTGGCGCTGCTGCTGGAGCATGACTTCGCGCTGGCGATCCTGGACGTGCAGATGCCCGGCATGGACGGCTTCGAGCTGGCCGAACTGATGCGCGGCACCGATAAGACGCGCCACATCCCGATCGTCTTCGTCAGCGCGGCCGGCAAGGAGCTGAACTACGCCTTCAAGGGTTACGAAACGGGCGCCGTCGACTTCCTCTACAAGCCGCTCGATCCGGACGCGGTGCGCAGCAAGGTCAACGTGTTCGTCGACCTGCATTGCCAGCGCATGGAGATCCGCCGCCGGGTCGAGGAGCAGCAGGCCACGATGAACGAGCTGCGCGCCGCGCAGGAGGAGATGCGCTACGCGCTGCGCATGCGTGACGAGTTCATGTCGATGGTGGCGCACGAGCTGCGCACGCCGCTCAACACGCTGTTCCTGGAAACGCAGATGCGCAAGATGCAGCTGGACCGGGGCAACCTGGAGGCCTTCGGGCAGGAGCAGCTGGCCGGCATGGTGGCGCGCGACGGTCGCCAGATCCAGGCCATGATCCGCCTGATCGACGACATGCTGGACGTCTCGCGCATCCGCAGCGGCGTGCTGTCGATCCGGCCGTGCGCGACGGAGCTGCGCGACATCCTGCAGCGCCTGACGAGCGACCTGGCACGCCAGGCGGCCGATGCCGGCACCACGTTCGAGCTGGATGCGCCGGCGCCGGTGCAAGGCTGCTGGGACGAGTTCCGCATCGAGCAGGTGATCGTCAACCTGCTGACGAACGGGCTGCGTTACGGCGGCGGCAAGCCGGTGCAGGTGCGCCTGTCGGCTACCGATACCGAGGCGCGTATCGACGTGATCGACCGGGGCCCCGGTATCCCGAGGACATGCAGCACCGCATCTTCCTGCCGTATGAACGGGGCCAGGGCAACGACGTGCCGTCCGGCCTGGGCCTGGGCTTGTACATCTCGCGCCAGCTGGCCGAGGCGCACCAGGGCACGCTGACGGTGCAGAGCAAACCGGGCGAAGGTGCCGTGTTCACGCTGACGCTGCCGCGCCCCGGGGCCGCGGAGGCCTGAGGTGGGGCAGGCGCTGGGGCAGGCGCGCGCGGGCGATGTCATCGATGGGCGTGCGCTGCAGCAGGCAGTCGGCCGGCTGGTCGAACTGGCGGGCGACTTTTGCGACGCGGTGGCCGAGAACACCACCTTTCCCGAACAGCGCCAGATCCTGCGCCGCACCCACAGCCTGCTGAACCTGTCGGCCTGGCTCGACGGCGGGCCGGACATCGCACTGGCGCCGGGGCAGCCGCGCGTGACGGCCAGCCAGGTCGCCGACGCGCTGGAGTACGCCGTCGCGGCCAGCGCCCGCTGCGGCACGCTGGCCCTGCGCATGACGCTGATCGACGCCTTGCTGGACTTCTTCCAGGACGTGCTGCGCGGCGAGGGCCATGCCATCGTCGCCTCGGCGCAGCGATTAAAGGACGCGTGCGATGCCAGTGCACCGCCCGACCCGGCCGGCCGCTATCGCCTGGCCGACTTCCGGGCGCGCCCGTGGGAAGCGGCGCAGTACGTGCTGATGCCGCTGCGCGGCCTGCGCTCGCCGGACATGGCGGAGATCGGGGAAGCCGTGCAGCCCGAACCGGCGCCGGTGGCGGCGGCAGGCGCGATGGCGCGCGTGGCCGCGTCGGTCGGCACGCTGCAAACGGCCAACGTCGCCACCCCGCAGATCCTGCACTCGACCCATGCGGACGGCCCCAAGCTCGCCGCGCTGACAAGCGACGACGTGCTGCAATTGAAGGCGCGCGCGCCCGGCGTGCGGGTGCTGCCCGTGGTGTTCTATGAACTGACGCGCCGGCCCATGCTGGAGGTGGCGCGCGGGCCGGACAATGCGGCCGCCGCGATCGGTGCGGCGCTGGCACTGACCGTGCAGGTGGTGCGCGCCGCCGCGCCGGGCGCTCCCGGCAAGCCCGTTCCGGTCGCCGGTGCGCGGGTCGTCGCGTTTACCGACTTCGCCCAGCGCGTGGGCGCCGAAAGCGTCAGCGACGCCAGCGGCATGGCGAAGCTGGACCTGCGGCCGGGCGTGGTGCTGCAGGCACTGCTCGTGTACGGACCGCCCGGCTACTGGGGCCTGCTGCGCCGCGACGTCATGCTGCGCAAGGGCGAGACGCTGGCGTTGCAGCCGATCGACCTGGCCGCGCCGGATTACCTGGCGAAGCTGTACGGCTGCGCACCCGATGACGCGGGTAGCGGTGTCACCGTGGGCGTGATCGACACAGGCGTGGACGACAGTCACCCGGACCTCGTTGTCGCCGGCGGCGCCGCCTTCGTCGTGGCCGAGAATGACGCCGGCGGCGCGGGGCCGGCCGCCATCGACGGCGATCATGGCAGCCACGTGGCCGGCATCATCGCCAGCCAGGGGCGGCCTCCTGCCGGCCGGCGCGGCGTGGCGCCGGGCGTGCGCCTGATGAGCTATCGGGTGTTCCCCAACGGCGGCACCGGGGCGACCAACTACGACATCGTGCGCGCCATCGACCGCGGCGTGGCGGACGGCTGCGACCTGTTGAACCTGAGCCTGGGCGGCTCGACCCGCGACGAAGCCGTGCGCGAGGCGATCCGCGATGCATTCGACCAGGGCACGCTGTGCATCGTCGCCACCGGCAACGACGGCCGCGGCCCCGTCAGCTATCCGGCGCGCTGGCCGGAAGCGGTGGCGGTATCGGCCGTGGGCGACACCGGCAGCTTCCCCGCCGGGTCCTCGGAATCGCTGGACGTGCAGGCGCCATTCGCCCGCGACGACGCGGCCGTGTTCGTGGCCGGCTTTGCCAACGTGGGAGAAGAGGTGGACCTGACCGGGCCGGGCGTGGGCATCGTCTCCACGGTGCCGGGCGGCGCCTACGCCGTGATGAGCGGTACGTCGATGGCCAGCCCGGCCGTGACCGGCGCCGCCGCGGCCTTGCTGTCCTGCCACCCGGACGTGCTGGCGATGCCGCGCGACAGCCGCCGCGCCGTCGAGATGCTGCGCCTCGTGAATGGCGCCGCCGGCACCTTGGGCTTCGAACGCATGTTCGAAGGGCTGGGCATGCTGGCGCCGCACACCCGCAAGTGACGCAAAGGGCGGCGATGGACTACACTGGAACGATGCGCCGCCTGTTGATCCGCCAGACCAGGGATGCCACGCTGTCTCCGGACCAGGCGGAAGGGGTGGTGCGCGCGTTCGAGCAGGCCCGCGTGGTCGACCGCGATGGCAAGACAATGCTGGTGGAGGTCGATCCCTGCGAGATGGATCAACTGACTGAGCGGCTGCGCGAACGGCTGCCGGGTTGGCTGGTGTCGGAGCAGGGGCCGCCGGCGCCGGTGCCGGATCACTGCCTGCATGTCAAGACCTGACCAGGCCTGGGGTCTGTCCCGTCTTTTGGGACTGACCCCGAAGTTTGGCAGCGTTCCTACGGATCCAGCAGAACTTCAGGGTCGGTCCCCTGCGGGGACAGACCCTTGCTGTGGCCTTAGAACTCCTCCCACTCCGACTTCGGCGCAGCCTTTAGCGCCACCGGCTTCTTCGCCACCGCCGGCTTAGGGGTCACGGCCGCCGGCTTGGCGGCAACCACCGCCGGCACCGCTACCGTGCCGCCAGTCCGGAAGAAGGCCACCACCTGCGCCAGGTGCGCCGCCTGCTCCTGCATGCTCTGCGACGCGGCCGCCGCTTCCTCGACCAGGGCCGCGTTCTGCTGCGTCACCTCGTCCATCTGCGTGATGGCCGTGTTGATCTGGCCGATGCCCATCGTCTGTTCCTGGCTGGCCGACGCGATGTCGCCCATGATGTTCGTCACCCGCTGGATGCTCTGCACGATGTCGCCCATCGTCTGGCCCGCGTCGTTGACCAGGCGCGAGCCTTCGTCCACGCTGGCGACCGACGCGGTGATGAGTTCCTTGATCTCGCGCGCGGCGGCGGCCGAGCGCTGCGCCAGGCCGCGCACCTCGTTGGCCACGACGGCAAAGCCGCGTCCCTGTTCACCGGCGCGCGCCGCCTCGACGGCCGCGTTCAGTGCCAGGATATTGGTCTGGAAGGCGATACCGTCGATGACGGCGATGATGTCGACGATCTTGCGCGACGACGTGTTGATGGTGCCCATCGTGTCGACCACCTTGGCGACGATGGCGCCGCCCTTGACGGCCACTTCGGAAGCGGTGCGCGCCAGTTCGTTGGCCTGCAGTGCGTTGTCCGCATTCTGGCGCACGGTGGAGGTCAGCTCCTCCATCGACGATGCTGTCTCTTCCAGCGAGCTGGCCTGCTGTTCCGTGCGGGCCGACAGGTCCATGTTCCCCGCCGCGATCTCACGCGAGGCGGTGCCGATGGCATCAGTGCCGCCGCGCACCTGGGTGACGACGTTCAGCAGAGCGTCGTTCATGCCCTTCAGCGCCTGCAGCAGGCGGCCCGTTTCGTCATTGCGGCTTGCGGCGATGGTGGACGTCAGGTCGCCGCCAGCAACCGTCTCGGCGACCGTCAGCGCCTCGCCCAACGGCCGCGTGATCGAACGCGTGACGAGATACGCGATGGCGCAGCCGGCCATCAAAGCGACGGCGCCCAGCACGATCATCAATGTGCGCGTGCTCGCGTACACCGCCGTCGCGTCCTCGCCGGCCGCGTTGGCCTGCGTGGCCTCGTAGGCTATCAGCTCGTCCAGCGTACCCAGCAGGGCCTGCATGCCGGGCGCGGCTTCTTTGAGCAGAAAATCGGTGCCGTCCTGGACTTCGCCTTCCTTGCGCAGCGCGATCAGCTTCTCGTTCTTCGCCGCGCTGTCGGCCAGCACCTTGTCGACATTGGCCATCAGGGCCTTTTCCTTGTCGGTATCCAGGCGTTTGCCCAGTTCGGCCCGGGCGGCGTGAAACCGCGTGCGCGCCTCGGCAACTTTCGCCAGCTCGGCATTCAGCGCTTCAGTGCTGGGGGTGACCATGATGGTCGTCAGTGACAGGGCCGTGTTGCGCACGTTGTCGACCATCGTGTTGGCCACGGCCAGCTTGACGTTCTTGTCCTGCACGATATCGTCGGTGCGCTGGCCGATGCGGGCCAGCGACGTCAGCGCCAGTCCGACGATGATGACCAGCAGCGCGAGTATGGCGGCAAAACCCAGCCCGAGGCGGGCGCCGATCCGGAGGTTGGCGAGAGACATGTCTTCCCCACTTGATGTAATGATGGAAATGGGGCACGTAGCGGCCGCCCTCGCGACCATTGTTGATCAAAAGCGACCGGCATCGCACGGCGCGGCCGCAATTCATCGGATGTTGTCTCACGGGAACAACGTAATCTTGTCGGGCTGCCCACGTTGCGGGGGGCCTGCCGCCGTACAATGGCTGCAACCGGGGAGACCTTGTGAAACGCGATTGGCAATCGACAATGGGGCGGCGCGAATGGCTGCTCAAGCGCAACTGCTCGCTGACGCCGCGCCAGACCGTCGCGGCCTGGGCGGTGCTGGTGGCGCTGTCGCTGGCGATCGGCCTGTTCTGTGCATGGCACGGGGCGCCTTACGTGCTGGTGTTCTCGGGACTGGAAATGGCGGCCGTCACGGCCGCGTTCGTCATCTACAGCCGGCATGCGACCGACTTCGATCGCATCGTGCTGGACAGCGGCACCTTGACGGTGGAACAGGTACGGGGCGGCCGCGTCCAGCAGTACTGCCTGCCGGCGACGTGGCTGCGCGTGACGGCCCCGGCGCGGCGGCGCGACCCGATCCGGCTGGCGGCGGGCGCTGTCACGGTCGAGGTGGGGCTGTATCTGCTGGAGGGGGAGCGGCGGGCGCTGGCGCTGGAGCTGCGGCAGGCGCTGGCGGGGTGAAAAAACCTGCCGCCGGCATGACCCGGGGGCAGGCAAAGGCTTGGAGTAACTCGTTCTAGAAGCGGTAGCCGACGCCGATACCGAACAGCACCGGATCGACCTTGACCTTGCTGGGCTTGACGCCGGCGATCATCACGTCGCTGCGCAGTTGCAGCTTCTTGACGTCCACGTTCAGCGACCAGTTCTGGTCCAGCTTGTAATCGACACCGGCCTGCAGGGCCAGGCCCCAGCTGTCGTGTTCCAGGCTGCCCTGGCCGTTCAGGATCCGGTTCTTGGAGAACGTGGTCCAGTTGATGCCGGCACCAACGTACGGGCTCACCGTAGCACCGGGCATGAAGTGGTACTGCGCCAGCAGCGAAGGTGGCAGGTGCTTGAACGTGCCGATGGCCTGGCCATCCAGGGTCACGTCATGCTTTTGCGGGTAGGTCAGCACCAGCTCGGCAGCAATGTTCGGGGTGAAGAAATAGGAGACGTCGATTTCCGGAATGGTCTTGTCGGACACGCCGATGCGGTCCGAAGCGCCGACGCCCGCGACGGGGTCGGACTTGTCGGCCGGATCGACGTACACCGCGCGAGCACGCACCTGCCATGGCGAGGTTTGTGCCGAAGCGCCGGCGGCGACCATGGTCATCGTCACTGCGAGAACTGCCAGGATTGCTTTTTTCATTTCACTTCCTCTTTCACATGTTGTTTTTGTTGCTGAAAAGAAGTTTAGTGATGCGGCGCAGCAAAAACTTTGACCCAGATCAAAATTGTCCGAACGAATATTAGGGGCCTTTTCGGCGTAAGATTGTCGTGTTGACCACGCCCACCATGGAGACGCAGGCATGAAGCTGAACGTGAACGGACAGGTACGGGAATTCGAGGCGGAAGACGACACGCCGCTGCTCTGGGTGCTGCGCGAGCAATTGGGCCTGACGGGCACGAAATACGGCTGCGGCATTGCCCAATGCGGCGCGTGCACGGTGCACATCGACGGCGCGGCCACGCGCAGCTGCGTGCGGCCCGTCTCCACGGTGACAGCGGCGCAGAAGATCGTCACGATCGAAGGGCTGGGCGGTGGCAGCTGGCATCCGGTGCAGAAGGCGTGGGTCGCGCTCGACGTGCCGCAGTGCGGCTTCTGCCAGTCCGGCATGATCATGGCCGCCGCGGCACTGCTGAAGGAAAAGCCGAAGCCGACGGATGCCGACATCGACGCGGCCATGACGAACATCTGCCGCTGCGGCACCTACAACCGCGTGCGCAAGGCCATCCACGTGGCCGCGCGCGGCGGCGATCCGGCCAAGGCGGGCCTCGCCATCGAACATCCGCAGGGAGTGAAGCTGTGAACGCCGTCGTCTCGCCGGCCCGCCGCCGCTTCCTGGGCCGTTCGGCCGCCACCGCCGCCGGCCTGATGGTCGGCTTCCATATCCCGTTCAATGCCGCCGCGCAGGACGGTCTGCCGCCCGAGGTGAATGCCTGGGTGGTCGTCAAGCCGGACAACACCATCGTCATCCGCATCGCCCGTTCCGAGATGGGACAGGGCACGCTGACCGGGCTCGCGCAACTGGTGGCCGAGGAGCTGGATGCGGACTGGCGGCTGGTCACGACGGAGTATCCGACACCGGGCACGAACCTGGCACGCAAGCGCGTGTGGGGCAGCTTCTCGACCGGCGGCAGCCGTGGCGTGCGCGAATCGCATGACTACGTGCGCAAGGGCGGCGCGGCGGCACGCATGATGCTGCTGCAGGCCGCCGCGACGCAGTGGAACGTGCCCGTGGCCGAATGCCGCGCCGCGCGCAGCGTCATCACGCACGTGCCGAGCGGGCGCACCGTTACCTATGGCGGCGTCGCGGCGGCGGCGGGCAAGCTGGCGCCGCCGCAGGAGGTGGTGCTGAAGGATCCGAAGGACTGGCAGATCGCCGGCAAGCGGCTGGCGCGGCTGGACACGCTGGAGAAGACGAACGGCAAGCAGGTCTATGGCATGGACCTGGTCCTGCCGGGCATGCTGAACGCCGCCATCAAGGACTGTCCCGTCTTCGGCGGCAAGGTGAAAAGCTTCGACGCGGCGGCGATCAAGGACCGCCCCGGCGTGAAGAAGGTACTGCAGGTGGGCGATTCCTCCGTGGCGGTGGTGGCCGACACGTGGTGGCGCGCGAAAACCGCGCTCGATGCGCTGCCGATCGAATGGGACAAGGGACCGAACGCGCAGCTCTCCAGCGCCGACATCGCAGCCACGCTGAAGGCCGGGCTGGATGCCCCCGATGCGGCGGTCGGCAATGCGAATGGCGACGCGCGCGCGGCGCTGGCCGGCGCGCCGCGCAAGCTGGAAGCCGTGTATTCGTACCCGTACCAGAACCACGCGACGATGGAGACAATGAACGCGACGGCAAAGTGGACGCCGCAGCGCTGCGAAGTGTGGACGCCGACGCAGAACGGCGAGGCGGCGCTGGCCGCGGCATCGGAAGCGGCCGGGCTGCCGCAGGCGCAGTGCGACGTCTACAAGCTGCACCTGGGCGGCGGCTTCGGCCGGCGCGGCGCCGTGCACGACTGGGTGCGCCAGGCGGTGCAGATCGCGAAGGAGCTGCCCGGCACGCCCGTCAAATTGATCTGGACGCGCGAAGAGGACATGCTGCATGGCCGCTACCACCCGGTCACGCAATGCAAGCTGACGGCGGGGCTGGACAAGCAGGGCAACCTGACGGCGCTGCACATGCGCATCTCGGGCCAGTCGATCATGGCGGCGGTACTGCCCAACAACGTCAAGGACGGCAAGGACCCGGCCGTGTTCCAGGGCCTGAATCCGCCCGGACCGGAAGCGTCGTTCGGCTACACGGTGCCTGACCTGCTGATCGACCACGCGATGCGCAACCCGCCGGTCCCGCCGGGCTTCTGGCGCGGCGTCAACCTGAACCAGAACGCCATCTACGTCGAGTGCTTCCTCGACGAGATCGCCCACGCGACGAAACAGGACCCGCTGGCGCTGCGCCGCAAGCTGCTCAAGGACAGCCCGAAGCACGTGGCCGTGCTGAACGCGGTGGCCGAGCGGGTCGGCTGGGGCAAGCGGCCGAAGAAGGGGATCTACCGGGGCCTGGCGCAGACGATGGGCTTCGGCAGCTACGTGGCCGCCTGCGCCGAGGTCTCGGTCGGCAAGGACGGCAAGTTGAAGATCCACCGCATCGTGGCGGCCACGGACCCGGGCCACGTCGTCAACCCACAGCAGGTCGAGGCGCAGATCGAAGGCTCGTTCGTGTACGGCCTGTCGGCCGCGCTGTACGGCGCCTGCACGTTGAAGGACGGGCAGATGGAGCAGTCCAACTTCGATACGTATCAGGTCATGAAGCTGGACGAAATGCCGGCGGTGGAATCGATCCTGATGCCGTCCGGCGGCTTCTGGGGCGGCGTGGGCGAACCGACGATCGCCGTCGCCGCCCCGGCGGTCCTGAACGCGATCTTCGCCGCCACGGGCAAGCGCATCCGCGACCTGCCGCTGAAGAACCACAGCCTCAAAAAGGTTTGAGGTGATGGCCGGGGGAGCGACCGAGAGGACTGACCCCGCCAAAGTTGTCGCCAGCAGTCGGTGGCAAGCTTGCGCGAGGGGTCTGTCTCCGGTGTTGCCGCCCCCTGCCGAGGGGACTGACCCCGTCAGTACTGTCGCCGGCAGTTGGTGGCAGGCTTTCGCAAGGGGTCTGTCCCCGGTGTTGTTGTCTTTCCCGCTTTTCGCCAACGCTCAGGCCCCCGATAGCCTCCCTAACCCCCTCCCCAACACCACCCCGGGCGACCCCACCCGCGGCCGCGCCATCGTCGCCAACCGCCAGCTCGGCACCTGCCTGTTGTGCCACACGGCCCCGATCCCGCAGGAACCGTTCCAGGGCAACCTGGCCCCGAACCTGGCCGGTACCGGGAGTCGCTGGACGGTCCCCCAGCTGCGCCTGCGCATCGTGGACCCGGCCCGCATCAATCCGGGCACGATCATGCCCGCGTACCACCGCACCACCGGCCTGGCGCGAGTCCCGCCAGCCCAGCAGGGCAAGCCCCTGCTGTCCGCCCAGCAGGTCGAAGACGTGGTAGCGTACCTGGCCACCTTGCGCAATGCCCCATGAACCAGTCGCCATGACCACGCCGAACGTCCGCCGCCGCCTGCTCGCCGCCGCCAGCCTGCTGGTCCTGGTGCGACCGGCATCCGCCACGTCCGAACGCATGGCGCGGGCGATCGCCGCGTACGCCGGCAACGCCGCGCCGAAGACCGGCCGGGTCACGTTCGACATCGCCCAGCTGATCGACAACGGCAACGCGGTGCCCGTGACGATCCGGGTGGACAGCCCGATGACGGCGCAGGACCACGTCACCGGTATCGCCATCTTCAACGAAAAGAATCCGGAGGCGGACGTGATCCGCTGCACGCTTGGCCCCGCGCCGGCAAGGCGGAGATTTCAACCCGCATTCGCCTCGCCACGTCGCAGCGCCTGACGGCGGTGGCGAAGCTCTCTGACGGCAGCAGCTGGCAGCAGACGGTGGACATCATCGTCACGCTGGCGGCCTGCATCGAGGGAGAAGCGCCATGACGGCCCGTGCGCTGATCCATATGCCGGCCAACGCGAAAGCGGGCGAGATCGTCGAGATCCGCGCGCTGATCGCGCATCCGATGGAGTCCGGTTACCGTCCCGGTGCGGACGGCAAGCCGGTGCCGCAGGACGTCATCCGCAGCTTTACCTGCACGTATGCCGGCGAGCAGGTTTTCGCCGCCGAGCTGCACCCGGCCATCGCCGCCAATCCGTACCTGGCGTTTTTTACGCGCGCGACCGTCACGGGCACGCTGGAATTCACCTGGCGCGGCGACAACGGCTTCGCGCAAACGGAGCGCAAGACGCTGACGGTGACGCCATGACGCGCATCGGCATCGCGCTGGCATTCGTCGCCGCCAGCGCCGCCGCGCAGGACACGCGCAAGTCGGGCGCCGAATTCATGAGTGAGTCCACCCGCGCCATGCAGCGCGACGATACGCAGAACCCGGCGATGCTGTGGGTGGCCGGCGGCGCGGCGCAGTGGAACGCGAAGGCCGGCAAGGCGGACAAGAGCTGCGCCGCCTGTCATGGCGCCGCCGAGCGGGGCATGCGCGGCGTGGCAAGCCGCTATCCGGCCTTCGACCGCGCCGCCGGTCGGGTCATCACGCTGGGCGAGCGCATCAACCTGTGTCGCACGGCGAATCAGCAGGCGCCGGCGTTCGCGCCTGAATCGGAGGCGCTGCTGGGGCTCGAAGCGCACGTGGCGCTGCAGTCGCGCGGCATGCCGGTCGCGCCTCCGGCCGATCCCGCCACGCGCGCGGCGGCCGCACGGGGCCAGGCCCTGTACCGGCAGCGCATCGGCCAACTGAACCTGTCGTGCGCACAGTGCCACGACGATCAATCGGGCCGCAAGCTGGCCGGCGCCACGATCCCGCAGGCGCATGCCAACGCCTACCCGATCTACCGCCTGGAATGGCAGGGCATGGGCAGCCTGCAGCGGCGCCTGCGCAACTGCATGAGCGGCGTGCGCGCCGAGGTGCCGCCGCTGGGCGCGCAGGAACTGGTGGACCTGGAAGCATGGCTCGCCTTGCGCGCGCAAGGGATGCCGCTGGAATCCCCCGGCGTGCGACCGTAAAGGAGGAACGATGCGAACGCTGGCGCTCACGCTGATCTTGGCATGCTTGCCGGCCACTGCCGCCGGGCCGATCGACGAGGGCGCCCGCCTGGCCGCCACGTGCACCGCTTGCCACGGTCCCACGCCCGTCACCGGCAACGCGCTGCCACCGTTGACGGGACAGTCGCGGGAAGCGCTGCTGGCCAGCCTGCGCGCTTTCAAGGCCGGCACGCGGCCTGCGACGATCATGACGCAGCTGGCCAAGGGCTACACCGACGAACAGCTGGCGCTGATCGCCGCGTGGTTTGGGCAGGCGCCGACGGCTCCCGTGACAGGCAAGAAGGACCGCCAATGAAACGCCGCGCCTTCCTCGCAGCAGGCGGCGCGGCAGCCATGCTGGCCGGCTGCGCCAGCGTCGCACCGAAAGCCCGTCCGCACGTCGTCGTGGTAGGCGGCGGCTACGGCGGCGCCACCGCGGCTCGCTACGTTCGCCTGTGGAGCGGCGGCGACGTCGACGTCACCGTGGTCGAACCCAATTCCACGATGATCTCGTGTCCGCTGTCGAACCTCGTGCTGGGCGGCAGCCGCCGCATCGCCGACCTGACCTTGAGCTACGAAGGCCTCACCCGGCACGGCGTGAGGATGCTGCCCGACAGCGCGGCCGCCATCGACGTCGCCAGGCGCACCGTCGTGCTGGCGAGCGGCAGCCTGCTGCTGTACGACCGGTTGATCCTTTCTCCGGGCATCGAATTCCTGCCGAACGCCATTCCGGGGCTGGCCGCGCCAAGCGCGCAGGACCAGGTGCTGCATGCCTGGAAAGCGGGCGCGCAAACCACGGCGCTGCGCGCGCAACTGGAAGCGATGCCCGATGGCGGCGTGTACGCGCTGTCGGTGCCACCGGCGCCGTACCGCTGTCCGCCCGGGCCGTACGAGCGGGCGTGCCAGGTGGCGTTCTACTTCAGCCGCCACAAGCCCCGTTCGAAGGTACTGGTGCTGGACGCGAACGAGGACGTGGTATCGAAAGGCGCCCTGTTCAAGCGCCTCTGGAAAGAGCGCTACGCCGGCATCGTCGACTACCGGCCCGGCTTTCGCACGGTCGATGTCGATGTGGCCACCCGCACGGCGATCTCCGAACTGGGCGAGAAGATCAGGGCGGACGTACTGAACGTGATCCCGCCGCACCGCGCCGGCGCGATCGCCGCGCGGACGGGCCTGGCCAACGCCAACGGCCGCTGGTGCGAGGTGGATTTCCTCACGTTCGAGTCGACGCAGGCGCCCGGCATCCACGTCATCGGCGACGCCATCCAGACGGCGCCGCTGATGCCGAAGTCCGCGCACATGGCCAACCAGCACGGCAAAGTGTGCGCGGCGGCGGTCGTGGACCTGCTGTCCGGCCGCGCTCCCGCTGCCGCACCGGTGCTGACCAACACGTGCTACAGCTTCGTCTCGGATCGCGATGTGATCCACGTCGCTTCCGTGCATGCCTATGACGCCGTGAAAAAGACACTGCTGGTGGTGCCCGGCTCCGGCGGCCTGTCGCCCGCAGCCAGCGCGCTGGAAGGCACGTATGCGTTCAGCTGGGCTGCCAATATCTGGGCGGATACGCTGGGCTGATCGAGCGACATCGTAGTTGCGGCAGCGCAAACCCGCGCGCCAATGGCTGTGCAAACATTGCCTCTCGTCATTTTTTTGAGGCGGCAATGAATGCCCTCAGCGATTTCCTGCAACTGCCCCGGAACCTGATCACGGCGAATCGGCCGCTGCACCTGCGCATCGATCATCCGCGCATGCGCATGGATGACGTCCTGCTGCCGCAGCGCATCGAGGGCGTCGAGTCGATCTGCGGCGGGTTCGAGTACCGGCTGTTGTGCGTGGCGCTCGATGCATACTTGCCGCTGAAGGAATTCATTGCACTGCCGGCCGCCATCGACTTCGTCACGGACACGGGCGACCTGCGTACCGTGGCCGGTATCGTCACGGAAGTCGCCAGCGGCGACAGCGACGGCGGCCTGGCAAGCTACCGGCTCGTGATCCGCGACGCATTGGCGGCGATGGAAAAGCGCATCAACACCCGCATCTTCCGCAACAAGAACGAGGTGGAGATCGTGCAGCTGCTGGTGAGCGAATGGCAGCACATGAGCCCATGATGGCGACGCAGTTTCGGCTGGAAGTCGATCCGACGGTCGGCCAGGCCGGCTACCCGCAGCGCGAATTCACGATGCAGCACAACGAGTCGGATGCGGCCTTCGTCCGCCGATTGCTCAAGCGCCGGGGGATCAACTGGCACTTCGAGCCCGTGCCGTCCGACGACTATGTCGCGCACCGCATGGTGCTGTGGAACCACGCCGACAGCTGCCGTCCCAACGCGGCCGGCACGGTGCGTTACCACCGCGATGCCGCCACCGAGGAGCGCGACAGCATCACCAGCTGGCATGCCGTGCGGACGCTGCAGCCGGGCAGCGTCACGCGCCACAGCTGGAACTACGCGGAGCCGTACGCGTCGGGCCTGATGAGCGTGACGACGGAAAGCCACGTCAAGAATTCGTTCTCGGGCATCAGCGCAACGCTGAACGACTACCAGGTCCTGATGCCTCACGCAGGAGACAGTCACGACGACCTGGTCGCCCTGGGTACGCTGGCGATGCAGCGCCACGATTACGAGACCAAGTGTTTTCAGGGAGAGGGCAGCGCGCGCGCCTTCCGTGCGGGCGAATATTTCAGGCTGGCCGGTCACGCCGAAATCGACCGGCACCCGCCCGAGGAACGGGAGTTCGTCATCACGGCACTGCGGATCGCGGCCGACAATAATTTGCCGAAAGCGCTGGCCGAGCGCGTCGAGGCGATCTTCTCGCGCAGCGGCTGGCTGACGGGCGAACTCGCCTCTTCCCGGGACCACGGCAGCCGCTCGCGAATCGGCTTCACGGCGGTCCGCCGGGGCACGGACATCGTGCCGGCCTTCGACGCCCGCACCGATCTGCCGGTGGTGCACACGCAGAGTGCCGTCGTCGTCGGACCCGATGGCGAAGACGTCCATTGCGACGAGCAAGGCCGGGTCAAGGTGCGCTTTCCGGGCACGCGCGAGGAGGACCACGCGCATGCCTACGGCGGCAGCGGCGCCTCCGACACCGAACGCGACTCCGCCTGGATTCGCGTCGCCACCAACTGGGCTGGCGAGGGGCCCGCACCCGGCATCCAATGCGGCACCGTCAGCCTGCCGCGCGTGGGCTCGGAGGTGCTGATCGCGTTCCTCGGGGGCGACCCGGACAAGCCCGTGATCGTGGGCCAGCTGTACAACGGCAAGGGCCACCCGCCCGCGCTCAGTGCCAGCGGCGCGCTGCCGGGCAACCGTTACCTGTCCGGCATGCGCTCGAAGGAGGTGAGGCAGGGCGGTCGCGGCAACCAGCTGCGCTTCGACGACACTGCGGGTCAGATCAGTGCCCAGCTGGCCAGCGATCACGCGCAATCGCAGCTGAACCTGGGCTACCTGACGCAGCCCCGTCGCGCCGGCTTTGGCGAGGAACGCGGCCAGGGCGCCGAATTACGCAGCCAGAAAAGCGTCGCGGTGCGCGGCATCGAGGGCGTGCTGGTGACGGCCGAAAGCAGCGACTGCAATGCGGGCCGTCATGTAGAGCGCGGGGAGCTGTTGCGCATCGCCGAGGGCCTGGAGAAACTGGCGAAGGAGCTGGCGATGCGTGCGGCCGACCACGCCGGCGACAAGCCGGACAGCGGCGCCCTCGCACAGCTGTTCGGTGCCCTCAAGGCGCTGGAACAGCAAGCCACGCCACTGGTGGCAGTCAGCGGGCCGGCGGGGATCGTCGCCGGCAGCGGGGCCAATCTGGCGCTGGGCGCCGTGACGGACATCGACATGGTCAGCGCACAAGCCACGCGCATCGCGGCCGGCGAGACGGCCACGATTCGTGCCGCGCAGGGCCTGAGCTTCTTTGCCAACGAAGGCGGTGCCAGGCTGACCGCGGCGGCCGGCAAGGTCGCTATCCATGCCCAGGAGGAGCAACTTGAACTGCTAGCGAAGAAGGTCCTGGAAATCATCAGCACGACGGACTGGATCACGATCAAGGCCAAGAAGGGCGTGCGCATCAATGGCGGCGGCACCGAGCTGGAATTGAGCGCGGCCGGTATCAAGGGCTACACGTCCGGCAAGCACCATATGTACGCGGCGGACCACCAGACCTTCCCCGGCCAGCAGAAAACGCTGCAATTCCCCGGCGATAAGCCAGTCCACAAGATCTGCGTGCCGTGTCTGCTGATCGCAGCACAAGCCCATAGTCCTTTCGCGCCGTCCAAATGAACGATCTCGCTACCTATCTGTTGATCGACACTGCCCTGATCGATCCGCCTGTGAAGCTCTGGACGCGCAAGCACCGGCCGGCCTGGCTGGTACCGCTGTACGAGCGGGACGCCCTGGTTGTCAGTCCGCTGCTGATCGACCTGGCGCAAGCACATGCGGCCGATGCCATCGGCGAAGTGATGGCGCTGGCGAATGCTTTTCGGCCGCAACTGCACTTGTCGATCATCGACAGCAGTCTGCCGCTGCAGGAACTGGCCGGACACCTTCGGCGGTTCATCTATTTTGTGAACGAGCAGGGCGAGGAGCTGACGCTGCGCTTTGCGGACTGCCTTGTCCTGGCCGCATTGGCCACCGTGCTGACGCCCGAGCAATGGGCACTGTTCAACAGCCCGATACCTTCGTGGAAGGTCCATCAGCGCAACGGAGTACTCACGCAACTGCCATGTGCCGGCGTCGCACCGGACGCAGCTCTGCCGCTCCTGCTGAGCGAGCAGCAAGTCGCGGCATTGAAGGACGCGCTGGCGGTAGAGCAGCTGCTGGCTAACCTGAGAACCATGCGACCGGGCCATCAGTTTGCTGCCACACCGTTGGCGGAATACGAAATGGCGCGCTGGTCTCGCGATTTGTATCGCTCATTCGGGCATACCGATAACGCGACGTTGATGCTTCTGGCTCGGGGGGCGTTTGATACGCGGGGAAAGCTTCTCAGGATGCCTGAAATGCACAGAGTTCTCGCATGGGACGATATCGAAGCTGTCCGTGAGGGAATTGCACGCTGTGTTAAAGAGCAGTCGCCTAGGTCCATTTCTTAGACTGGTCAATCGTCAAACCATGGTTATTAACGCGAGGAGGGGAAATAGATGAGAATTAACAGAACCGTACTTGTCCTTTTTATGTTTTTCATAGGTGCCCACCTCTCCGGTTGTGGCATTTTGTGGCCAAAAACAACGGATGGTTGGAAAATGGTACAAGGCCTGGTCGCGCCACTGCGTGCACTAGCCTCGGCGGATGAGCTGGTCCGAGACGACCTTCTAGTATTTCCCGATCGCTGAAAGATCGGTTAACTCCCATAGTAATCAACCATACGGAAGCAAAATGCGAAAAAGAAACCTGCTGTTCTGGGGTGGTATATCGTTGATCTGCGGATGCACGTCGCTTGGGCGAAGCAATGAGGTTCAGCTTGCGACTGTCCCGGTCGTAATTACGCCGGTGCAGCACATGGGCAATCGGTACAGCGTCGAAGATGTTTATGTTAACGACCATATAGCGGGGGGCGCTGGACGGGCGGGGGGGGCGGTGGCATGAGTTGCTGTCTGCTCTTGCCTGAAGCGTGGAGGGCTGGCCTTGTAGCTAAGGTTATTTGGACAGTAAGGGATTGGAGCAAGGAAAACCTAGAGGAAACAAGGCAGGGAATATACAAAAGCATTATTACGGTCGGCCAATATAGGGCCGAAATACCGGTTGAAAGCTATAAGGTGCCCGGGAGCTTGTATGTGCACTTCTTTGAAAATGGGAGTGCTCGCGTTGTTGCCAGCAATTTCGCTGCTTTTGATCAAAGGCATCCGATATCTCAGCTTGCCGGAGAACGATCATCCGCAACAGTTGGTCAGAAAGTAGATTAGACGAAGAACGTGGAAGGAAAATAGGGGCTATTCATGGAAGATGCGACGCTGTTGACCTCGGTGTTTAGTCATGCATCGGTTGCGCCCAGACATGGAATTGTTGCATACTATATTGCGGCATGCGAGGCGTCAGATTGTTCGGCCGGTTTGCAAGTAGGTGCATTTTTTGATGGAACAAATAACAGTAGAGATTGCGATGCGGCGGGATTCAGTGACACCAATATCGCCCGACTGGCAAGTGTGTATCCATCAGAAATCGGGCTGGGCTTTGCAGGGTTCTACATCAATGGTGTCGGTACGCAGTTCCCGGAAATAGCTGAGAAAGAGAAATCGAAGTTTGGCGGCGCATTCGGCAGGGGTGGTTATGCTCGAGTTATATTCGGAATGCTATCGTTAATTAATGCAATCAGTATGAGAGGTATAGGGAGTGTAATTTATTCTCCTGAGCAGATTAAAGGCCTTTGCAGTAATGAGCATTCTGAACAGGTGCAAGCGGGACTAGGTCTGTTGGGGCGTGACCGGGGATTGCTCGACTACGAAGACAACGACACCGCCAGAGAAAACTTCTTTTTCGGACAAGTAAAAGCGCTCGAAGAAAAACTCGCAGCAAGCAAGGTGAAGCTCAAGGAATGCGTGCTCGACGTCTTCGGCTTTTCCCGTGGTGCCGCCCAGGCGCGGGTGTTCTGCAGCTGGATCGAAAGGCTGACCATCGACGGCAAACTCGCAGGCGTACCGCTGACGATCCGCTTTCTCGGGATCTTTGACACGGTAGCTTCCGCAGGTGCGATGGACGGCGTTACCGGAACGATCGTCAATTCGACGAAGGGACATACTGGCTGGGCACAAGCCAAGTTCCTTAGGATCAGCCCCAGCATCAAGACGTGCGTCCACTTTGTCGCCATGCATGAAATCCGCAAGAATTTTCCATTGGACGAAGTATCGGTGGACGGTATCGTCCCGCCCAATTGCCGGGAGTTCGCCTATCCAGGCTCACACAGCGATGTCGGCGGCGGGTATGCGCCGGGTGAGCTGGGGCTCGCATGCGGTACCGAAGCGGCCAAGGGGGATGCATACAAGCTCTCGCAAATCCCGTTGCGCCATATGATGGACTGTGCCATCGCGGCTGGCGTGCCGCTCCGCCCGAGCGTCGAGGGCCGCTTCGCCATTGCCCCGGAGCTGGAGCAGGCCTATCAAAAGTTCCTGGCCGTTTTGGGTCCGTCCGCCAGGATGCTCAGCGAATGGATGGCGCCATACATGGCCTGGCGCTGGCAAGCGCGAGACCGGTACACCGAACTTGGGCACGTCAGCCGTGCAACAAGCGACCGCGGCCTGCTGATCGACTCGAATCAACAACTGAGGGACGATGCGAAGCGTATGGGGTTTCGCGCCGACGAGGGACTGGCCGGAACGTTTGTGCGCATGGCGCGATCCGTCAAGCGCTTCGATCTGAAGAATCCAGAGTACCGGCAGGAAGAGATCGCGTCGTTGGATCCGGAAGCGCCGGCGGTGCTGGCGACGGCACGTGCGGCGCCACTGGCAAATCCTGAGCTGGCAGCTTTCTTCGACACCTATGTCCACGACTCCCTGGCGGGGTTCAGGAAAAGTCACGTCGAAAAGACCGGCTACTGGCGTCACCGCCGCTGCTTCCGCGGCAGCAAGAACGCGGAGCTGACGCAGCATGGCGATCAATTCACTACAACCGCCACCACGGCATGACAACCCATGAAGAACAGCAAAGGCAAGGGCGCGATCCGGTTGGGCGACAAGACCAGCCACGGCGGCTCCGTCATCTCGGCAGCGCCGGACCTGAAGGCACTAGGCAAGTGCGTGGCCGTCGCCGGCAATGAAGTGAAGTGCCCGAAGTGCAAAGGCGTCTTCGCCATCGTGCCGCAGGGCGGCGAGCGCAAGCACCGGGGCAAGGAGCTTGCCTATGACGGCGACAAGGCCGCGTGCGGGGCGACATTGCTCTCGTCGATCTGACGGCTCCTTAAGTAGCGAGCCGCGGACGTAAAAAAAGAGGCCGAGGCCTCTTTTTTTACGTCCGCTAGATGGGGGAAGCTTAAACGTCAATATTCCCCGCCCGCAGCGCATTCGACTCGATAAAGTTCCTGCGCGGCTCGACATCGTCGCCCATCAACGTCGTGAAGATCTGGTCCGCGGCAATCGCGTCCTCGATCTGCACCTTCAGGAGGCGCCGCACCGTCGGGTCCATCGTCGTTTCCCACAGCTGGTCCGGATTCATCTCGCCCAGGCCTTTGTAGCGCTGCTTGGAGACGGTGCGTTCCGCTTCGTCGCGCAGCCAGCCCATGGCGTGGTGGAAGTCGACGACGGCCGATTCCTTCGTGCGCTCGCCTTCGCCGCGGCGGATCAGGGCGCCTTCGCCGATCAGGCCCGTGAACGTCTCGGCCGCTTTCGCCAGCACGGCGTAGTCGGAGCCGGCGACGAAGTCGGCGTCGATCGTGCTGACTTTGACGTTACCGTGGTGCATACGCTCGATCCACAGCAGGTGCTTCTCCGACAGGTCGTCCGAACGCACCTGCACCGTGACGCTGGCATCGTTGACGTTGTCCGACAGCGCTTGCGCGGAGGCGCGGGCGGCGTCGATCGTCGTCAGGTCCAGCTTCACGCCCGTCATGATGGCGGTCAGCGCGGCGCGGTCGATCACGCGCGTCAGGCGCATCATGACGGCGTTGGCCAGGTTGTACTGGCGCGCCAGTTCGGCCAGCGGCTCGCCCGTGATCGGGTCGGCGCCTTCGCGCGGCGTCAGCACGGCCGTGTTCAGCGCGACCGTCATCATGTACGTCGCTTCTTCCACGTCGTCCTTCAGGTAGCGCTCGTCGCGGCCCGCTTTCACCTTGTACAGCGGCGGCTGGGCGATGTAGATGTGGCCACGTTCGACCAGCTGCGGCATCTGGCGGTAGAACAGCGTCAGCAGCAGGGTGCGGATGTGGGCGCCGTCGACGTCCGCGTCGGTCATGATGATGATGCGGTGGTAGCGCAGCTTGTCGGCGTTGAATTCATCCGGGCCGATCGACGTGCCCAGGGTCGCGATCAGCGTCGTGATCTGCTCCGACGACAGCATCTTCTCGAAGCGCGCCTTTTCCACGTTCAGCACCTTGCCGCGCAGCGGCAGGATGGCCTGGAACTTGCGGTCGCGGCCCTGCTTGGCCGAGCCGCCTGCGGAGTCACCCTCGACGATGTACAGCTCGGACAGCGCCGGGTCCTTTTCCTGGCAGTCGGCCAGCTTGGCCGACAGGCCCAGGCCGTCCAGCACGCCCTTGCGGCGCGTCAGGTCGCGGGCCTTGCGGGCCGCTTCGCGGGCGCGGGCCGCCTCGACGATCTTGCCGCAGATGATCTTCGCGTCGTTCGGCTTCTCCATCAGGAAGTCGGTCAGCGTTTTCGCGACGATCTCCTCGACCGGGCCGCGCACTTCCGACGACACCAGCTTGTCCTTCGTCTGCGACGAGAACTTCGGCTCCGGCACCTTCACCGACAGCACGCAGGTCAGGCCTTCGCGCATGTCGTCGCCGGCGATTTCGACCTTGGCCTTCTTGGCGAAGTCGTTCTCGTCGATGTACTTGTTGATCACGCGCGTCATCGCGGCGCGCAGGCCGGTCAGGTGGGTGCCGCCGTCGCGCTGCGGAATGTTATTGGTGAAGCACAGCACCTGCTCGTTGAACGCGTCGTTCCACTGCATCGACACGTCCACGGTGATGGTCGTGTTCTGGTCGGACTGGCGCTCGCCGGTGGCCTGGAACACGGTCGGGTGCAGCACGTTCTTGGCCTTGTTGATGTACTCGACGAAGCCGCGCGTGCCGCCTTCGAACGCGAAGATCTCTTCCTTGCCGTTGCGCTGGTCGGTCAGCTTGATGTTGACGCCATTGTTCAGGAACGACAGTTCGCGGATACGCTTGGCCAGGATCTCGTAGTGGAACTCCACGTGCGTGAAGATCTCTTCGTCGGCCCAGAAGTGCACGTCGGTGCCGCGCTTGTCGGTTTCGCCGATGACCTTGATCGGCGAGACCAGCACGCCGTCGCGGGTTTCCAGCTGGCGGTCCTGCGGCACGCCGCGCACGAATTCCATCTGGTGCACCTTGCCGTCGCGGCGGATCGTCACGCGCAGCAGTTTCGACAGCGCGTTCACGCAGGATACGCCCACGCCGTGCAGGCCGCCCGAGACCTTGTACG
Source organism: Pseudoduganella chitinolytica (assembly GCF_029028125.1). Lineage (GTDB taxonomy): Bacteria > Pseudomonadota > Gammaproteobacteria > Burkholderiales > Burkholderiaceae_D > Rugamonas > Rugamonas chitinolytica. The sequence goes on from NZ_CP119083.1 coordinate 5,199,392, forward strand.
AGTTCTGGTCGAACTTGCCGCCCGCGTGCAGTTCCGTCAGCACGATCTCGGCCGCCGAGCGCTTCGGCTCGTGCTTGTCGTCCATCTTCAGGCCCACGGGGATGCCGCGGCCGTTGTCGGTGATCGAGATCGAGTTGTCCGAGTGGATCGTCACGTGGATCTCGGTGCAGTGCCCGGCCAGCGATTCGTCGATCGAGTTGTCCAGCACTTCGAACACGAGGTGGTGCAGGCCGGTGCCGTCCGAGGTGTCACCGATATACATGCCGGGGCGCTTGCGGACTGCCTCCAGACCTTCGAGGATCTGGATCGACGATGCGCCGTACTCTTCCTGTTTTGCCGGGATTTGTGGTGCGTTCTGGCTTTCGGACATGGACTACTTTCTCAATTAACTTTGCTGTTTGAATCGGGACTGCTGTCAGGCTGGCGGATCAGATCCGCATCGGCATCACGACATACTTGAAGTCCGGGTTTTCCGGGATCGAGATCAGTGCGGACGAATTGGAGTCGCCCAGCGAGACGTTGACCTGGTCGCACTTCAGGTTGTTCAGCACGTCCAGCAGGTACGTGACGTTGAAGCCGATGTCGATGTTGTCGCCGCCGTAGTCGATTTCCAGTTCCTCGACCGCTTCTTCCTGGTCCGCGTTGGTGGACGAGATCTTCAGCGAGCCCGGGCTGATGATACAGCGCACGCCCTTGAACTTATCGCTCGTCATGATGGCCGCGCGCTGCAGGGAGCGCAGCAGCTCGTCGCGGCTGATCGTGAAGTCGTTCTTGTAGCCCTTCGGGATCACGCGCGTGTAGTCGGGGAACTTGCCCTCGACGAGCTTCGAGATCAGTTCGATGTCGGTGAAGCCCAGCTTGACCTGGTTGGCGGCGATGTCCAGCTGGACCGGCTCGTCGTTCTCTTCCAAGAGGCGCTGCAGCTCGATGATGGTCTTGCGCGGGATGATGACTTCCTGGCGCTCGAACGCCTGCTCGGTCTTGACCTGGCAGAAGGCCAGGCGGTGGCCGTCGGTCGCCACGGCGATGACGTTCTCGCCGTCCAGCACCAGCAGCAGGCCGTTCAGGTAGTAGCGGATGTCCTGCTGCGCCATCGCGAAGTGCACCATGTTGAACAGGTGCTTCAGCGTCTTTTGCGGCAGCGTGAACGACGCGTTGTAGGTTTCCGCTTCCTGCACGGTCGGAAACTCCTCGGCGGCCAGCGTCTGCAGCGCGAAGCGCGATTTACCGCTCTGTACGGTCAGGCGCTTGTTCAGCAAGGTCATCGTCACGTCGCCCGACTCGGGCAGCGCGCGCAGGATGTCCAGCAGCTTGCGCGCGGCGACCGTGGTGCCGGCCACGTCGGCGCTCGCACCGATGTTGGCATTGGTCGTGATCTGCACTTCGGTATCGGTGGACAGGAACGAGACGGCTTCGCCTTCCTTGCGGATGAGGATATTGGCCAGAATCGGCATGGTGTGCCGACGCTCGACAATACCGCTCACGATCTGCAGTGGCCGGAGTAGCGTATCTCGGGTGGTTTTGACCAGTTGCATAAATATCCTCGATAAAAAATTAATGACTAATGCGTAATGCTGTAGGTGTCACATTATGGCAAAGCGTTGGACTCGCAACCCAAGGTCGAGTGCCGGGGTCAGACGGGGACGCCTAGACCCGGCGGGTCTGACCCCAGGGTTTGCTTATGGGGTGGAGCATGCGCCGCGCGCTCCCTGCTTCACCCCTTTAACGTTTGCTCCAACACGTGCAACTCATGGTTGCACTCCGGGTTCTTGGTCCGGTCCTGCGCGATCTTGCGCACCGCGTGCAGCACGGTGGTGTGATCGCGCCCGCCGAACAATTCGCCGATCTCCGGCAGGCTTTTCTGCGTCAGCTCCTTGGCCAGGTACATCGCGATCTGGCGCGGCCGCGCGATGTTGGCGGGGCGGCGCTTCGAATACATGTCGGCGACCTTGATGTTGAAGAAGTCGGCCACCGTCTTCTGGATGTTCTCCACGCTGATCTGGCGGTTCTGCACCGACAGCAGGTCCTTCAAGGCTTCCTTGACGATGTCGATCGAGATGTCCTTGCCGTGGAAGCGCGAGTACGCCAGGATCTTGCGCAGCGCGCCTTCCAGCTCGCGCACGTTCGAGCGCAGGTGCTTGGCAACGAAGAACGCGACGTCGTCGGACAGGGTCACGCCTTCCGACTTCGCCTTCTTCAGCAGGATCGCCACGCGCATTTCCAGCTCCGGCGGCTCGATCGCCACCGTCAGGCCGGAGTCGAAGCGCGAGATCAGGCGGTCGTCCATGCCCGTGATCTCTTTCGGATATGTGTCCGACGTGATGATGATCTGCTTCTTCGCGGCGATCAGCGCCTCGAACGCATAGAAGAACTCTTCCTGCGTGCGGCTTTTCCCGCCGAAGAACTGGATATCGTCGATCAGCAGCATATCGAGCGAATGGTAGTAGTGCTTGAAGTCGTCGAAGCCCTTGCGCTGGTAGGCCGTGACCACGTCGCGCACGTACTGCTCCGCATGGATGTAGCGGATGCGCGCGCCGGGCTGGTCGGCCATCACCTGGTTGCCGATCGCATGGATCAAGTGGGTCTTGCCGAGGCCCACGCCGCCGTAGAAGAACAGCGGGTTGTACGACACGCCCGGGTTGTTCGCCACCTGGATCGCGGCGGCGCGCGCCAGCTGGTTGGCCTTACCGGTAACGAAGCTGTCGAACGTCAGGTCGGTGTTGATGCGGCTTTGCTCGCGGCCACGCGCGTTGGCGAAATCGTTCGCCGTCGATGGCGCGGCGCTGGCCGGGCTTTCGACGGTGCGCACGTCGGCCACGTGCACGGCCGGCGCGTCGACGCTGTTGCCGGTGCCGCCGCCGATGCCGCCGTTGACGGTCGGTGGCGACACCTTGCGGGCCGGGTTGGTGCGCGGGTCGAGGACGAACTGCACCTCCGTCGGCGCCTCCCAGTATTGCGATGCAAGGGCGGTGATGCGACTGGCGAACTGGGATTTGACCCAGTCGAGCTTGAAGCGATTGGGCGCAGCAATGCGCAGCTTGCCGTTCTCGTAGTCGAGCGGTACAAGCGGTTTAATCCACGCGCTGAATTGTTGCGGCGTCAGCTCCAGTTCCAGTTGGGCGGAACAGGTCTGCCAGAAATTTTCCATGAATCGTCTATCTAAAAGCAAAGGGAGGGCACCCGAGGTTCCCGGTCAGCATGTCGCATTGCAGCGGCCAGGAGCGGTGTGACGCTTCCCGGCGACAAGTGCCACGCATGCAACGAAACCTCCTGCGCGCCACACGTAACACGCTATTCTAACTCCGAACCCAACAAGTTATCCACAGGGTTGTTCCAAATTTTGCGTAAACTGCGTGCCGGCGCCGGGGCAGGCGCGCGCCTTCGCTGTTGACAAGCACCCTTCAAATGCTGATAATTCAGGGTTCCCCGCCCGTACTCCGTGATTTTTCACTATTTTTCACATTACGATCAGCGCGGATGAAGCGGGCGATGAGATTGGCCAGCTTGTGCCGGACGTGTTGGCATAAGTGCGCGAAATGTCATTGGCACCAATAACTGAAGGGATTCGCTGGCGTGCGTGCTGAATTTCAGCCCTGTGCGGCAGGCCCGATTTTGCATTTTTTTGCTTCTTTAGCGAGACCAACATGAAACGTACTTACCAACCTTCCGTCGTGCGCCGCAAGCGTACCCACGGTTTCCGTGCTCGTATGGCTACCCGTGGCGGCCGTCAGGTCCTGAACGCACGCCGCGCCAAAGGCCGCAAGCGTCTGGCTGTATAAGCCAAAGCTTGTTAGTCGAGCGTGGACAGTAGTTCCAACGGCTCTTCAGGCGAAGGTTCCCACGACTTCGCGCGCGCTCGGCGCATCGTTAAAACGGATGAATTTTCATCCGTTTTTCGTTTGCGCCCGACCCAGAAAAGCGCGCACTTCGTGCTCTATACCCGCCAGAATCAGCTGCCCCATGCGCGGCTGGGTGTTGTCGTTGCCAAACGGCTCGCACCGCGTGCCGTCACGCGCAATACAATCAAACGCGTCACCCGCGAGTTGTTCCGCGTGACCGGCCTGCCGGCCATCGATTGCGTGGTGCGGCTGGCCAAACCGGTCAACACCAAGGCCGGCCCGGCCACGACGGCAAAGCTCAAGACCGAGCTGCGCCTGGAACTGACGCGCCTGTTCGCTACCCAGGCCAGGTCCCGGCCCGCGCGATGAAAACCATCCTGACCTTCCTGCTGCGCGGTTACCAGGTCGCCCTGAGTCCCCTGATGGGGCCGAGCTGCCGGTTTTATCCCAGCTGCTCGAACTACGCACTGGAAGCGCTGCGCGTTCACGGCGCGGCCAAGGGCAGCTGGCTCGCGGCACGCCGCATCTGCCGCTGCCATCCGTGGCATCCGGGCGGGCTCGATCCCGTCCCGCCGCGGCATTCTTCGACCGCTTGCGGTTGCAACCACTCCTGATTTGACCCAATGGATATCAACAAACGCACCATCCTGTGGATCGTCTTCGCTGTTTCGCTGGTCGCCCTGTGGAACGAGTGGATGATCTCGTCCGGCCGGCCTTCGATGTTCGCGCCGGCCAAGACCGCGCCGGCCACCGACGCCAAGGCCGGCAATGCCGCCAACGGCGGCGTGCCCGCCCCGGTCGGCACCGCCACCGTGGCCGGTGCCGCCGCCGTACCGGGCAGCGCCGCGCCATTCAAGAGCGAGGTCGTGACGGTCACGACGGACGTCTTCAAGGTCGATATCGACACGCTGGGCGGCCAGATCAAGCGCCTGGAACTGCTCAAGTTCAAGGACGGCATCGATCCCACCAGGAACCAGCAACTGTTCCAGCAGGCGGGCAACCGCGTCTACCTGGCGCAGACGGGCCTCGTCGGCGCCCCGGGCCTGCCGAACCACCACACGGGCTTCACGGTCCGTCCTGGTCCGCGCACGCTGGACGCGGCCGGCCAGCTTCAGGTCGTCATGGACGCGGAGCAGAACGGCGTCAAGCTGACCAAGACGTTCACGTTCAAGCGCGGCGACTACGTCATCGACGTGCGCCACGACGTCACCAACACCGGTACCGCGCCGCTGAAACCGGAGCTGTACCTGCAGCTGGTCCACGACGGCAACAAGCCGGAAGGCTCGTCGTGGTTCAACCCGAGCTTCACGGGCCCGACGCTGTACACGGATGCCGACAAGTACAAGAAGCTGACCTTCGAGAAGATCGAGAAGGAAGACGCGACGCAGAAGGAAAATCCAGGCAAGCCGTTCACGCCGGACCACCCGACCAAGGCCGACAACGGCTGGGTCGCGATCTCGCAGCACTTCTTCGTCTCCGCACTGGTACCGCAAGCGAAGCAGATGCATGACATCTTCACGCGCAAGGTGGACACCAACACGTACGCGATCGGCGTGGTGCAGCCGCTGGGCACCCTGGCGCCGGGCGCCACGGTGTCGAACAACGCCAAGCTGTATTCCGGTCCGCAGGAAGAGCAGGCGCTGGAAAGCGTGTCGCCGGGGCTGGAACTGGTCAAGGACTACGGCATGCTGACGATCGTCGCCAAGCCGATGTACTGGGTGATGGAAAAGATCCACGGCGCACTGGGCAACTGGGGCTGGACGATCATCGCCTTCACGATCCTGATCAAGCTGATCTTCTTCCCGCTGTCGGCCGCCAGCTACCGCAGCATGGCGCGCATGAAGGTGGTGACGCCGAAGATGACGGCCATCCGCGAGCGCTACAAAGGCGACCCGCAGAAGATGAACCAGGCGATGATGGAGCTGTACAAGACCGAGAAGATCAATCCGCTGGGCGGCTGCCTGCCGATCGTCGTGCAGATGCCGATCTTCATCGCGCTGTACTGGGTGCTGAACGCCTCCGTCGAAATGCGCGGCGCGCCATGGATCGGCTGGATCCACGACCTGACCCGTCCCGACCCGTTCTTCATCCTGCCGGTGCTGTACGCGATCTCGATGTACGTGACGATGAAGCTGAACCCGCAGCCGGCCGATCCGACGCAGGCGAAGATGATGCTGTTCATGCCGCTGGCATTCTCCGTCATGTTCCTGTTCTTCCCGTCCGGCCTGGTGCTGTACTGGGTGGTCAACAACCTGTTCTCGATCGCCCAGCAGTGGGTCATCACGAAAAAGCTGGCGCCCGACGCGAAATAAGCGCCGCACACGGCACAGTCCGTGTCCCACCGCGGGGTCAGACCCCGCGGTGGGACACGGGCCCGGCCGTAGCATGCTGACCAGCCAAACCCGTGCACCGCACGGGTTTTTTTATTCCTTTAGAATCCGTCCATGAATCTCGATACCTCTCCCATCGCCGCCATCGCCACCGCTCCCGGCCGCGGCGGCATCGGCGTCGTGCGCGCCTCCGGCAAGAACCTGCAGGGACTGGCGCAGGCGCTGTTCGGCGCCGCGCTGAAACCCCGCCACGCCACGTACATCCCGTTCACGCAGGCGGACGGCAACCTGATCGACCAGGGCATCGCCATCTACTTCAAAGGCCCCCATTCGTACACGGGCGAGGACGTCATCGAGCTGCAGGGCCACGGCGGCCCCGTCGTGCTGCAGATGCTGCTGCAGCGCGTGCTGGAGGCGGGCCGCGAGTTCGGGGTGCGCCTGGCCGAGCCGGGCGAATTCACCCGCCGCGCCTACATGAACGACAAGCTGGACCTGGCCCAGGCCGAGGCGGTGGCCGACCTGATCGACGCCTCGACGGAAGCGGCCGTGAAATCGGCGTCGCAATCGCTGTCCGGCGCGTTCTCGAAGACGATTCACGCGCTGGTGGAGCGTGTCACGCACCTGCGCATGCTGGTCGAAGCGACCCTGGACTTCCCGGAAGAGGAAATCGACTTCCTGGAGAAATCGGACGCGCGCGGCCAGCTCAAAGGCATCGTCGAAGCGCTGGACGCCGTGTTCCGCCAGGCGTCGCAAGGCGCGCTGCTGCGCGAGGGCCTGAATGTCGTCCTGGTCGGGCAGCCAAATGTCGGTAAGTCCTCACTCCTGAATGCGCTGGCGGGGGCGGACGTTGCCATCGTCACGCCAATCGCGGGCACTACACGCGACAAGGTGACGGAAACGATCCAGATCGAAGGCATCCCGCTGAACATCATCGACACGGCCGGCATCCGCGGCCACGACGAGGCGGTGGACGTGGTCGAACGCATCGGCATCGAACGCACGTGGGGCGAAGTGGGCAAGGCGGACGTCATCCTGCACATGCTGGACGCGAGCCACGGCCCGACCCGCGCCGACGAAGCGATCATTGCCGGCTTCCCGGCCGGGGTGCCGGTACTGCGCATCTGGAACAAGATCGACCTGTCCGGCCACAAGCCGTCCATGGATACGTCGGAGGACGCCACCCACATCTACCTGTCCGCCCACGAGCACCAGGGCATCGACCTGCTGCGCCAGGAGCTGCTGCGCATCGCCGGCTGGCAGCAGACGGGCGAATCGCTGTATCTGGCGCGCGAACGCCACCTGATCGCGCTGAAAAACGCGGCGCGCCACCTGGACCACGCCAGCCAGCACGCGGCGCAGACGGACCAGTCGCTCGACCTGTTCGCCGAGGAACTGCGCCTGGCGCAGACGCAGCTGTCCACGATCACCGGCGCGTTCTCGTCGGACGATTTGCTGGGGGTGATCTTCAGCCGGTTCTGTATCGGCAAGTAAGCCTTAGGGCGGGCCCCAGAGCCCGCCCGCCTATCGGAAATCACCTTCCCATAGGAAAATTTTTCCGTCCCGACCCTTCCTGTTGTGAATGTGCCAGAGCGTTAGCCAGCGCACCAAATGGCCTCATTTGCGCTGTTTTAATCCTGCTATTATTTATTGCAGTAACCCGCTGCCAGGCGCTGCCGATACTGTGGCGCGATCGATGCAAGGTTGGCGGGTTCGCTGTCCGGATTGATACCGCTCATGCCCGGATACTTCCGCTGACGTAATCTTGCTTACAGGCTTGAAGTGCATCCGAAGGGGGAACACCGTGGAACCGATACAAGAGAACCTGTCATCCGAGATCGCCAGTGCGGGGTTGCCGGTCATGCCGGCGCCGTTGCGGACGCGCCAGATGCTGCCGCCCAAGGGATCGTGCTGGTATTGTGAAAAGCCGCTGGACAGCGTGAAGCGCTTCTGCGGCCGGGATTGCGCGGATTCGTTCGACGAGGAAGCGGAATACACCCGCTGAAATGACGCTTGCGCCGGCGCGGCGTCACAGCGCCGGGCGCAGCAGTTCCAGGGCGCGGTCGAAGTCATAGTCGTCCACCGCTGCCGCGACGGCACGCCATTGCGTCGCACCGATGGTTTCCGCCAGCAGCGGCGCATAGCGCGCCGCCAGGTCGACGGCGGTGCCGTTGCCTTCATCCAGCAGCCGTGCCAGCTCCTGCAGCAGCACGGCGCCATCGCTGTCCTCCGGTGCCGCCACCGCCAGCGCGGGCGGCGGGTTCCGCTCCAGTTCTTCCTCGATCGCCTGCAGCACGGCCGTCAGTGCCGTTTGCAGCGGCCCAAGCAATGCATCCACCGGCTCATGCCGTTCCATGGCCTGTTCGGCCCGTCCCGCCAGCAATGCCAGCCGGGGTGCCGAGACAAGCCCGGCGGCGCCTTTCAGCGTGTGCAGCGTGCGATGCGCGGCATCGTGGTCGCCAGCCGCCAGCTGGGCCCGTGCTTCCTCCACGCAGGACGCGTAGCCGGCGAAGCGCCGCAGCACGTTGGCATACACCTGCCGGTCGCCCAGCAGGCGTGCCAGGCCATGGGCCGGGTCCAGCACCGGCAGTGCCGCGGTGTCCTTCGGATCGATGCCAATACCCATCAGCGTGTCGTGAACGACCAGTTGCGGCCAATGGCCGTGCCGTCGACGGTGCCGCTGAAGCGGACGTCATAGACCGTACCGGCCGTCAGTTTCGCCAGCGGGATGATCGACGCGGCGGCATCCGGCGTTTCCTTGTCCGTCGCCTTCGTCAGCAGGCGCACCGGCAAGTCGGTGCCGCCACGGGCGCGTACCGTGAAGCTGTTGACGACGATCTTGGACGGATTGTCCGCGTGCACGCTGATCGGATAACCCACCTCGTTGCGGTCCGGCACCGGATCGGGCGATTCGCTGTCGCTCAGGAAGTTGACGGGGACGGCGGTCTGGCCATTGACGGGATACGTCACCACGTTGCCGCGGCCGACGCCCGGACCGTAGCCGCCGCTGGCGGCGAAGTCGGCCGTGAAGTAGGTGTAGCCGCTGGCCGTGGACGAGGCCCCCGTGCCCATTTCGCGGAACAGCGGCTCGAAGATGACGAAGCGGTGGTAGATCGCCGCGATCAGTTCCTCGGCATGGTAGAAGCCGGTCCGGTCGGCGGCGGCGGAGATCACTTCGCCGTAGGCATATGGCGCCGTGATCCGATAGCCTGCGGCAGCGAAGCGGTCCGCCAGGACGGCACCCGTATAGCCGGTCTTGCCCTGCACCTGGTCATGCGATACCGTGTCGTTCTGGCGCAGGTAAGTGGAGTGGCCGAGCGCGGCCTGGTCGATGGCGCTGTTGCGCCCCAGTACCGACAGGCCCACCTGCGCGCGGCGGTAGTTGAACCAGGCAAAACCGTCCGTGGCCGTGTCGCCCGTCGCGGTGGGCGCGCCTGGCTGGACCGGCGCGGGCGGCGTGGTGGGCCGTACGCCATCCTCGCGGTCGCTGCTGCCGCCACAAGCGGACAGCAGCCCCGCCAGCAGCAGGGCGGCCAGCCGCGCCTTGTAGTGTTCGTGTGCGTACATGATCAGCTCCGGATGACGCCGGAACGGCCCGGCCACAAGGGGATTCTAAGCCAAATCAGCCCCCCACGGTCTTACCTTTGGCGGGCCGCCGCCCCGGTTGCGGGGCGCTGCCGGGACGGCGCGGACGGTACAATACCGGCAATGTCCAACCGGCCACGTTGCCGGAAACCTCATACGCGAGCACACTTGACTACTCCCCGCACCCGGCGCATGCAGCGCGCCAAGTTTGCCTTGCCCAGCTCGGTCACCCTGCTGTCGATCGCCTGTGGCTTCGGCAGTATCGTCCTGTCCGTGGACAACGCCCACGCCGGCTACGCCGCCGACTACCGCCTGGCCGCCGCGCTGCTGGTCCTGGCCGGCATCTTCGACGCGCTGGACGGCTTCGTCGCCCGCGCCACCGGCACCAGTTCCGAATTCGGCGTGCAGCTCGACTCCATCGCCGACGTCATGAACTTCGGCTGCGCCCCGGCGCTGCTGTTGTACTGCTATGGCTTCGTGCCGATGGGACCTGCCGACCCGATGCTGCTGCGTGCCGGCGGCATCGCCGCGTTTTTCTTCGTTGCCTGCGGCGCGCTGCGGCTGGCCCGCTTCAATGTGAACGTCGGCCGCACCGACCCGAAATACTTCGTCGGCATGCCCATCACGGCGGGTGCCGCGTGCGTCGCGTCCGTCGTCGTCGCGTGGCCGGAGCCGCCCGACACGTCGCTGCATGGCTGGCTGGTCGTGCTGCTGCTGTTCCTCGTCGGCAGCCTGATGGTGTCGACGATCCGCTTCCCCAGCTCAAAGCAGAAGAAAAGCACGGCGCTGTTCGTGGTCCTGGCCATCAATATCGCCCTGCTGGTGTGGCTGCGCGCGTATTACTTCGTGCTGTTCTTCCTTGTCTACGTCACTGGCACGCTGGCACTGAACCTGGCGTGGAAGCAGGGCTTTACCAAGGTGCCGCCACCGGTCGTGTACGAGGACTGAAGAAGTCCGGCCTCACGCCACCTCGTGCCCGCGCGCGGCGCGCAGGATCTCGAACCATTGCTGGCGCGTCAGGGTGACTTGCGTCGCTTCGACCGCTTCACGGATCGCCTCGATGCGACCGCTGCCCGTCAGCGGGACCGGTTTGCTGGGCAGCTGCATGATCCACGCGAACACCACGCTGGAGAACGAATACCCCGTCTCCGCCGCCACCTGGCGGATCTTCGCGCGCAGCGGCGCCGTCGCGGCATCGTCGCCGAACAGGCGGCCGCCCGCCAGCGGCGACCAGATCATCGGCGCCACGCCCTGGTCCTGCAGGCCGTCGAAGGTTTCGTCGAACATCGGCGCCAGGTGCAGCGGCGAGAACTCGACCTGGTTGGTGGCAAGGGGCACACGCCGGTGCAGGCATTCGAACTGGTGCCGCGTGAAATTGGAGACGCCGAAATGACGCACCTTGCCGGCCGCGCGCAGCGCCTCGAACGTCTCGGCGATCTCGTCGAACTCCATCAGCGGGTCGGGGCGGTGGATCAGCAGCAGGTCCAGGTGCGTGGTGCGCAGTGCCTTCAGCGAGTTGTCGACGGAAGCCACGATGTGCGCCGCCGTCGTGTCGTAATGCTGGATCGTGTGGGCGGGCCGCGCCGGTGAGCGCAGCTTGATGCCGCATTTGCTGACGATCTGCATGCGCTCGCGCAGCGAAGGCTGCAGCGCGAGCGCCTCGCCGAACAGGCTTTCGACACCGTAGCCGCCATAGATGTCGGCATGGTCGAAGCTCGACACGCCAAGCTCCAGGCACTGCTCGATGAATGCCAGCCGCTGTTGCGGCGCCATGTTCCATTCCCCCATCCGCCACATGCCCGCCACGATGCGCGACAGCGCGAGGCCGTCATCCGAAGTGCGTACGACAGGGCAGGGAGCGGTGGAATTCGTCATGGCGAGGCTTTCAGGTTGGAAGAGGGAACGGAAATTATAGTGCGGCCGGCGCCGGATACCGGTGACGAAATCGGTGACAGTCACCATTTTTCAGGCAACAAAAAAAAGCGGCCCGAAGGCTGCCAAAGGTACGAACGAACGCGCAGCCTTGGATGTCCGCGCGCCAGGAAATTAGGGACAGCCTCCAATTCGCCGAAATCGGAAATGGGAAATCGGGGACAGCCTCCAATTTGCTGCTTCACTCGCGCTAGCGAAATAGGAGGCTGTCCCCAATTAGCGCAATTAGCGGTCCCCAATTGGCGGGAGGCTGTCCCCAAACAAAAAAAGCGGCCCGAAGGCCGCCAAAGGTGAGAACGAACGCGCAGCCTTGGATGTCCGCGCGCCAGGGACTGTTCTCGATGAACTCTTAGAAGCGGTACATGACGGAGGCTTCCCACGTGCGGCCGAACAGCGGGCGCGCGTTGATCGGGCCCGTGCCGCCCGTCGTCAGGCGCGAATTGCCCTCGGTCAGGCCCAGCTCGTTGGACAGGTTCGAGCCGCTCACACGCAGCTCGAGCTTTTCGCCCAGGCGGTACACGGCGCCGATGTCGACCGTCTTGTACGACGGCAGGTACTGCTCGTTCAACTGGTCGGCCCAGCGCTCGCCGATGTACGTGTAGGTGCCGTACAGTTTCAGCTCGTTGTCGCCCAGGGGGATGCGGTAGGCGGGCGTAAAGCGGAACTGCGTCTTCGGCTGGCGCTGCACGCGCTTGCCGGCCGTGTTCGGGTTGTCCTTGTACTCGGAATCCTGCCAGTTGCCCGTCAGCGTCAGGGTCAGGTCGCGGATGGGGCGCGCAGCCAGCTCGAACTCGACGCCGTTGCCCTTCGAGCCGCTGGTCGAATACAGCACGGTGCCGTCGGCCAGCAGCTGCTGGAACGAGATGCCGTCGAACTCCGTGTGGAAGTAGTTGATGTAGGCGCTGTACAGCGGCGTCGCCGTCTTGAAGCCCACTTCGACCTGCTTGATCTTCGGCGTCGGCAGGAAGTTGCGGTCGTCCACCCTGGCCTGGGTGCCGGCGTTGCGCAGGTCGTCGAACGCGACAAACGTGTGGCCCGTGTTGGCGCGCACGAACACGCTGGCATCGCGCGCCAGCTTGTAGTTGCCGCCGATGGTGAACGAGTTGGCGGAGTCGGTGCGGCTCAAGGCCGTGTTGGCGCCCGTCGGCATCGACGTGTTGTTGTTGTAGACCGTCAGCGCATTGTTGTCCGTGTCGCCCGTCACCAGGTTCGACACGGTGGCGTCGAGCTTCTGGCGCTCGCGGCGGATGCCGCCATCGATCTTGATGCGCTCGTTGACCTTCCACTCGTTGGCGATGAACAGCGCCGTGTTGCTGCCGTCGTAGGACGCGACCGGCGCATAGTTGACGGGGCCTTCCTTGCCCTGGTTCGACACGATGACGCCATTGTTCAGGCGCACCTCGATCAGGCGCGCGTTCGGCACGGCCGTCATCAGGTGGCTGTTGCCCAGGTACCAGGTGTCGTCCGACGAGTAGTTGGCGAAGTAGCCGCCGATCGTCACCGTGTTGTCCTTCATCCATTCGCGGCTGACGCGGATCTCGTCCGTAAATGACTGCAGTTGCTTTTCCACCGCCCACAGGCCGGCCTGCACCACCTGCTGGTTGTCCGCCACCGGCGTGCCGTCCAGGTACGTCGCGGTGGCGCGGGTGCCGCCGTGCGTTGCCAGCGCGGTGGCGTTGTAGGCGCCCATCGCCAGCGGGTTGTTGCCGGTGAACATGGCGATGGTGTTCAGGTCGCCGTCGAAGTAATTGAACTTGTTCGACACATTCCAGCCCGAGATCGTCTGGGCGAAGTCGACCCCGAACACGTTCGCCTTCAGGCCGCGGCCGTCGCCCAGGTCGTAGCTCAAGGTACGGCCGGGGCCTGCCTCCACGGTGAAGCGGCGCATCTCGCCGCTCATCAGGGTGCCCGTCAGCGGGTCGAAGCCGGGGAATTCGCCGATCGTACGGCCCTCGTTGGACGAGATCAGCGGCACGCCCGTGTAGAACGCATTCTTGTCGTTGGTGCTCCGGGCATAGAACGTTACTTCGCCGCCATCGAGTTTTTTCGTCAACGTCGCCGTCAGCTGGCCGCCCTTGTCGGCCGGGAAGCCGGCATCGCGCACGCCGTTGGTATTGCGGTAGAAGCCGCCGATGGTGCCGTACCAGCCATCCGAGATCTTGCCGCCGTAGAACACGTCCACGCGGCGCAGTTCGCCCGTGCCCGTGGAGAAGCGGATCGAGCCTTCCGGCGTGTCGGTTCCCTTTTTCAGGATGAAGTTCATCGTCGCGCCCGGCTGGCCGTTCGAGAAGATGGTGCTGGGGCCGCCACGCAGCACTTCCACGCGCTCGATCGTGTCGTCCAGGCGGAAGGCGGACGAGCCTTCGAAGAACGACAACGTCGGCACCGGATAGATCGGGTTGCCCATCATCTGCACGGAAACAAAGGGCGAGTCGGAGCCGGACGGGAAACCGCGCACCTCGATGTTGGCGCCCGACTGGCCGCCCGTCGCCTCGGCGTACACGCCGGGCACCAGCTTCAGGATGTCGGCTGTGCTGCTGGGGGCGGCCTGCTTGAGCTGTTCTTCGGTGGCCGTCGTGATGGAGAACGCGGAGTCGAGCTTGCGCACGCCGCCGGAGGTGGCGACGCCGGTCACGACCACCTGCTGCAGCTCGGTCTGGACGGCGTCGTTGCGGGCAGCGCCGGCCTGGGTTTGCGGACTGCCGCTGGTGCCGCTGCTATCCGCCGGGGGCGGGGCCGCGGTGTCGGTTTGCGCCTGGGCCTGGCTGGCGAGGGTCAGGATGGCCAGCGAAACGGACGTGTGCAGGAACGTGCGAGGAATTCTCATGATGGGCTTTCTTCTCTAGGATTGTCGTCTCCGGGACAATACGACCGGCCTCGAGAGGCCCGCCGTTCCCGCTGCTTTCATGTTCTGAGCAGATGTGCCTGCCATTGAAACAACAAATGATATCGATGTCAATCGAAATGTTATCGATGTCATTTTTCGCGACAAAAGTTTGGAATCTGTCATAATGCCCCCAGAATTTTTCCCCAGCACCTGACTCGAGCGACCATGGCACCACCGAAAACCCCTGATTCCGGCCTGACGATGGAAGACCTGGCCCGGGTGGCGGGGGTCTCCAAGATCACCGTGTCGCGGGCGTTGCGCAACAGCCCGCTGGTGACGGAAGCCACGCGCGACAAGGTGCGCAGGATCGCGGAAGAGCAGGGCTACCGCTTCAATGTGAGCGCTCGCAACCTGCGCATGGGCCGCTCCTACTCGGTGGCGGTCGTGGTGGAAATGACACCGGCGAAGGGCCGGCCGATGTCCGATCCGTATCCGCTGGAGCTGCTGGGCGGCATCACGCAGGAGCTGACGACGGCGGGCTACAGCGTCGTGCTGACATCCAAGCAGTTGCTGGACACGGCGCCCGTGCAGGGGGCGGACGGCCTGATCCTGCTGGGCCAGGGCTCGCACGGCGCTGCCGTCACGACGCTGCAGAAGACGGGCCTGCCGCTGGTCGTCTGGGGCGCGCCGGAAGCTGGCTCGGACACGATCGTCGTCGGCAGCGACAACCGCAAGGGCGGCCAGTCGGCGGCGCAGCGTTTTATCGAGCTGGGCCGCAGCAAGCTGGTGTTCCTGGGCGACGTCGACCATGCCGAAGTGCAGGAACGCTGTGCCGGCTTCATCGACGCGATGGGCGGGCGCGGCACGGTGCACATCATGCGGCCGAAGGCGTTCACGTTCGAGGCCGGCTTTGACTGCATGTCGGCGCTGCTGAAGAAGAAGGGCGCCACGTTCGACGGCGTGTTTGCCGCCAGCGACCTGCTGGCGATGGGCGCGATCCGGGCGCTGGCGGAAAAGAACCTGCACGTGCCGGAGGCGGTGTCCGTCATCGGCTACGACGACACGCCGGGCGCGGCCAGCTTCGTGCCGCCGCTGACCAGCGTGCACCAATACCTGCGCGACGGCGGCGTCCTGCTGGCGCGCAAGATGCTTGATTTGATGAATGGCGAGGCGGTGGGGTCGGAGGTGTTGCCGACCACGTTGATGGTCCGGGCTACCTGAGGTTTGGGGTCAGTCCCCGCAGGGGACTGACCCCGAAGTTCAGTGGACCACCAACTTCAGGGGCAGTCCCGGAGGGGCAGACCCTGACGCCGCCGATTTTTTTAACGCGTTTCCAAACCGGTTTGAAAGGCCTGACGTGTCCGCAAACACTCCCAACTTCCCGCCCGACCCATGGCGCCTGCGTGAAACGGCGCCCGACCCCGCGGCGCACTTCCTGAACGAGACGCTGTTCGCGCTCGGTAACGGCTATATCGGCGTGCGCGGCACGGGCGAGGAGGGCTACAGCGGCCCGGCCGGCACGTCGATGGACGGTACCTACCTGAACGGCTTCTACGAGTCCGAGCCGATCCACTATCCCGAAACGGCCTACGCGCTGGCCAAGACCAACCAGTTCATGCTGAACGTGCCGAATGCAAAGGGCCTGCGGGTCTACGTCGGCGACGAGCGGTTCGACCCGCTGACCGGCACGGTGGAGGACTACGAGCGCACGCTGGACCTGCGCACCGGCATGTTGGAGCGCCGCCTGCGCTGGACGTCGCCGGGCGGACGCATCATCGACTACCGCAGCCGCCGCCTGGTCTCCTTCGACAACAAGCACCTGCTGGCGTTGCAGGTGCAGGTCACGCCCGTCAACTTCAGCGGCACCGTGCGCATCGTCGCAAGCCTGGATGGCGCCGTGAAAAACCTGGAAGCCGGCGACGATCCCCGCGTGGGCTCGGCTGTCTCGGGCCCGGCGCTCACCTTGCTGGCGGTGGAACAGGACGCCCATTACGCGGCGCTCGTGCAGAAGACGCACAACAGCGGCTTCCACCTCGTCAGCGCCACGCGCACGCACGTGGACACGGCGGCCAGCGCCACCTTCCTGCAGCAGGGCCTGCGCCTGGAGCAGGCCTACACCGTCGCGGCCGTGCAGGGCCAGGCCATCGAAGCGACGAAATACGCCAGCTACCACTCGTCGCGCGACTATCCCGAAGGCGAGCTGGCCGAGCGCAGCCGCGCCGTGCTGGCGCAGGCCCAGGCCGACGGCTTTGACGCGCTGGTCGCGCGCCAGGCTGCCTACCTGGCCGACTTCTGGCAGCAGGCCGACGTGCAGATCGACGGCGACGACGCCCTGCAGCAGGGCATCCGCTTCAACGCCTACCACCTGCTGCAATCGGTGGGCCGCGACGGCAAGACCAATATCGCCGCCAAGGGCGTCACGGGCGAGGGCTACGAAGGCCACTATTTCTGGGACACGGAGATCTACATCTTCCCCTACTTCCTGTACAACAAGCCGGAAATCGCGCGCAAGCTGCTGGACTACCGCTGGGCGGGGCTGGACTCGGCGCGCCGGCGCGCACGCCAGATGTCGCACGAGCAAGGCGCGCTGTACCCATGGCGCACCATCGCGGGCGAAGAGTGTTCCGCCTACTTCCCGGCCGGCACGGCGCAGTACCACATCAACGCGGACATCGCCTATTCGATCAAGCAGTACTGGGACGCGACGGGCGACATCGACTGGCTGCGAGCCTGCGGCGCCGAGATCGTGATGGAGACGGCGCGCATCTGGACCGGCATCGGCAGCTACGATCGCAAGGGCCGCTTCGTCATCAACGAAGTGACGGGGCCGGACGAATACACGGCCCTCGTCAACAACAACTACTACACCAACGCGATGGCGCGCCAGCACCTGGAGTTCGCGGCGGCCATCGCGGCCAAGCTGGCGGCCGAGCATCCGCAGGACCATGCCCGCATCGCCGCGGCGATGGCCTTGGGCGACGATGAACCCGCCGAGTGGCGCCGCGCCGCTGGCGCGATGTACCTGCCGTACGACGAGGAGCTGGGCATCCACGAACAGGACGACAGCTTCCTGTCGAAGAAGCGCTGGGATTTCGAGAACACGCCAGCGGACAAGTACCCGCTGCTGCTGAACTACCACCCGATGGTGATCTACCGCCACCAGGTGTGCAAGCAGGCCGACGTGGTGCTGGCGCTGCTGCTGCTGTCGGACCGCTTCACGCTGGACGACAAGCGGCGCGACTTCGACTACTACGAGGCCGTGACGACGCACGACTCCTCGCTGTCGTCCTGCATCTATTCCATCGTTGCCGCCGAAGTGGGCTACGAGGACAAGGCGTACGATTACTTCATGGAGACGGCGCGCATGGACCTGGACGACACCCACGGCAACACGCGCTACGGCGTGCACACGGCGGCGATGGCCGGCACGTGGCTGGGCGTCGCCTATGGTTTCGGCGGCATGCGCGTAGTGGACGGCGCCGTGCGCTTCGCGCCGACCCTGCCGCGCCAATGGCGCCGCTACCAGTTCCACATCCACCTGCACGGCTGCCTGCTGCGCGTGGCCGTCGATGCCGACGGCACCACGTACACGCTGCTGCGCGGCGCAGCGCTGCGCTTCAGCCACCGCGATACCGTCATCGACGTCAGCACCGCACAACCCACCCACCAGGAGGCCGCATGAAACGCGCCGTCATCTTCGACCTGGACGGTGTCATCACCGACACCGCCCGCTACCACTACCTGGCCTGGAAGCGTCTGGCAGAATCGCAGGGCGTGCACTTCGACGAGGCCTTCAACGAGCACCTGAAGGGCATCGACCGGATGGGCTCCCTCGACATGATTCTCGCTTCCAGCGCGCGCACCTACACGCCGGAGGAAAAGCTGGCGCTGGCGACGGCAAAGAATGAGCATTACAAGGAACTGATCGCCACGATGACGCCCGCGGATTTGCTGCCGGGCGCCGTGCAGGCGCTGGACGACTGCCGCGCGGCGGGCCTGAAGATCGGCCTGGCCTCCGTCAGCCGCAATGCGTTCACGGTGCTGGACCGGCTGGGCATCACGGGCAAGTTCGACTACGTCGTCGATGCGGGCACGATCGCGAAGGGCAAACCCGATCCGGAGATCTTCCTGGCGGCCGCGCAGGCGCTGGGCGTGCCGCCGGCGGCATGCTTCGGGGTGGAGGATGCGGTGGCCGGCGTGGCGTCGATCAAGGGGGCGGGCATGTATGCCGTCGGTGTCGGCGATCCGGACACGCTGCGCCAGGCCGACGTCGTGATACCGAGCCTGGCGCAGTTCAGGCTATCCGACTACGTCGCGGCATAAAAAAAAATACTGGAGGAGACACCCCATGCAAAGCCGCCGCATCCTGTTCATCCTGTTCCTGATCTATTTCGTGTTCGCCATCCTGCTCAACAGCGTGGGCACGGTGATCCTGCAGGTCATCAACAACTACGGCGTGACGAAGTCCGCCGCCAGCGTGCTGGAAGGGTTCAAGGACCTGCCGATCGCCGTCGTGTCGTTCCTGGTCGCCTCGTTCCTGCCGCGCATCGGCTACAAGAAGGCGATGCTGATCGGCCTGGCCATCGTTACCGCCGCGTGCGTGGCCATGCCGCTGGTGCCGGGCTTCGCGACGGCCAAGCTGCTGTTCCTGTGCGTGGGCGTGTCGTTCGCATTGATCAAGGTGTCCGTGTATTCGACGCTGGGACTGGTGGCCACCAGCCGCCGTCATCACGCGGGCATCATGAACACGCTGGAAGGCTTCTTCATGGTGGGGGTGCTGTGCGCCTACTGGGTGTTCAGCTGGTTCATCGATTCGGGCGATCCACGCTCGCACGGCTGGCTGAACGTCTACTGGCTGCTGGCCGCGCTGTGCGCCGTCACGTTCGTGCTGCTGCTGGCGACGCGTTTCGACGAGCGCCTGGCCGCGCTGCCGGCCGATCGTACGGCGGCCCAGGACTTCGCCGCGATGCTCAAGCTGTTCTTCAAGCCGCTGGTCTGCATCTTCGTCATCACCGCGTTCCTGTACGTGCTGATCGAGCAGAGCGTGGGCACCTGGCTGCCGACGTTCAATAACGAGATCCTGAAGCTGCCGGCGGCGATGAGCGTGCAGGTGACGAGTATCTTCGCGGCCAGCCTGGCGCTCGGCCGGCTGTCCGCGGGCGTCGTACTGCGCCGGCTGCACTGGTATCCCGTCATGAACGCCTGCCTGGTGGGGATGGGTGCCGTCGTGCTGCTGGCGCTGCCGCTGACGCACGACGCCGTCAGCAATCCGGACGTCACGTGGGCCAGCGCGCCGGTCGCCGCCTTCCTGTTCCCGCTGATCGGCCTGTTCATGGCGCCGATCTACCCGGGCATCAATTCGGTGATGCTCAGCTCCCTGCCGCAGCACCAGCATTCCGCGATGACGGGCCTGCTGGTGATCTTCTCGGCCCTGGGCGGCACCACCGGCTCGCTGGTCACGGGCTACGTCTTCGGGGCATTTTCCGGCCACTTCGCGTTCTACCTGACGCTCGTGCCGATCGCCATCGTGCTCGTGATGTTGTACTTCTTCCGCCGCGCGGTGGAGGGCGAGGACGGCGTCGGCGGGACGGGTCCCGTTATAATCGGCGGTTCGCATTGATGCATTCGCATTGAACCTTCCCCTGCAATGAACCTGAAAGCGCTGGCCGACACGCTCGGCATGTCCAAGACCACGGTCAGCCGCGCGCTGAACGGCTATCCGGAAGTGTCCGAGCGCACGCGCGAACGCGTCCTGGCCGCGGCCGCGGCGGCCGGCTACCAGGCCAATCCGGCCGCGCGCACGCTGGCGGTGGGGCGCAGCAATGTCCTCGGCATCATCTACCCGCTGCTGCCGGCCGACCTGGGCGATCCGATGTTCCTGGAGACGGTGGGCGGCATGTCCGCCGCGCTGGAAGCGGCGGGCATGAACCTGATCATCGTGCCCGTTTCGCCGGCCAATGAGCTTCCTACCTACCGCCAGCTGGTGCGGGGCCGCCGTGTCGACGGTCTCGTGGTCAGCCGCACCCTCGTCGACGACGAACGGATCGCGTGGCTGGGCGAAGCGGGCTTCCCGTTCGTGGCCCACGGCAGGACACAGCTGGATCGACCGTATGCCTGGTTCGATTACGACAACGCGGCCGGCGTCGCCCTGGCCGTGCAGGCCCTGCTGGCGCACGGACACCACCGGATTGCGCTATTGGGATCGCCGCTGACGCTGAACTTCGCCCGCCAGCGCCGCGACAGTTTCATCGCCTCGCTGGATGCTGCCGGCCTTGCGCCCGATCCGCGCTGCGTGGTCGAGTCGGCGATCGACCGTCGCAGCGGCTACCAGGCCATGCAGCAGTTGCTGGCCGTGGCACCACGGCCGACCGCCGTCATCGTCGACAACCACCTGTCCGGCGTAGGCGCCGTGCGCGCGCTGCTCGATGCAGGCCTGCGCATCGGTACCGATATCTCGCTGATCGTCTGGGGCAGCATGGCCGACACCCTGGCAGGGCTGGACGTGACGACGATCGACCAGCCCGACGCGCGCGCGGCCGGTGCGAAAATGGCGCAGATGCTGCTGGCCCGGCTGGCCGGAACGCCTGCGGCTAACTTGCAGGAATTGTGGCAGCCGCGCCTCGTGGCGGGATCGACGGTTGGGCCGGCACCACGCTGATTCAGGCCAGGATCAGGCGGTTGATGTAGCGGTCGAACAGGCAGTCGTCCGGATACGGGGCCGGTTCGTACACGTAGGCGTAGCTGCGAAACAGCGAGTACTGGATCTGCAGCATCAGGCGGGGCCGGTCGGTCGGTGGCGCGCCCTTGTGCACGCCGGCCGTGTCGACGGCAAAGCCGAAACCCCGCTCGCCCCGCGCGACGATCAGCCGCTCGGCGCCATACTGCTCGCTCACTTCGCCGTCGCTTTGCAAGTGCAGGCGCATGGGTGCGCGTGTCTTGTGAGTGCCCCGTACGTAGACGTGCGGTCCGTCGGCGTCGCCGACGTCGGTCAGGTAGATGATCACCTTGAAGTAGCGCCAGTCCTCCGAATCGCGGTGAAACGTCTGCAGGTCGCTGCGCCGGCCATTGGCGGGAAACGACCAGCGCACGCCCAGCTGCGAAATCGTCGGCTTGCAGCCGATGTAGCTGGCGGCCAGCTCCAGCAGCCGACGGTCGTTGGCCAGCGCGAGGATGTGCGGGCTGTGTACGATGTCGCCCAGGCTGTACTCGGCCAGCCGGGCCGTGGCCGGCACGCTGGCCAACGTGAAGGTGGAGCTGGCATCGTGGCGGTCGGTCAGCGTACGCGGCTTGAAGTAGCGGTGGATGTCGGCGCACTGCGCGGGCGTCAGCACGTTGCCCAGTGCCGCGTAGCCTTCCGCATGCAGGTGATCGAGCAGGCGGCGCTGCGCCAACGGCAGTGCGGCGGCTGGCTCACCCTGGCGCAGGCGCACCCACTGGCGAAACAGGCGTACGCACAGGCCGCGCAGCGGAGGCGAGACGACGATACGCTGCAGGTAATAGAAGAAGCTGTTGGCGGGTTTGAAGCCGTGCCCCGGCGTCAGGCGTGCGTATCTCATTAACGGTCCTCATCAGGGGGCGGCCTGTACAACGAGCTTTACGTTAGCGGAGAGGAACACTGGCGTATTGATCAGCAGCAGGGCTTGCTGGCAATACGAAAGGGAAGGTGGAGCGGGATCAATACCGCCTGATAATCATGGCGGCGATTGTGGCGGCGCGCGGCGCTGGGTGGCGCCGCGTTTTAACATTGATAGTTTGGTTATAACGCCGGAGCCAACGCGCTGGGGTCTGTCCCTCCGGGACTGACCCCGAAGTTTGCGGGCGCTTGTGGCGGCGCAACCGGACTTCGGGGTCAGTCCCTGTGCAGGGACAGACCCCAGCCGCGACCGCAGGCCGTTACATATTGCGGCGGTACTGCCCACCCACCTCGAACAAGGCGGTGGTGATCTGCCCCAGCGAGCACACGCGCGCCGCATCCATCAGTTTCTCGAACACGTTCTCGTTGTCGATGGCGGCCTGCTGCAGCGCGGCCAGCGCGGCCGGGCTTTGCGCTGCGTGACGCGTATGGAAGTCCTCCAGCCGCTGCAACTGCGACTGCTTCTCGTCGTCGGTCGAGCGGGCCAGCTCGATCGTCTGCGGCACCTCGGCGCCCTTCGGATTACGGAAGGTATTGACGCCGATGATCGGCAGCGAGCCGTCGTGCTTCTTGTGCTCGTACAGCAGCGACTCCTCCTGGATCTTGCCGCGCTGGTAGCCCGTCTCCATCGCACCCAGCACGCCGCCGCGCTCCGCGATGCGTTCGAACTCCTGCAGTACCTGTTCTTCCACCAGGTCCGTCAGTTCCTCCATGATGAACGCACCCTGGTTCGGGTTCTCGTTCTTCGCCAGGCCCCACTCGCGGTTGATGATCAGCTGGATCGCCAGTGCGCGGCGCACCGATTCGTCCGTCGGCGTGGTGATGGCCTCGTCATAGGCGTTGGTGTGCAGCGAGTTGCAGTTGTCGTAGATGGCGATCAGTGCTTGCAACGTCGTGCGGATGTCGTTGAAGTCGATCTCCTGCGCGTGCAGCGAGCGGCCCGACGTCTGGATGTGGTACTTCAGCTTCTGGCTGCGGTCGTTGGCACCGTACTTGTCGCGCATCGTGACGGCCCAGATGCGGCGCGCTACGCGGCCCAGTACCGTGTACTCGGGGTCCATGCCGTTCGAGAAGAAGAACGACAGGTTCGGCGCGAAGTCGTCGATGTTCATGCCGCGCGCCAGGTACGCCTCGACAAACGTGAAGCCGTTCGACAAGGTGAAGGCCAGCTGCGAGATCGGATTCGCGCCCGCTTCGGCGATGTGGTAGCCCGAGATCGAGACGGAGTAGAAGTTGCGCACCTGGTGCCGGACAAAATATTCCTGGATGTCGCCCATTACCTTCAGCGAGAACTCGGTGCTGAAGATGCACGTGTTCTGGCCCTGGTCCTCCTTCAGGATGTCGGCCTGCACGGTGCCGCGCACGTTCTGCAGCACCCAGGCGCGGATCTGCGCCGCTTCGTCAGCCGTCGGATGGCGGCCCTTGTCGCGCGTGAACTTGTCGATCTGCTGGTCGATCGCCGTGTTCATGAACATGGCAAGGATCGTCGGCGCCGGGCCGTTGATCGTCATCGAGACGGACGTCGTCGGGCTGCACAGGTCGAAGCCGTCGTACAGCACCTTCATGTCGTCCAGGGTGGCGATCGACACGCCCGAGTTGCCGACCTTGCCGTAGATGTCGGGGCGCAGCGCCGGATCGGCGCCATACAGCGTGACGGAGTCGAAGGCGGTGGACAGGCGCTTCGCATCCAGCCCTTCGGACACCAGCTTGAAGCGGCGGTTGGTGCGGAACGCGTCGCCTTCGCCGGCGAACATGCGGGTCGGGTCCTCGCCTTCGCGCTTGAACGGGAACACCCCGGCCGTGTACGGGAACGATCCCGGCACGTTCTCCAGCATCAGCCAGCGCAGCAGCTCGCCGTGGTCCTCGTACTTCGGCAGCGATACCTTGCGTACCTTGTTGCCGGACAGCGTGTGGTAGACCAGGCCCGTACGAATTTCCTTGTCGCGGATTTTCACGACGAACTCGTCGCCCGCATAGGCCGCCTGCACTTCCGGCCAGGTTGCCAGCAGTTTCTTCGTGTTGGCGTCCAGCTGGTTGTCGCGCTCGACGATGACGTCGTCGAAGTCGGCGTTCTTGCCCGCAAGCGCCAGCATGCGCTTGGCCTCCGTCAGCTGCTGGCGCTCGCGGGCCAGCACGGACTGGCGGCGCACGGCCTTGTGATAGCCGCGCACCGTGTCCGCGATCTCGGCCAGGTAGCGCGCACGCGCGGGCGGCACGATGACGTTCTTGCCGGAGCTGAAGCGCACGTCGACGGGCGCCAGCTTGCCCGGCTGCGTGTGCAGGCCGTGCTCGACCAGCTTGGGCAGCAGGCCCTGGTACAGCGCGGTGACGCCATCGTCATTGAAGCGCGACGCCTGCGTGCCGTACACGGGCATTTCTTCCGGGCGCTTGCTCCACAGCTCACGGTTGCGCTGGTACTGTTTCGCCACGTCGCGCAGCGCGTCAGCGGCGCCCTTGCGGTCGAATTTGTTGATGGCGATGAAGTCGGCGAAATCGAGCATGTCGATTTTTTCCAGCTGCGACGCGGCGCCGAATTCGGGCGTCATCACGTACATGGACACGTCCACGTGCGGCACGATGGCCGCGTCGCCCTGGCCGATGCCGGACGTCTCGACGATGACGAGGTCGAAGCCGGCGACCTTGCAGGCCGCGATCACGTCCGGCAGCGCCTGGGAGATCTCGGAGCCTGCCTCGCGCGTGGCCAGCGAACGCATGAAGACGCGCGCCTGGCCGTTCCATGGATTGATCGCGTTCATGCGGATGCGGTCGCCCAGCAGCGCGCCCCCGGACTTGCGGCGCGACGGGTCGATCGAGATGATCGCGATGTTCAGCGCGTCGCCCTGGTCCAGGCGGATCCGGCGGATCAGTTCATCCGTCAGCGACGACTTGCCGGCGCCGCCCGTGCCGGTGATGCCAAGCGTGGGCGTTGCCAGCTCGTCGGCCGCCGCCAGCAACTGCTGGCGCAGCTCGGGCGTGGCGCGGTCGTTTTCCAGCGCCGTGATCAGCTGGGCCAGCGGGCGGTGGCGCGCCGCGATGTCGCCTTCCTGTAGGGGCGCCAGCGACGTGGGCGAATACTGCGACAGGTCGATGTCGCACTGCTGCACCATCCACTGGATCATGCCGACGAGCCCCATGCGCTGGCCGTCTTCCGGGCTGAAGATGCGCGTGACGCCGTATGCGTGCAGGTCGGCGATCTCGGAAGGGACGATGACGCCACCGCCGCCGCCAAACACCTTGATGTGCGCACCGCCGCGCTGGCGCAGCAAGTCGATCATGTACTTGAAGTATTCGACGTGGCCGCCCTGGTAGCTGGAGATGGCGATGCCCTGTACGTCTTCGGCCAATGCGGCGGTGACGACTTCGTCGACCGAGCGGTTGTGGCCGAGGTGGACGACCTCGACGCCATTGGACTGCAGGATGCGGCGCATGATGTTGATCGAGGCATCGTGGCCATCGAACAGCGAGGCGGCCGTAACGAAGCGCACCTTGTTGGCCGGCCGCGCCTGGTCGGCTTCGGCGGCTAGGGTCTTGGCGGAGGTCAGATCGTTCATGAGATTCCCTGGAATTTCGACGGATCGTACGATCCGATTATATGACGTTTACGTTAACGTAAGACTGTTTAATGCCGCCAGTCCGCGCCGGAACCCAGCGGCGCAAAGCCGGGGTCAGACCCGGCGGGTCTGACCCCAGTTTTCGGTCTTGGGTTCTGCACGCATGCGCGGCGCTCAGCTAAATCAGGCGGCGTGCTGGCGGGCGCCGCCGAAGGCTGCCAGCAGGCGCGCCTTGTCGGCGTGGAAGGCCGCGACGGCTTTTTCCTTGACGTGGCCGAAGCCGCGGATCTTCTCGGGCAGCGCGGCAATCGCCACCGCCTGCTCGTAGTTGACGGCGCTCAGGCCGGCCAGCAGTTCGGCGACGATCTGGCGATACTCGGCGATCAGCGCCCGTTCCATCTTGCGCTCCTCGGTACGACCGAAAATATCGAACGCACCGCCGCGCAGGCCTTTCATCTTTGCCAGCACGCTGAACGCCTTCCACATCCACGATCCGTATTCCGCCTTCACCAGGTGGCCCTTGGCGTCCTTTTTCGCGAAGATCGGCGGCGCCAGGTTGAACTTCAGGCTGAAGTCGCCTTCGAACTGCTGCTTGAGCTGCTCGACGAAGCGGCCGTCCGTGTACAGGCGCGCCACCTCATATTCGTCCTTGTATGCCATCAGCTTGAACAGCGATTTCGCCACCGCCATCGACAACCGGTTCGGCAGGCCCAGCGCCGTCTCGCGCTCGCGCACTTGCGACACCAGCTGCTCGTACTGCGCCGCATAGGCCGCGTTCTGGTAGCCGGTCAGGAATTCGACGCGCTTCTTGATGACGCCATCCAGGCTTTGCGGCATCTGCACGACGATGGCCTGTGCCGGCGTCGCGGTCAGTTCGACCTTCTTGACGTCGACCGCGGCGCGGCGGCCCCACAGGAAGCTCTTCTTGTTCGATTCGACAGCCACGCCGTTCATCTCGATGGCGCGCAGCAGCGCCGCTTCGGACAGCGGGATGCGGCCGCGCTGCCAGGCGTAACCCAGCATGAACAGATTGGCGGCGATCGAGTCGCCCATCAGCGCGGTGGCCAGCTTGGTCGCGTCGATGAAGTCGGCGGCATCCGCGCCGCCCACCGATTCGACGATCAGGGCGCGCACTTCCTCGGCCGGGTACTGCCAGTCGGCGTTCTGCGCGAACGTGCCGGGCGGCTGCTCGTGCAGGTTGACGACGGCGAGCGTACGGCCGGGACGCATCTTCGACACCGCGTCGGCCGCGCCGGCGGTCAGCATGTCGCAGCCCAGGATCAGGTCCGCTTCGCCGGTGGCGATACGCTGCGCGCGCAGGTGCGCGGGCGATGTGGCGATCTTCACGTGCGACGTGACGGAGCCGTTTTTCTGCGACATGCCCGTCATGTCCAGCACCGAAGCACCCTTGCCCTCCAGGTGCGCGGCCATGCCCATCAACGCACCGACGGTGATGACGCCGGTGCCGCCGATGCCGTTGATCAGGATGTTGTACGGCTGCTCGCAGTCCGGCAGGCGCGGTTGCGGCAGCACGCCCCAGTCGTCGGGCGCCTTGCTGACGCCCGTCTTCGATTTCTTCAGCGTGCCGCCTTCGACGGTCACGAAGCTGGGGCAGAAGCCCTTCACGCACGAGTAGTCCTTGTTGCAGCTGGACTGGTCGATGGTGCGCTTGCGGCCGAACTCCGTCTCCTTCGGCAGGATCGACACGCAGTTGGACTGGATGCCGCAGTCGCCGCAGCCTTCGCACACGGCTTCGTTGATGACCATGCGCTTGTTCGGGTCCGGGAACTCGTTCTTCTTGCGGCGGCGGCGCTTCTCGGCCGCGCAGGTCTGGTCATAGATCAGCACCGTGCAGCCGGGCAGTTCGCGCAGCTCGCGCTGCACATCGTCCATGTCCTTGCGGTCGTGCAGCGTGACGATGGCCGGCAGGTTCGAGCGGTCCGCATAGCGCGACAGGTCTTCGGTGACAAGGGCGATGCGCTTGACGCCTTCGGCCGCCATCTGCTGCGCGATCATCGGTACGGACACGGTGCCGTCGACCGGCTGGCCGCCCGTCATCGCGACGGCGTCGTTGTACAGGATTTTATAAGTGATGTTGACCTTGGCCGCGACGGCGGCGCGGATGGCCAGATAGCCGGAGTGGAAGTAGGTGCCGTCGCCCAGGTTCTGGAACACGTGCGGCACGGTGGAGAACGCGGCCTGGCCGATCCACGGCGTGCCTTCGCCGCCCATGTGCGTCGTCAGCTTGTTCATCTCCGGGTAGATCGACGTGGCCATTACATGGCAGCCGATGCCGGCCAGCGCGAAGCTGCCATCCGGGACTTTCGTCGAGGTGTTGTGCGGGCAGCCGGAGCAATAGAACGCGGGACGGAACGGCGTGCCGATGGCCTTCTTCAGGACCGCATCCTTCGCGTCGAGGAACGTCAGGCGTGCCTTGATCTGGTCCTGGATGTGGGTGTCGTCGATATACTGCTTGACGCGCGACGCGATCACGCGCGCGACCTGCGAGACGGAGAAGTCGGCCTTCGGCGGCAGCAGCCATTCGCCGCGCGGCGCGACCCACTCGCCCTTGTCGTCGAACTTGCCGATGACGCGCGGACGGACGTCGTCGCGCCAGTTGTACAGTTGTTCCTTCAGCTGGTATTCGACGAACTGGCGCTTCTCTTCCACCACCAGGATCTCGTCCAGGCCTTGCGCGAACTCGCGCACGGAGTCCGGCTCCAGCGGCCAGGGCATCGACACCTTGAACAGGCGCAGGCCGACTTTCGCGGCCATGTCCTCGTCGATGCCCAGTTCTTCCAGCGCTTCCAGCACGTCCAGGTACGATTTGCCCGAAGCGATGATGCCCAGCTTGGCGTTCGGGTTGTCGATGGTCGTGTGATTCAGTTTGTTTTCACGCGCGTAGGCCAGGGCTGCGTAGATCTTGTAGTCCTGCATCAGCGCTTCCTGGTTGCGCGCCTGCTGGCCCAGCGGGATCGACGACAGGCGGGCATTCAGGCCGCCTTCCGGCATGTGGAAGTCCTGCGGCAGTTTCACTTGCACGCGGAACGGGTCGGCATCGACGGAAGCCGACGATTCGACCGTGTCTGCCAGCGCCTTGAATGCGACGGCGCAGCCGGAGAAACGCGACATGGCCCAGCCATGCACGCCCAGGTCCAGGTACTCCTGCACATTGCAGGGGTACAGCACGGGGATCATGCAGGCCGAGAAGATGTGGTCGGACTGGTGCGGCAGCGTCGACGAATAGGCGCCATGGTCGTCGCCGGCGACCAACAGGATGCCGCCGTGCTTCGACGTGCCGGCGTGGTTCATGTGCTTGAAGACGTCGCCGCAGCGGTCCACACCCGGGCCCTTGCCGTACCACATGGCGAACACGCCATCGTATTTCGACGGCCCGATCAGGTCGACCTGCTGCGAACCCCACACGGCGGTGGCGGCCAGGTCCTCGTTCACGCCCGGGACGAACTGGATGTGGCTCGCTTCCAGGTGTTTTTTCGTCTTCCACAGCGTTTCGTCCAGGCCGCCCAGGGGCGAACCGCGATAGCCCGAGATGAAGCCTGCGGTGTTCAGGCCGGCCTTTTCGTCGCGCAGTTTCTGCATCATCGGCAGGCGCACGAGGGCCTGGATGCCGGAGAGGAAGATCTTGCCGGAAGTGGCGGTGTACTTGTCGTCGAGGCTGACGTCGTTCAGAACGACTGGCTGCGCGGGCGCGGCGTCACGAACGGACGCGGCGGTACCCATTGCCGGGGTATCGGGCATGGCTTGTCTCCAAAATTCATTATTTCGGTTGCGCCTGGCCTTGGCGCGCCGGGTGGGCACGGTCTGGCTCAGGCTACGGGGCCGCGTATCGCGGCTCGACCACTCTGCGGCGGTTCTCTAGTCGATCAGTCTACGCCTTGGTTGACGTATACGGAAATAGGGGATGGCGATGGGGGTATAAGAAAAAGTGATGGCCGAGGGTCTGTCCCCACAGGGACTGACCCTGAAGTGGTTTGGCCATCAAGCAAACTTCGGGGTCAGTCCCTGGCAGGGACAGACCCCAGCAGCACGGCACCCGGCCAGACGTCGTCGCGGCACAGTTGACCGGCCACCTCCACCGCCAGCCGGCTGATGGCCGTCGCGGCATTCGTCAGCGGCAGCGTGCGCGAGGCGCACAGCACGACGGTGCGCGAGATGGCGGGACCGTGGATGGGAATGGCCCGCAGCAGGCCCCGCTCGATCTCCGGCAGCACGGGGGCCACGGGGAGGATAGTGGCGCCCATGTCCGCCATCAGGGCCGATTTCAGGATGGCGATGGAGTTGATCTCGATGACATCCGCCGGCGCCAGCCCCGCCGCACCCGCGACGGCTTCGATGCGTGGCCGCACGCCGTGTTGCAGGCCCGGCAGGATCAGCGTGGCCTGCAGCGCTTCCTGCAGGGTGATGGCGGCGCGCTGCGGATACCAGCGGGCGTCGGCGCGGCAGATGAAGCACAGCGATTCTTCCGCCAGCGGCGTGGTGGCAAACGGCGTCAACTGGCCATCGTCGAACAGCACGGCGAGATTGACGCGGCCCGATTTCAGCTGCTCGGCCAGGTTGCCCGTCAGCTCCTCGGTCAACTGCAGCGTGATGTCGGGATACTGCGCCCGGGCCGCCTCCAGCAGCGGCAGCGCCAGGGCCGCCGAGATGCTGTGCGGCAGCCCGAGCGTCACGCTGCCGGCCGGGTGGGCCGACTGCGTGACGGCGGTGCGCGCATCCGCCACCTGCTTCAGGATCGCCTGCGCATGTTCGTAGAACACCTTGCCCGCATCGGTGCTGTGCACGCCCTGTGCCGTGCGGTGCAGCAGCTGTGCGCCCAGATCCTGCTCCAGCTGGCGCAGCTGCGCCGTCAGTGCGGGCTGGGCCACGTGCAGCACGCCCGCCGCGCGCGACAGGGAGCCGTGGTCGACGATTGCAACAAAATAGCGGAGTTGACGCAATTCCATAAGAATTTCGATGCCTTTAGCTTACGATTAGTCCCGTACGGCAACTGTTTGGTTATACTGCCATTGTAGCGCGCCGGGCCCGATGCGCCGATGACCATGCAGGTTCCGAATGTTGAAGAAAGTCGACGCCTCCCAGCTCAAGGTAGGCATGTATATCCACGATCTCAGTTGCGACTGGATCGATCACCCGTTCGTGCGCAGCCGCTTTGCGATCACTTCCGACACGGAGATCCGCAAGATCCACAATGCCGGGATCCGGCAGGTGGTGATCGATGCCGCGCGAGGCCTGGACGTACAGGACGCGCCGACCCTGCAGGAAGCGCAGGCCGCCATCGAGGAAGAGGTCCTGGGCATTGCGCAGGCCCCGGTGCGCCCGCTGCGCATGGCCCTGGGCGAGGAACTGCAGCGCGCGGCGCGTATCCGCCAGCAGGCGGCAGGCCTGGTGCGCAACGTGATGGCGGATGCCCGCCTGGGCAAGGTTATCGAGATCGGCACCGTACAGCCGGTCGTGCAAAGCATCACCGAATCCATCCTGCGCAATCCGGGCGCGCTGACGGGCCTCCTGCGCATCAAGACCAAGGACGACTACACGTTCCTGCACTCGGTCAGCGTGTGTGCGTTGCTGGTGGCATTCTGCCACTCGCGCGACATGGAGGAAGAGCTGACGCGCGAGGCGGGCCTGGGCGGCCTGCTGCACGACACGGGCAAGGCGCTGGTGCCGGACGAGATCCTGAACAAGCCGGGCCGGCTGACGGATGCGGAATTCGACATCATCCGGCGTCACCCGGAGGACGGCTACCAGATCCTGCTGCAGTCGCCCGAGGTGGGGCCGATTGCGCTGGACATCACGCGCCACCACCACGAGCGGCGCGACGGCACCGGTTATCCCGACAGGCTGGCCGGCGACGCCATCAGCGAACTGGCGCAGATGGCCGCCATCGTCGACGTCTACGACGCCATCACGGCCGACCGCTGCTATCACCGCGGCATTCCCGCCGCCGCCGCGCTGCGCAAGATCTACGAGTGGAGCAAGTTCCACTTCAATCCCCAGCTGGTGCAGCAGTTCATGCGCTGCGTCGGCATCTACCCCGTCGGCACGCTGGTGCGCCTGGAGTCCGGCCGCCTGGGCGTCGTCGTCGAACCGCACGAGACCAACCTGCTGGCGCCGAAGGTCAACGTGTTCTTCAACACGAAGACCAATGTCTATATCAAGCCGGAGATGGTCGACCTGGCGCGCGGCCTGGGCTTTGGTGGCGCCGAGAAGATCGTGGGGCACGAGGATCCCGCGCAGTGGAAGGTCGATCCCATGCGCTTCCTGGTGGTGTGACGCGGACGGCGTCCGCGCCGGATCAGTAAAGACTCGTCAGAAGAATTCGGCGGTGTCGTTCGACTCGACCCGCTGCAGCAGGCCGCCTTCGACCAGTTCGTCGTAGTGGCAGGCGAGGTTGCGGCCGTGGCTCTTAGCGTAGTACAGGGCCTGGTCGGCCCGGCCCAGGATGATGACGGGCGCCTCGAACGCGCTGATCTTGACGAAGCCCACGCTGACGGTGACCTTGCCCACCTGCGGGAAGTCGTGCTGCTCCACGTTCATGCGGAAGCGGTCGATGATCTTCTTGGCGTTGTCCAGGGTGGTGGAACGCAGCAGCACGACGAATTCCTCGCCGCCAAAGCGGAACACGCGGTCCTGCGCGCGGAACGACGATTGCAGCAGGTTGGCGATGAGGATCAGCACCTCGTCGCCATACAGGTGGCCGAACTTGTCGTTGACGTGCTTGAAGTGGTCGACGTCGACGACGGCCAGCCATTGCTGCTCCTCGTCGCAGTGCTGGCGCCGTTCCGGCTCGCCCGGCGGCAGCGACAGCGAATCCTGCTCCGCGCTGCTGGCCTGCAGCATCTTGGCCAGTTGGTCGTCGAAGGTCTTGCGGTTCAACAGCCCCGTCAGCGAATCGCGCTCGCTGTAGTCGAGCAGGTTCTGGAAATTGCGGTAAACGCTGACGATGCCGCCGATGACGTGGATCGTGTCGCTGGTGTATGGCGTGGGATTGACGATCTCCAGGCACGTGTCGGCCTTCTCTCCCAGCCAGATCGGCAGCCACAACGTATGGCGGCCGTCCGCGTCCATCTGGTCGGCGCTCGATTCGTGGCGCGCCAGGCAGTTGGCCAGCGCGGGATAGCAGGTGATCGGATCGCCCGGGCTGGCCGGATCCGGGTTCTCTTCCATGCGCGCTGGCTGGCCGGCGACGACGACGGCACGGGCGCGCACGAAGATCTGGTCCCGCACGGTAGCCAAGGTCAGCACGCGAGCCTGGCTGGCGCCGGCGAGCTCCTGCACCGCCGAGATCACGGAGATGTCCAGCATCGTGTGATCGCGGTGGCCAGTCATGTCCACCATGTGTTTCAGTAGGGAATCCATGCTCGTTCTCTGAAGTATCAAGACGCGCGTCGCATTATGTTTCCGAAAAATCAAGGCACACAGTGACGCAAAGCACGAGGCCTTTCCAAAAGACAGCTGATCAGCATAAATGTTTTTTGCTTTCTCAGCAATTATCCTTTGCGAAAATTCTTGAAAAACGCCACGATTCTACTCTTTGTACACAACGAGCAGCGCCTCCCAGCGTCCGGACAGCAACAGATTACGCCATAGCCGCTGTTCTGGACGAGCTCAGGCAGTGTGACATAGCCCGGCACCCTTGTCTGTCACATTTCCGCCTACGACAATAATAGTTCCACCTGGAAAGTTGTGCACTATCAATATTGCCTCGCGACATAAGCCTAAGATGTCCTGACTGGCCGACGTATGTCGCCAGCCCCGCAGTGCAACCCCACCACAGGAGGACAGTATGAAAGCATTAATTGTCGCAGCCCGGGACTTCGCCCGGGATGAGGAAGGCATTACCGCGATCGAATATGGCCTGATTGCCGCCGTGATCGCCGGTGTCATCGGCGCCGCGTTCACCAACGTCGGTGCCGCGATCGGTACCACCTTTACCAAGATCGCGACCCAGTTGACCGGTGGCGCCGGTACGGGCACCGGGCCCTGACCGCAGTTTGCCCGCCGGCCTCGCCGGCGGGCTTTTTCCATCGAGGCGCACATGAACCCGGCACTCCAGTTACTCCTGCTGTGGCTGGTCCTGCAGGCCGCCGTGACCGATCTCGCCATCCGCCGCATCCCCAATGTCCTCGTACTGGCCGGGCTGCTGCTGTCCGCCGCGCTGCACGGGCGCACGGGGCCGACGGCGCGCTGCTGGCCACGTGGCTGGCCGGCCTGGCCACCGGCTTTTTCCTCTTTCTCCCCCTGTATGCGCTGCGCGGCATGGCCGCCGGCGACGTCAAGCTGATGGCGATGGTCGGGGCCTTTACCGGGCCGCTTCTCGCGCTGCAGATCGCGCTGCTGACCTGCCTGGTTGGCGGCCTGTTGGGCCTGGCCCTGGTGCTGCGCAGCGGCCGCTGGCGCCTGCTTGGACACAACCTGGCCACGATACTGGCACCGCTGGTGTACTCCCTCGGTGGCATGCCACAGCGGCCCGTTCCCCTGTCGCGCGAGGCCAGCGCGGGCGGCATACCGTATGGCGTCGCCATCGCCGTGGGCACCTTGACTGTGGTGGCGCGACTACATTGGTAGCCTCTTGCTGCTGGTCAATATCCAGCAGGAAACACCTCGCTATCATCGCCATCTCACCAGGAGAACGGCATGGACCATCCGACTTATTCCAGCATTGCGGGCGACCTCGCCGGCGGCGACGACACGCCGCTGCTGCCGCCGCAGCCGAAAACCGTGCGCGAGACGGGGCTGGAGCTGGCGCTGCTCGTGGAGCTGGCCGCCAAGGCGCTGTTCGGCTCCGGCAGGACGCAGTTGCCGGCACTGACGACCCGGCTGCGGCTGTCGATCAACGTGCTGCGCGAGGTGTTCGATTTCATGGTGGCCGAACAGCTGGCCGAAGTGGCGTGGCGGGGCGGATCCGACCTGGACGTGCAGTACCAGCTGACGTCGGCCGGCCGCCAGCGTGCCGCCGCCTGGCTGGAGCGCAGTCCGTACGCGGGGGCGGCACCGGTGCCGCTGGCGGTGTATCGCGCCATGCTGCAGCGCCAGTCAGCCGCGTTGGCTCCCGTGGGCGCCGACGCCGTGGCCGCCGAATTCGCCGGCGACTGCATGCCGGCCCACGTGCGCCAGCTGGCCGGCGCCGCCCTGCACGCCCACCGCTCGCTGCTGCTGTACGGCGCGCCAGGCAGCGGCAAGACGACCCTGGCGCGCCGCCTGGGTCGCCTGCTGGAGGGCAGCGTGGCGGTGCCGTACGCAGTGGCTGTCGGCCAGGAGATCGTGCTGGTGCACGACGCCGCCGTGCATCACCCGCCCGCGCTGCCGGCCCGGGCCGGCGCCGACCGGCGCAGCAGCGACACGCGCTGGGCCCAGTGTGCCCGCCCCGTGCTGCACCTGGGCGCCGAACTGGGTGCCGACATGCTCGACCTGCGCCACGACGCGTTCAGCGGCTGCTATCACGCGCCCGCGCACGTCAAGGCCGCCGGCGGCCTGTTCATCGTCGACGACCTGGGGCGCCAGCGCCTGCCCGCCGCGGAACTGCTGGCGCGTTTCACGCAGGCGCTCGACACGGGCGCCGACCGGCTGGCGCTGGCGGGTGGCCACAAGTTCGCCGTCCCGTTCGACGCCACGATGGTCTTCATCACCAACCAGGCGCCCGATACCGTGCTCGATCCGTCGTCGCTGCGCCGCATCGGCTACAAGGTGCACGTGGGGCCGATCGACGAAGCCGCCTACCGGGCGCTGTTCCGCCAGCAGTGCCATCACCTGGGCCTGGCGCCGGACGAGACGGCGCTCGCGTACCTCGTCGGTGAGCTGCACCGCGCCAGCGGCCAGCCGCTCCTGGCCGGCTTCCCCCATGCGATCCTGGCCCGCATCCGCGAGCTGGCCGCGTTCCTGGGCGAGCCGGCGACGGTCACGCCGGCCAGCGTCGACCGGGCCTGGTCCAGCATGTTCGCGCTGGCCCCCGCGGCCGGGAGGGCGGCATGAAGAACCGGCGCGCCTACCTGATGATGGGGCTGGCCATCGTCCTCGGCCTGGGCGCCGTGGCGATGGCGTCGCGCCTGCTGCTGCGGCAAGCGCCCGTGGCCGGCAGCCGCATTGTCGTCGCGACGGGCGACGCCAGCCTGGGCCAGCGGCTCGGCCCGGAGATGGTGAAACTGTCGGACTGGCCCGCCGACAGTGTGCCTGCCGGCGCACTGCGCGATCCGCTGGCGCTGAGCGGGCGCGTACTGAAGACCAGCGTGCTGCGCGGCGAACCGCTGACGGAAGCGAAGCTGGCCCCGGCCGGCACGCTGGGCGGCTTGTCCGCCCTGATCACGCAGGGCAAGCGCGCCATCACCGTGCGCGTCAACGACGTCATCGGCGTGGCCGGCTTCGCGCTGCCCGGCAATTTCGTCGACATCCTCGTCAGCACCCAGGCCACCGGCACGCAGCACAGCGACGAGACCATCTCGAAGATCGTGCTGGAGCGGATCCTCGTGCTGGCCGTCGCCCAGGAAGTGAGCCGGGACGACACCAAGCCGCGCGTCGTCAACGCCGTCACGCTGGAGGTGGCGCCGGAGCAGGCCGAGAAGCTCGACCTGGCACGCAGCGTGGGCAGCCTGTCGCTGGTGCTGCGCAACCAGGTCGATCCGCAGCCCGGTACCACGGCCGGCGCCACCAAGAGCAGCCTGCTGGGGCTGGCCGCGGCCACGCCCGCCGCGGTCGCCGCGCCGGCTACTCCGCAGCGCACCGCGCCCAAGGTCGCGCGCAGCGTGCCGGCGCGCCACTGCATCGGCACCATCGACGGCCTGCACAGCGGCCGTCAATGCCTGTAATGACATGCCTGTGAGGACCCCATGATGCCTTCGTCGATCCGCCGCCTGCTGCTGGCGGCCGCTTGCTGCTGCCAGTATGGCCTGGCCGCGTCGGCGGGGCCGGCCGCATCGTCGGCCACCGCGCCGCCCGTCGCGGCCAGGGCCGACGGCCCGCGCTGCAGCGGCGCGCCGGCGGCGCCCGGCCACCTGGCACTGCAACTGGGGAAGTCCACGTTGATGCGGCTGCCCGAGCCCATCGTCAGCCGGGGCGTCGGCAATCCCGCCGTACTGCAGGCACTGCTGGTGGCACCCGGGACGCTGTACCTGGTCGGGGCCGCGGTGGGCAGCACCAATATGATCGTGCAGGGCAGGAGCGGTGCCTGCAGCGTCATCGACGTGGTGGTGGGCATGGACACGGCCGGCCTGCAGGCCGCGCTGGCCGCCCTGCTGCCCGAGGAAAAGGATGTGCGCGTCAGCGCCGCCGCCGATGCGCTGGTGCTGTCCGGCACGGTGGAAAACGGCGCCACGCTGGCGCAGGTGCTGGAGCTGGCGCAGGCCTTCGTGCGGGCGCCCGCCAAGGCACTGGGCGCGGCCGACAAGGCCGATGCGGGTGCTTCGGCCTCCGGCGCCCGTATCGTCAACCTGCTGGGCGTGAGCGCGCCGCAGCAGGTCATGCTGGAAGTGAAGATCGCCGAGGTGTCGAAGACGCTGATCGACAAGCTGGAAGGCGCCGCCGCCTATCGCCCATGGGGCGGCACCTGGTCGGGTGGGGTGGCGGCCAATTTCCTGAGCG
This sequence comes from Pseudoduganella chitinolytica, assembly GCF_029028125.1. Classification (GTDB taxonomy): domain Bacteria; phylum Pseudomonadota; class Gammaproteobacteria; order Burkholderiales; family Burkholderiaceae_D; genus Rugamonas; species Rugamonas chitinolytica. Next base: position 5,236,678 of record NZ_CP119083.1, read on the forward strand.
GGACCCTGCGCGGCACCTTCGGCCTGGGGAAGGCGCTGGACAAATACCTGCGCCTCGATGGCGAGAGCAAGGATGGCCTGGTGCGCATCCTGGCCGAGCCGACCGTGATGGCCGTCAGCGGCCAGGAAGGCAGTTTCCTCGCGGGCGGCACGATCTTCATCCCCGTCGCGCAGGACAACAACAAGGTCACCCTCGAAGAGAAGGAGTTCGGGGTCGGCCTGCGCTTCACGCCGACCGTGCTGGCGGGCGGGCGCATCAACCTGGCGGTGGCGCCGGAGGTCTCCGAGTTGTCGCGCGAAGGGATCGGCATCAGTACCGGCAGCGTGGGCGGCAAGGCCATCATGCCGTTGCTGACGACGCGCCGCGCCAGCACCACCGTGCAGCTGTACGACGGCCAGAGCTTCGCCATCGGCGGCCTGATTCGCGACAACCAGACCAGCAACATCGACGCGCTGCCCGTGCTGGGCGAACTGCCGGTGCTGGGCGCCCTGTTTCGCAGCACCGACTTCCAGCGCGACCGCACCGAACTGCTGTTCGTCGTGACGGCGCACCTCGTCAAGCCACTGCCGCCGGCGCACGCGCTGCCCACCGACGCGCTGCAGCCCGCCAGTGCCGGCGACCTGATGCTGCGAGGGCGGTTGGAAGCGCCGCCGCCCGCGGCGCCGGCCCGGTCCTCCGGCTTCCAGCTGAAATAAGGAGCTCACGATGCCCAAGCTGACGATTGTCCTCATGCTGCTGGCCTGCGCCGGCTGCCGGGCCATCCCGACCACGCCCCAATGGGACGCGCGCTTCGGCGTGGCCACCCGCGCCGCGTTCGCGCAGCAGGTGCTGCATCCCGACGCCGCGCAGGCGCATACCGTCGTCGACGGGATCGACGGCGCCAGTGCGGCCTCGGCGCAGCAGCGTTACCGCAAGTCGTTCGCCGAGCCGCCGGCGCCGGCCGCGTTCACGATCGGCGTGAGTGGCGGCAAATGAACCGTCCCCGCCACCGCCAGCGCGGCACCATCGCGCTCCTGTATGCGCTGCTGCTGCCTGTGATGATCGGCTGCGTGGGCCTGGCGCTCGACCTCGGGCTCATGTACCTGCGCACGACCCAGCTGCAGAATGCGGCGGACAGCATCGCCATCGCCGCCGCCCTGAAGCTGGACGGGACCGGTGCCGGCATCTCGCAAGCGGTGCTGCGCGCCAGCCAGGTCGCCCAGACGCTCAATATCGATCTCGCCACGCCCCTGCAGTGGCGCAGCGCGGCGCTGCGTTTCGGGCCAAGCGCCGACGGCAGCGATTGGCGCAGTGCCAGCGCCGCATCGACCGGCGCGGCGGCCTTGCGCTACGTGCGCGTCGATCTGGCGGAGCTGGACGAGGAGATGCGCGTGATGCGGCCGCTGATGATGGGGGCATTCGGGGCGGACAGCGCCGTCGAGGTGGTGCCCGTCGCCGTGGCCGGCCCGATGGCCCTCCAGGTCGCGCCGCTGGCGATCTGCGCGATGAGCGCGGCGCCCACGGCGACGCGCACCAATCCAGGCCCACCGGACATTGCCGAGACTGTCCGCTACGGCCTGCGTCCCGGCATCGGCTACAACCTGCTGGACCTGAACCCGAACGGCACCACGCCCGAGTACTTCCTCGTCGATCCGGTGCATGCCCCCGGCACGCCGGCCGCCGCGTTCGACGACGGCGCCGTGGCGCCCTTCATGTGCAGCGGCACGCTCGCTTACCCGGCCGTGGGCAGCGCCCGGGTACACGTGCGCCGGCCTGTCGCCTTCAACCTGTGGCGCGAGCTCAACTCCCGCTTCGCCCCGAACGCGGCCTGCAACGTGGCCAGTGCGCCGCCCGACACCAACATGCGCGATTACACCGGGGCGAACGCCAGCTGGATGTCCGTGCGGCCGACGCGAGCGACGGCACAGCGCAGCACCGTGGGCGGCAAGTTGCGTACGGTCGCCGACCTGCCGCCGCCCACGCCGGCGTCGACCCCGGATGCGGACTACGGCATCCGCTGGGCCTACGGCGTGCCGCGCGGCCAGGCCGCGGCGAACTTTGCCACGCTGTACCCGTCCACGCCCGGGGTAACGGTCGCGATGCCGCTGGACGGACCTTATGCGACCCCCGGCTACACCACGGCACCGGCCCAGCCGGGACGCCCGAACCGCCGCCTGCTGCACGTGCCGCTGCTGTCCTGCCCCGTTGCCGCCGGCACCCATGCGCAGGCCAGCGTGGTGGCCTTTGCCCGCTTCCTGCTGACCGCGCCGGCCAGCGCGACCGAGGTACCGGGCGAATTCGTCGGTATCGTCAGCGAGGCCGCGTTGGTGACCGCGATAGGACTGCACCGATGAAGCCGCACCGGTGGCAGAGAGGCGTCGTGGCGGTCGAGGCGGCGCTGCTGATGAGCGTGACCGCCTTGCTCCTGCTGCCGGGGATGCTGTACGTGGGGCGCATGACCTGGCATGCCATCGCGCTGCACAAGGCGGTGTATGCGGCCAGCCGGATCGTCGCCGCGCAGCCCCAGGAAACGATGCTGCAGCCGGGCGCCAGCGCACGCCTGAACGCCGCGGCCGACGCGTACGTACGCCAGGCCACGCGCGACGCCGGGCTTGACATGCCGCTGGGCCCCGGCCTGACCGGGGTGCGCTGCGACAACGTCAACTGCGGCGCATGGTTGCCGCAGAACGTCACCGTCGATGCCGCATTCCGTTTCGAGCCCACGTTGCGCGTGCCGGGCCCGTATGAACTGCCGACACCGAACGTCAACATGGCCATCCACTACACGGTGAGTTATGCGCCCTGACCGCCACCTGGGGCGCCAGCGCGGCGCCGTCGTCATCGAACTGGCGCTCGTGCTGGGCGTGTTCCTGCTGCTGATGTTCAGCACGATCGAGATCGCCCGGCTGATGTATGTGTTCAATACGGCGCAGGAAGTGACCCGGCGCGCCGCCCGGTCCGCCGCGTTGACGGATTTCTCGGACGGCGCCGCGATGGCTGCGCTGCGCCAGCACGCGCTGTTTCGCACCGACGCCGGCGCCCTGCCGCTGCTGGCCGACCTGACGACGGAGCGGGTGCGCATCGAGTACCTGTCGATGGATGCCAGCGGCGCGCTGGTACCGGTGGCTCCGCTGCCCGCGTGTCCGCTGCAGAACGCCGCTAACTGCACCGAGAACCAGAACGGCGCGGCATGCATCCGCTTCGTGCGCGCCAGCATCTGTGCCGCCGGTGGGCCGGACTGCACGGCGCTGCCGTATCGCCTGCTGACGGGCTTCGGGCCCGGCATGGCCAACCTGCGCGTGCCGACCGCCAGCACCGTCGTCAAAGCGGAATCGCTCGGCTACCGGCCGGGCGTCAACACTTGCCTGTGATTCAACCAAGAGGACCAAGTCATGAAAGCACTGATGATCAGCAAGGACAGCCTGCTGCACGCGGAACTGGCGGCGCAGGGCTCGGCGCGGCTGCCGGCCGTGCAACTGGTGGCATCGCGCCAGGGCCTGCGCGACGCGGTCGAGCGGCCCATTGCCGACGGACCGCACCTGGTGATCCTGGACGCCAGCGACGTCGATGCGGCCGACTGGGAGTTGGTGGACCGGCTGGCGCGCCAGTACCCGGGCGCCCGCTTCATGCTGCTCACGCGCGAGGCGCAGCAGGAACTCCTGATCCGGGCCATGCGCGCCGGCATGCGCGAGGTGCTGCAACTGCCGCTGGTGCACCGGGCCTTCCACGAAGCGATGGACCGCATCGAGATCGAGGCCGGCGTCACGCGCATGCGCGATGGCAAGGTGCTGGCCTTCATCGCGTGCAAGGGCGGCAGCGGGGCCACGTTCCTGGCAACGAACTTCGGCTATGCACTGGCCGCGCTGGCCGAGAAGAAGGTGCTGCTGATCGACCTGCACGGCCAGTTCGGCGACGCGACGTTGTACGTCTCGGACCAGAAGCCGACGATGACGCTGTCCGACATCTGCGGCCAGATCGCCCGGATGGACGGCGCCTTCCTGGAGTCCTGTTTGGTGCACGTGGCCCCCGGCTTCGGCGTACTGGCGGCGGCCGACGATCCGGCCCGCACCGTCGACATGAAGCCCGAGCACATGGACGTCATCCTGCGCGTGGCGCGCCAGCACTACGACTTCATCGTGCTGGACGTGGGCCGCCAGATCGACGCGTTGTCGCTGCGTGCGCTCGACAGCGCCGACACCATCTATCCGGTCCTGCAACTGGCGTTGCCCGACATCCGCGACGGGCGCCGCCTGATCGATATCTTCCGCTCGCTCGGCTATCCGGCCGAGCGCACCCGCCTGATCGTCAACCGCTACGAGAAGGGCGGCAAGCTGCGCCTGGCGGACCTGGAGCATGCGCTGGGCGCGGATGTCGTCCATACCGTGCCGAACGACTACATCTCGGCCACCGATTCCGTCAACCAGGGCATCCCCGTGCTGCAGCTGTCGCGCAGCAGTCCGGTGGCGCGCAGCCTGGCCGACCTGGTCGAGCTGGTGACGGCGCGGCGCGTGTCGGAAGCCAAGGGCCTGTTCGACCGGCTGTTCGGCCGCAGCGTCGCGGAACAATAAGGGAGACTGCGATGAGCCTACGTGAACGCCTGGCGCTGGCCGACGAGCCTCGCGGCCACGCCATCAACCTGCCCGCGCAGTCGCAGGCGGCCTACCAGGACCTGAAGCGCACGATGCACCAGCTGATCCTGGACCGCATCGACCTGGAGCGCCTCAAGCGGCTGACGCCGGAGCAGTTCAAGCACGAGCTGGCGCTCCTGGTCCAGCGCATCGTCGAGGACGAGCGCATCGTCCTGAACCAGAATGAACGGCACCACCTGGTGCTCGACATCCAGCACGAGATGCTGGGCTTCGGTCCGCTCGAACCGCTGCTGGCCGACGCCGGCGTGTCCGACATCCTCGTCAACACACACGACAAGGTTTACGTGGAACGCGGTGGCCGGCTGGAACTGACGGCCGTGACGTTCCACGACAATGCCCACCTGATGAAGATCATCGAAAAGATCGTCTCGCGCGTGGGCCGGCGCATCGACGAGTCCAGCCCGATGGTGGATGCGCGCCTGCCGGACGGTTCGCGCGTCAACGCGATCATCCCGCCGCTGGCGGTGGACGGACCGATCCTGTCGATCCGGCGGTTCTCGGCCCATCCCCTGACGATGGCCAACCTGATCGAGTACAAGAGCCTGACGCCGCCAATGCTGGAGGTATTGCAGGCACTGGGCCATGCCAAGATCAACATCCTGATCTCGGGCGGCACGGGCAGCGGCAAGACCACGTTGCTGAACGTGCTGTCCGGCTTCATTCCGCCCAGCGAACGCATCGTCACGATCGAGGACGCGGCCGAGCTGCAGATGCGCCAGCCGCACGTGGTCCGGCTGGAAACGCGGCCACCCAATATCGAAGGAAAGGGCGAGGTCAACCAGCGCGCACTGGTACGCAATGCGCTGCGGATGCGCCCCGACCGCATCATCCTGGGCGAGGTGCGCGGCCCGGAGGCGCTGGACATGCTGCAGGCGATGAACACGGGCCACGAAGGCTCGCTGGCGACGATCCACTCGAACACGCCGCGCGACGCGCTGGCGCGGCTGGAAAACATGGTCGGCATGGCCGGCGTCAACCTGACGCCGCGCGCCACGCGCCAGCAGATCAGCTCCGCGGTGACGGTCGTGATGCAGGTGTCGCGCCTGACCGACGGCGCCCGCAAGCTGGTCAGCCTGCAGGAAGTGACGGGCATGGAGGGCGACGTCATCGCCATGCAGGAGATCTTCCGCTTCGAGCAGACCGGCGTGGATGCACACGGCAAGGTGCAAGGCCACTTCTTCGCCACCGGCGTGCGGCCCCGCTTCGCCGACCGCCTGCGTCTGTTCGGCGCGCCGGTGCCGGACAGCGTGTTCGATCCCGACCGCGTGTTCGAATAGGAGCACGCCATGGACCTGGTGTTCGCGGCCTTTGCCGTCCTGCTGTTTGCCGCCGTGATCTTCATGGTCGAAGGGGCGTGGCTGTGGTGGACGACCAGCCATGGCAAGGTCGCGCGGCGCATCGCCCGCCGCCTGGACATGATGGCGGGGCGGGGGGAAGGCGCGGAGCGGATCAGCATCCTGAAGCAGCGCCGCCACGCCACGTCGCCATGGCTCAATCGTTGGCTGGGCCACGTGCCCCGGGTGGGGGCGCTGGACCGGCTGCTGCTGCAGTCTGGCCTGGGCTGGCAGGTCGGGCAGTTCCTGGGCGGTGCGTTGCTGCTCCTGCTGGCCACCCTGGCGCTGCTGCCCTGCCTGTCGCTGCCGATCCTGCCCGCGGCGCTGGCGCTGGCAGGATCGGCAGTGGCCCCGTACGGCGTGCTGCTGCGGGCCAGGGCCGCGCGCCTGAAGCGGATCGAGATCCAGCTGCCCGAAGCGGCCGACTTCCTGGCGCGGGCACTGCGCGCCGGCCACTCGTTCGCCAACGTGCTCAAGATGGTGGGCGACGAGATGCCCGACCCGATCGGCGGCGAATTCAAGGCGACCTACGAGGAAGTCAACTACGGCGTGCCGATGAACGAGGCGCTGCACAATCTGGGAACCCGCATCCCGTTGACGGACCTGCGCTACCTGGTGCTGGCGGTACTGATCCAGCGCGAGTCCGGCGGCAACCTGGCCGAGCTGCTGGCGAACATCGGTCGCCTGACGCGGGCCCGCCTGAAGCTGCTGGCGCAGGTGCGCGTGCTGTCGGCCGAGGGCCGCATGTCCGCCTGGATCCTGGCCTTGCTGCCGCTGGGGATGCTGGCGATTTCGTCGGTGACGAACTACCACTACGTCAGCATCCTGTGGACCACGTCGACCGGCATCAACCTGCTGTGGTCCGCGGCCGGCTCGACCCTGTTCGGGGTCGTCTGGATGCGCAGCGTGATCAGGATACGGATATGAACGGTGCCCACCTGTTGTTCTTGCTGGTCGTATTCGTCGTCGTCGCCGGCATCGCGCTGGCGGCGATGGCGCTGTTCGCCCCTGCCGCATTGCGTGAACGCCTGCGTTCGTTCCGCGCCGCGCCCGAGGTGGCGCAGCAGGCCGAGGGCGGCCAGTGGATCGAGCGCGTTGCCCGCGCCGCGCTGCCGTTCACCAAGCTGTCGTTGCCGGAAGAGGGCTGGGAGCGCTCGCCGCTGCGCACGAAGTTCATCAACGCGGGCTGGCGCCATCCGCATGCGCCCACGCTGTACTTTGCCGCGAAAACAGTGCTGGCGCTGGGGTTGCCGGCGCTGCTGGCGGTCGGGCTGGTCACGACGCCTGGCGGGTTGCCACAGAACGGCTTCCTGGCCATGCTGTTTGCCGGCGCGGCATTCGGCTACTACCTGCCCAATGCGCTGCTGACGCGCACCGCCGGCCGGCGCTGCCGCGACATCTTCGAGAATATCCCGGACGCGCTCGACCTGCTCACGGTGTGCGTGGAGGCGGGGCTGTCGATGGAACGCGGCCTCGCCAAGGTGGCGGCGGAGGTGCACGTAAAGAGCCTGGTGCTGGCGCAGGAGCTGCAACTGGTGCTGATGGAGATGCGCGCCGGCTTCACGAAGGAGCGGGCATTGCGCAACTTCGCGCTGCGCACGGGCGTGGACGACGTCGACACGCTGGTGGCGATGCTGATCCAGTCCGAACGCTTCGGCACCAGCATGGGTGACTCCCTGCGCATCCATGCGGACAACCTGCGCCAGAAGCGCAGCCTGCTGGCGGAGGAGGCGGCGGCCAAGGTGTCGCTGAAGCTGATGTTCCCGCTGATCTTCTGCATCTTCCCCACGCTGCTGATCGTGCTGATGGGGCCGGCGGCGATCCACATGGCGCGGGAAGTGCTGCCGATGATGAGCGGTCAGTGAACAAGTGACGGAGCGAGCGATGAAGATGACAAGCCGGATCATGGCCGTGGCCTGGACGGGCACGATGCTGCTGGCCTGCGGCACGCCGCGCCAGGCCGACAACGCAGCCGTGCCGGTGGTGGCGCCGGTCGACAGCGCCGAAAGCCTGTATGTGCAGGGTCGCGTCGCGCACGGCGCGCGCCAGCCGCAACAGGCACGCAGCGCCTACCAGGACGCGCTGCGGCGCGACCCGGCGCACCGTGGCGCGGCCAATGGCCTGGCGGTGCTGCAGGCGGAGGAGGGCGACGTGGCCGGCGCCATCGCTCGCTGGCGCGCGCTGCTGGCTACGCAGCCGGCGCCTGCCGGCACGGAACGCGCTTTCCTGCTGGGGAACCTGGGTTACGCGTTGTTCCTGCAGGGCGCGCGGGCCGAGGCGGTGGCAGTACTGGAGCAGGCTTGCGTGCTCGATCCATCGCAGTCGTTGGCGTGGGAGCACCTGGGCGCCGTGCTGGAAACGGCCGGCCAGACGGAACGCGCGGTACGGATGATGAAGCAAGCCCGCGCGCTGCGCGAGCACGACCTGCGCCAGGACGCCACGGTCGCCGGTGCCGCCGTGGCGCTGCCGCCGCCGGCCGCGCTGGTGCCGTCACCCAGCCTGTGGCCGGCCGACCTGGCACGCACGGAGGTGCGCTCTGTCGGCGCGGCCGTGGTGGAAGTACACCGGATTGTCGCGGCACCGGCGCGCCAGCCAGGGGCGACGACATCCGGCCTGCGGCTCGAGATCAGCAATGGCAATGGCGTGCGCGGCATGGCGGCAGCGTGGGCGCGCGACGCGCGTATCGGGGCCATGCAGTGGGAAGCCGTGCGGCTGACCAATACCCGGCCGTTCGGGGTGCGCGTCACGCGCATCGAATATGGTGCGGACGGGGCGGCCGTGGCGCAGGTGCTGTCGGCGCGGCTGGGGTTGCCGGCACCGCGGTCATCGCCGGGGGCTGGCACTGCCGACTTGCGTATCGTGCTGGGGCACGACCGGCGCAAGCCGGCCGCGCCTTAGTCTCCCAACGAAGCGTGACAAAAAAAGGGCGACACGCCAATCAATATTCCAGGATTTACATCCTGCCGCGGTTGAACGCCTCCGGCGAATCAGCCGCCATCCGGACCAATTCGTCCACTGTCACACGAACCTTCGGCTGCAAGTGCCAGGTCTTTTGCCACACCACGTGTATCGGCATCGCGCCGCCGGTGATGTCCGACAGTACTTCGACCAGTGCGCCTCGGCGCAATGCGTCGCCGGCCAGCCAGGTCGGCAACTGCGCCAGTCCGCAACCGGCCAGGCAGGCACTTTCCAATGCATCGCCATCGAAGAATTCGTGGCGCATGGGTACCTCATGCGGCTCGGTCTGGCCCTGCGCATTTTTCAAGAGCCACATCGGCCGGTTGCCAGGTCGCCAGCCGACCAGGCAATCGTGCCGGTACAGGTCTGCGTGCGTGAGCGGCGTGCCGCGACGGGCGAGGTAATCGGGCGACGCACAGATCACCAGGGTCTGCTCTCCCAGGCGGCGCGCGACGAGATCGGGATAGGCGTCCAAGGCGCCGATGCGCACGGCCAGGTCGATCCCTTCCCCCACCATGTCCACCGCGCGATCGCGCAGCGTCACCGACATGTCGAGCTTCTCATGGCGCGTACAGAGCGCGAGCAAGGTGGGAATGACATGGCGGCGGCCGAAAGTCGTCGGCAGGTCGACGCGCAGGCGGCCAATCGGATGCTGATGGCCGGTGCTGAGAAACGATTCTGTCTGCGCCAGTTCCTCCAGCACGCGACGGCAGCTGACCAGGTAGGCCTCGCCCTCGGTCGTCAGGTCCATGCGCCTGGTCGTGCGGTGCAGCAGCTGAACGCCGAGCCGCGCTTCCAGGCGTGAAATGCTTTTGCCAACGGCTGATCCGGTTACCCCAAGCAGGTTCGCTGCTGCCGTCAGGGAGCCACCGTCGACGGTAGCGACAAACTCTCTGATGCCTGCAAATCGGTCTTCCACGAGCGCTCGATTCTGGAATTTAAGGATTGAATGTCGGGAATTATAACGACTAACTCTGTCCGTGAGATCGAATTACACTGGGTATCAGTCGGGGCCGCTCGTCCCACACTACTACTGGAGAACATATGAAAGCATGGCTGCTGAAAGATTTTGGTCTTGACAACCTGGAACTGGGCGAGGTACCTGTCCCGTCACCGCAGCCGGGCGAGCTGCTGATCAAGGTTGGGGCAGTGTCCCTGAATTTCCGCGACAAGGCGATCGTCGACGGTATCTATGAGCCGCACCTGGTGCCGAAGAACCTGATTCCCGTGTCGGACGCTGCCGGCACCGTCGTAGCCGTCGGCGAAGGGGTGACACGCTTCCAGGTCGGCGACCGCGTCAACTCGCACCTGTATTCGCGTTGGATCGATGGCGAGCCAGGTCCGGACGAGCCGGCGTGGTGCATTGGCATGCCGCTTCCTGGGGGCCTGGCCGAGTTCATGATCATCCACGAGAACAGCGCTGTCCGGGCGCCGGCAAGCATGAGCGACGAGGAAGCATCGACCCTGCCGATCGCTGCGCTCACTGCGTGGTATTCGCTGATGGACGTCGGTCGTTTGCAGCCAGGCCAGACCGTACTGGTGCAAGGTACCGGCGGCGTCTCGATCTTCGCAGCCCAGATCGCCGCGGCCCATGGGGCCCGCGTGATCGCTACCTCGAGCAGCGACGCCAACCTGGCCAAGGTCAAGGCATTGGGCGTGAGCGAAGGCGTCAACTACCGCACGCACCCCGATTGGGAGCAGGAAGTCTCGAAGCTCACCGGCGGCAAGGGAGTGGACGTGACGATCGACGTCGCCGGCGGGGATGGCCTGAACAAGTCCGTCCTGGCGACCAAGGCCGCTGGCGTCATCGCCCAAGTCGGTTTCCTCACCGGGCAGACGACACGGTTGCAGTTGATGCCACTGATCTTCCGCCAGACCACGATTCGGGGCATTGCAGTCGCACCGCGGACCGCGTTCGACCGCATGAACCCGTTCCTCGACCTGCACGGTATCAAGCCGGTTATCGACAAGGTCTATTCCTTCGATGAAGCAGTGCAGGCCTTCCAGCACTTGGCGCGGGGCCCGTTCGGCAAGATCGTCATCAAGATAGCCGGCTGATCTGCTCACTCATCTGCTGGGGGACGTCGCAAGGTTGTGTCAGGCGCTCTTGAGCACTGGGGCATCACTGCCACGTCACGTGGCCCAGGCCGCGCGCGCTGGCGTTGCGGCTGGCGGGCTTGCCGTACACGGTGGCCGAGCCGAGACCGGACAGGCGCAGGTTGGCCGCCGACTTCGCGTACACGGTGGCACCGCCTAGGCCCGTCATGTCGACGGTGACGCTGTCGGACCGCAGCTGCCGTGCGTCGAGGCTGCCGACGCCGCCCAGGCGCGCCTGCAGGCTGCGGCTCTGGCCACTGACGACCATCTGGCCGGCGCCGCGCAGGTTCAGGTCCACGTTCTCCGCATTGCCCGTGTTGACGGTCATGCTGCCGGCACCGTTCAGGTGGGCGTCCAGGTTGCGGTACTGCGCGCTCAGCTTGACCGCGCCGGCACCGTCGAGCGCGACGCGCAGCCGCTCACCGGAAAAGCCTTGTACCTCGGCGCTGCCGACGCCGGCGCTCACGAGTTCGGCCAGGTTCGGCAAGGTCAGCTCGGCCCGCAGGTTGGGACGGCTCATCTGGATGCCCTTCAGGTCCGTGCCGATGCGCAGCGTGTCGCCGCTCTGCGTGACCACAACCTTCGGCAGGTAGCGCTTGTCACCCGTAATGGTCAGCGCCGCCTGCGCGCCCTGGCGCAACTGCAGGTCGATCACGCCGTCCAGCACTACTTTGACGGCGCGCGCATCGACGGTGCGCGCTTCGCTGGCATTGTCTTCGGCCTGCGCGGTGGTGGCCGCGCCGGCCGCGCACAGGGCGACGGCCAGCATCGTTGCGTTGACAAATTTATGCATCGACTTTCTCCTCCTGGCAGGTGCGCTGTTACAGCGCGGCTTTTTCGGCGGCCGTCAGGCGCTTGGCCGTGACGACGACGACGGGCATATCCTGCTGTGCCTTGGTCGCGACGGTCGCGATGGCAGGCGCCGGGGCACGCTGCAGCTTCGGCACGGCGGCCGCCGCGAAGCTGGTGGCGCCGATGATGACGAGGGCGGAAACGAAGATGGCTTCCATGTTCTTGGCGATGTTCATGATGCGCTCCTTGAGGTGTCGGGTGGGTGTGTTTCGTTCTTCGATGGTTGAACTATAGGGACCCGTTGGCGCTGACACTACCGGCGTGCGATGAACTGCAAATTCGGCGGACTGAAATGCCGCCAGGCGCGCATGGGCCATGGCTTGCGCCCGTGCGCGCATGGGTCGAACGGCTCAGCCGACCAGCGTGGCGATGGCTTCGCCCATCTGGGTGGTACTGGCGCTGCCGCCCATGTCCGGCGTGCGCGGGCCGTCGACCAGTACCCGCTCGATGGCGGCCATGATGGCGTCGTGGGCCGCGCGGTAGCTTGCGTCGCCGTTGCCGAGGAAGTCCAGCATCATCGCGCCGCTCCACACCATCCCGACGGGGTTGGCGATGTTCCTGCCGTGGATGTCGGGCGCGGAGCCATGTACGGGTTCGAACAGCGAAGGGAAGGTGCGTTCGGGGTTCAGGTTGCCCGATGGTGCGATGCCGATCGTGCCCGTGCACGCGGGACCGAGGTCGGACAGGATGTCGCCGAACAGGTTCGATGCGACGACCACGTCGAAGCGCTCGGGGCTCAGCACGAAGCGGGCACAAAGGATGTCGATGTGGTACTTGTCCCACGTGACGTCGGGGTAGGCGGGAGCCAGCGCTGCCACCCGTTCGTCCCAGTACGGCATGCTGATCGAGATGCCGTTCGACTTGGTGGCCGACGTCAGGTGTTTTTTCGGCCGCGACTGCGCAAGGTCGAAGGCATATTTCAGGATGCGGTCGGTGCCATGGCGCGTGAACACCGCTTCCTGCAGCACCGTCTCGCGCTCGGTGCCCTCGAAGATGCGGCCACCCACGGACGAGTACTCGCCCTCCGTATTCTCGCGCACGACATAGAAGTCGATGTCGCCCGGCTGCTTGCCGGCCAGCGGGCAGGGCACGCCCGGCATCAGCCGCACCGGACGCAGGTTGACGTACTGGTCGAAGCGGCGGCGGAACTGCAGCAGCGAGCCCCACAGCGAGACATGGTCCGGTACCAGGTCGGGCATGCCGACGGCGCCGAAGTAGATCGCGTCGAAGCCTTGCAACTGCTCGAACCAGTCGTCCGGCATCATCTTGCCGTGTTCGAGGTAGTAGTCGCAGTGGGCCCAGTCGAACGACGTGAATTCGAGAGGCAGGTTGAAACGGCGGGCGGCGGCCTGCAGGGCGCGCAGGCCTTCTGGCATGACTTCCTTGCCGATGCCGTCGCCGGCGATGACTGCGATGCGTTGGGTTTTCATGGGTGAGTCCTCCTGTGCCCGACAGCATAGCGCTGGACGTTGTAGATATAATCGAACGATTCGTTACTCTACTTTGCACAATCCGTGAAGAATGCGCCGTTGCTGGAAGACCTGGAGCTGTTCTGTGCTGTCGTACGCCACCGCAGTTTCACGGCGACGGCCCGGGCGCTGGGCGTGTCGAACGCCTACGTCAGCAAGCGCATTGGGATCTTGGAGACAACGCTGGGCGTGCGCCTGCTGCATCGCACCACGCGTACCGTCGCGGTGACGGAACAGGGGCAGGTGGTCCATGCCTGGACATTGCGCATCCTGGAAGACGTGCAGCAGCTGGGCGATGCGGTGTCGGCGGAGAAGCAGGAGCCGGCCGGCCTGCTGCGCATCTGCACCAGCTCCGGGTTCGGGCGCAATCGCGTGTCGCCGGCGCTGTCCGCGCTGGCGTTGCGCTATCCGGCGCTGGAGATCCAGCTGGAGCTGCTGGACCGCGCCGTCGACCTGGTCGCGGAAGAGTTCCACCTCGATATCCGCGTCGGCCAGGCGGACGAGCCGCACCTGATCTCGCGCCGCATCGCCGCCAATGCACGTGTCTTGTGCGCGGCTCCGGCCTACCTCGCGCGCCACGGCACGCCGCACGCGCTGGCCGAGCTGGCGACGCATCGCTGCATCGTGATCCGCGAGCGCCACGGCGATTTCGGCCGCTGGGTGCTGGACGGACCGCGCGGCGCGGAAAGCGTCAAGGTGGGCGGGCCGCTGTCGGCCAGCAATGGGGAGGTGGTGCACCAGTGGGCCCTGGATGGCCACGGCATCATCCTGCGCTCGCTGTGGGACGTGGGGCCGGCGCTGGCGCGCGGCGACCTGGTGCGCGTGCTGCCGGACTATGCGCAGCCGGCCGACGTGTATGCCGTGTATCCGTCGCGCTTGTCGGCTTCGGCGAAGGTAAGGGTGTGTACGGAGTTTATCGAGGCGTATCTCGCATGAGGCCGGTGTTCCGGTGCTTCATGCCGCTTCTTCCTCTTCCACTTTGGCGGACCGCATCCACTGCACCAGCGGATACGCATCCTTGAAGCCGGCGGCGATCAGCGGCAGCAGTGCGTCCGGATCGTTCAGGTCCAGGTCGACGTCGGTCCACACGAAAAAGCTCTTCAGCTTGATGAACTCGATGTGCTCGTGGTCCGCATCGAAGCCCTTGGGCGGACGCTGCAGCTTGCCTTCGTCCTGGATGGTGCCGTAGCGGGCCTTCAGCGCCTTGTTGTTCAGTGCCTTGCGAAAGCCCGCCGCATCCTCGACCATGTGGCGGCGCAGCGCGCGCAGGCGGTGCGGGGGCGGCATGTATTCGCCCGCGCCGAACTGCAGCTGGCCTGCGCCGTTGAGCTGGAAGTAGTAGGTGGGGCCGCCCGCCATGCTGGGGCGGCGCATGTCGTTCGGCGCCACGGCGGCCGAGAACGTCGTCTTGTACGGCCGCTTGTCGTGCGCGAACCGGACGTCGCGGTTGATGCGGAACATCGCCTTCTTGGGATCGCAGAACTTGACGGCGGGGTCGAATTTGCCCAGTTCGCCGATCACCGCCGTCACCAGGGCGAGGAACTCCTCGCGCAGGATGTCGTAGCGGGGCTTGTTCATGATGAACCAGGGACGGTTGTTGTTCTCGGCCAGCTCTTGCAGGTAGCCGTTCAGGTCGCGCAGATGCATAGGATTTCGTTTATTTTTTCGGGACGGGGCGTTTGCCCACGGTGATGGCCAGCTCGGCCTCGCGGTTCTTGCGCAGCACGCGCATCCTGGCCGTTCCGCCCGGCTCCAGCTGGGCGATCAGGTTCAGCATTTCGGTGGTGTCGCGCACCGGCTTGCCCTCGACGGAAACGAGGATGTCGCCCGGCTTCATGCCGCCCTTGTCGGCGGGACCGTTGCGCACGACGCCGGCAATGATGGCGCCCCGGTCGCGCTGCAGGCCGAAGCTTTGCGCCAGTTCCGGCGTGATCTCCTGCGACTCCACGCCGATCCAGCCGCGCACCACGTGGCCGCTCTTGATGATCGACTCCATCACCGTCTTGGCCGTCGTGACGGGGATGGCGAAACCGATGCCGACGGAGCCGCCGGTCTGCGAGTAGATCGCCGAATTGATGCCCAGCAGGTTGCCGTTGGTGTCGATCAGCGCGCCGCCGGAATTGCCGAAGTTGATCGCCGCATCCGTCTGGATGAAGTTCTCGAAGTGGTTGATGTGCAGGTTGTTGCGGCCCAATGCGGAGATGATCCCCATCGTGACCGTCTGGCCCACGCCGAACGGGTTGCCGATGGCCAGCACCACGTCGCCCACCTTGGCCTGGTCGGCATGGCCGAGCACGATGGCGGGCAGGCGGTCCAGGCCGATCTTGATGACGGCGAGGTCCGTTTCCGGATCGGTGCCCACCAGCTTCGCGGCCGACTGGCGCCCGTCGGCCAGCACGACCTCGATCTCGTCCGCGCCTTCGATCACATGGTAGTTGGTCAGGATATAGCCGTCCGGGCTGACGATGACGCCCGAGCCGAGGCTGTTCTGGTCGTCCTCTTCCTCCTCGCCGCCCTCGCGGTCGCCGAAGAAGCGCTTGAAGTACGGGTCACGCAGCAAGGGATGCTTGCGCGGCAATGCCTTGGACGTGAGGATGTTGACGACCGCCGGCATGGCCCGGCCGGCCGCGGTGCGGAAGGAGCCGGACGTGGGCGCGGGGGCGGCCACGGTGGCCACCGCCGGCTGCGATGGCGTGCCCAGTTGCTGCACGGTGCCGGGACGGGCGTGCCAGCCGGGTTGTACGGCGTAGTAGACGAAATACAGTGCCAGGACGATGGTCACCGCTTGCGCAAACAATAACCAGAGTCGTCGCATGGCTGAAATCGAAAAAGGTCGGAGGCTCTATTTTCGCAGGGAGTCGCGAATTTCGCGCAGCAGCACGATATCTTCCGACGGCGGTGCCGGGTCGGCCGGCTTGGTCGGCTCCTCCAGCTTCATGCGCGCCTTGTGCACCAGGCGTACCATCTGGAAGATGACGAAGGCCAGGATCAGGAAATTGAGCAGGATGGTCAGGAAGTTCCCGTATGCCAGCACCGCGCCCAGCTTCTTGGCTTCCACCAGGCTCAGGTTCGGGTCCTGGTTGTTCAGCGGTACGTAGTAGTTGGCGAAATCGAGCCCGCCGATCAGCTTGCCGATGGGTGGCATGATGATGTCCTGCACCAGCGAATCGACGATCTTGCTGAAAGCCGCGCCAATGATCACCCCGACGGCGAGGTCGATGACGTTGCCGCGCATCGCAAACGACTTAAATTCCTGCATCATGCCCATGGGTTTCTCCTGTAGTGGTACGGGCAGATCATACTGTTTTTTCAATCTTGCGCCAAAACAGCGCCATTCGCGCTTTACTGTCCAGCCCGTGTCCCACCGCGGGGTCAGTCACCGGAGTGGGACACGGGCGCGGCAGTGGGGCAGACAGGGAATTGCCTAGTCACTCTGGGCTAGTGCGGGGCATGTTTCCCTTGCTGTATAAGGCTTTCTGCGGTGCACTGCACCATGGCGAGAACTTTCGTACGATGCAACCTTTCGCTTTAATAAGTGATGCTGTTCACTTATAATTTTATGTTGCAAGATGGTCTGTTGTCGCTTATCAAAGATTCGAATTTTTATAAGATTGGGGTTTGTATGAGCATCGAGAAGCAGGTCGATCCCAGCCGGCGAGGCTTGTTGGTCGCAACATGTGCGGCAGGCGGCGTCGTGGGTCTGGGCACAGCAGGTACATTGGTCAGCACTTTCCAGCCCTCGGAGCGGGCGAAGGCGGCCGGGGCTCCGGTCGAAGTTGACATCTCCACCTTGCAGCCCGGAGAAATGCGCACGGTCGAATGGCGCGGCAAGCCCGTGTGGATCCTGAAGCGCACGCCGGAAATGCTGGCGTCGCTGCCCAAGCTGGACAATGAAGTGGCCGATCCGGGTTCGGAGCGCAATCCGGACGAATTCACCCCCGACTACTGCATCAACAAGCACCGCTCCCGTAAACCCGAAATCCTCGTCGCCGTCGGCATCTGCACCCACCTGGGCTGCTCGCCGTCGACCAAGTTCGCGCCCGGCCCGCAGCCCTCGCTGCCGGACGACTGGGCCGGCGGCTTCCTGTGCCCATGCCACGGCTCCACGTTCGACATCGCGGGCCGCGTCTACAAGAACAAGCCGGCGCCCGACAACCTGGTCGTGCCGCGCCACATGTACCTGAGCGACACCAAGATCCTGATCGGCAAAGACGAGAAAGGCGAGGCATAACATGGGGGCATTCAAGGAGACGAAATTCCCGGCCGACGCACCGGCGGCGCAGAAAGCGCTGGGCTGGGTCGACGATCGCTTCCCGCTGACGAAGCTGTGGAACGACCAGTGGGGCCGTTACTATGCCCCAAAAACTTCAACTACTGGTACATCTTCGGCTCGCTGGCCATGTTCGTGCTGGTGCTGCAGATCGTCACCGGCATCTTCCTGACGATGCACTACAAGCCGGACGCCAACCTGGCCTTCGGCTCGGTCGAGTACATCATGCGCGAAGTGCCGTGGGGCTGGCTGGTGCGCTACATGCACTCGACCGGCGCTTCCGCGTTCTTCATCGTCGTCTACCTGCACATGACGCGGGCGCTGCTGTACGGTTCCTACCGCAAGCCGCGCGAGCTGATCTGGCTGTTTGGCTTTGCGATCTTCCTGTGCCTGATGGCCGAGGCGTTCTTCGGCTACCTGCTGCCATGGGGCCAGATGTCGTACTGGGGCGCGCAGGTCATCGTCAACCTGTTCGGCGCCATCCCGTTGATCGGCCCGGACCTGTCGCTGTGGATCCGCGGCGACTACGTCGTCTCCGACGCGACGCTGAACCGCTTCTTCGCCTTCCACGTCATCGCCATCCCGCTCGTACTGCTGGGCTTGGTCGCCGCGCATCTCATTGCGCTGCATGAAGTGGGCTCGTCCAACCCGGACGGCATCGAGGTCAAGGAAAACCTGGGCCCGGACGGCCACCCGGTCGACTCGATCCCGTCGCACCCGTACTACACGGTACACGACCTGTTCGGCGTGTCGATCTTCCTGCTGATCTTCTCGGCCGTCGTGTTCTTCGCGCCGGAAATGGGTGGATATTTCCTGGAATACAACAACTTCCTGCCGGGCGACTCGCTCAAGACGCCGCTGCACATCGCGCCCACGTGGTATTTCACGCCGTTCTACTCCGTGCTGCGCGCCACCACCGCCGACTTCATGTGGGTGCTGATGGGGGCGGTTGCCGCGTACGTCGCGTTCCTGTGGCTGAAGTCGCGCCTGTCGTTCCCGGTCAAGGTCGCCATTGCCGCGATCGCGCTGCTGGCCATCGTCGGCATGCTGCCGCAGGTGCTGGACGCGAAATTCTGGGGGGTGGTGTTCTTCGGCGGTTCCGTTGTCATCCTGGCATTCCTGCCTTGGCTGGACCATTCGCCGGTGAAATCGATCCGTTACCGTCCGCAGTGGCACAAGTACCTGTACCTGCTGCTGGCGATCGCGTTCCTGGCGCTGGGCTACCTGGGCACGCAGGCGCCCAGCGTGATCGGCACGATCGTGTCGCAGGTCTGCACGCTGTATTACTTTGCGTTCTTCCTGCTGATGCCGTGGTGGAGTGAGATGGGCACGTTCAAGAAAGTGCCGGATCGCGTCACGTTCCACCCCCATTGATCCGATCGAACCGCAAAGGATACGAAGAATGAATTTCCATAAGAAAATTCTTGCACTGCTGGCGCTGCTGCCCGCGCTGGCCTTCGCGAGCGAGGGCGGGCACCCGCTGGACCGGGCGCCGGACCGTTCGCATGACATGGCTGCCTTGCAAAATGGCGCCAAGTTGTTCGTCAATTACTGTCTGAACTGTCATAATGCGTCTTCGATGCGTTATAACCGCCTGCGCGACCTCGGCCTGTCGGAAGAGCAGATCAAGAACAATCTGCTGTTTACGGGCGAGAAAGTGGGCGAAATGATGACCACCGCCATGCCGGCCAAGGATGCCAAGGCCTGGTTTGGCGTGATTCCGCCCGACCTGTCCGTGATCGCGCGCGCAAAAGCGAGCCCGGCCGGTTCTGGCGGCGACTATCTGTATACGTACCTGCGGACCTTCTACAAGGACGACACGCGGCCGACCGGGTTCAACAACCTCGTGATGCCGAACGTGGCCATGCCACACGTGCTGTGGCAATTGCAAGGGATACAGGGCGCAAAGATAGTGGAAGAGCAAGATCCGCACGATCCCGGCAAGAAGATCCACAAGTTTGCCGGCTTCGAGCAGATTACACCTGGCACCATGAGCAAGCTGGAGTTCGACACCGCGGTGGCGGACCTGGTCGGCTACATGGAGTGGATGGCGGAACCGGCCCAGCAGACGCGCAAGCGTCTGGGCGTCTGGGTGCTGCTGTTCATGGCCGGCTTCGCATTCCTGGCCTGGCGATTGAACGCCTCGTACTGGAAAGAAGTCAAATAATTAGCGTTGTGCCGGCGGCTCGCAAGATCCGCCGGCACGGATTTTTGCGCTGCCCGCCGCAAGCGGGTGGCCCAACTGGGGTGAACCGTTCGCGGTCTCGCCCCCTTTGTTTCTAAGGAACTACCAAAATGATGGTTCTCTACTCGGGCACCACCTGCCCATTTTCCCAGCGCTGCCGTCTGGTTCTGTTCGAAAAAGGCATGGATTTCGAAGTGCGCGACGTCGACCTGTTCAACAAGCCGGAAGACATCTCGACGATGAACCCGTACGGCCAGGTGCCCATCCTCGTCGAACGTGAACTGATCCTGTACGAATCGAACATCATCAACGAGTACATCGACGAGCGCTTCCCGCACCCGCAGCTGATGCCGGCCGATCCGCTGATGCGCGCCCGCGCCCGCCTGATGCTGTTCAACTTCGAGAAAGAGCTGTTCGTGCACGTGCACACGCTGGAAAGCGAGCGCAACAAGACGAACGACAAGAGCCACGACAAGGCCCGCGCGGAAATCCGCGACCGCCTGACCACGCTGGCACCGCTGTTCCTGAAGAACAAGTACATGCTGGGCGACGAGTTCTCGATGCTGGACGTCGCGGTGGCCCCGCTGCTGTGGCGCCTGGACCACTACGGCATCGAACTGTCGAAGACGGCCGCGCCGCTGATGAAGTACGCCGAGCGCATTTTCTCGCGCCCGGCCTATATCGAAGCACTGACCCCGTCCGAGAAAGTGATGCGCCGTTGATCGGCGCTTTCGCGTAATCTTCGAAGTACCGGGGCCGCACCGCGGCCCCGTCCGCTCCTGCATCGTTACCGCATCTTCTTTATGTCCGAAATCTCCACCAAGCCCTACATGCTGCGCGCCATCTACGAATGGTGCACCGACAGCGGCTACACGCCTTACCTGGCCGTCAAAGTCGATTCGGCCACGACCGTGCCGATGGAATACGTCAAGAAGGGCGAAATCGTCCTCAACATCAGCTACGGCGCCACGTCGGGCCTGAAGATGGACAACGACAGCATCCGCTTCCACGCCCGCTTCGGTGGCGTCTCGCGCGAGATCTTTATTCCGGTCAACAACGTGATGGCGATCTACGCCAACGAAAACGGCCAGGGCATGGCGTTCGAGCCGCTGCTGGGCGCCGCCGCGCCGGCACCGTCGCCCGTGGGCGCACCGGAACAGCCATCCGCCCCCACCCTGGCGTCGGTACCGCCCCCAAGCGCCACGCCAGCCCCGACGCTGGCCCCGGCCCCGCGTCCGGCGGACGACAGCAACGGCCCGGAAGACGGCGGCGACGGCCCCAAAAAGGGCGGCCGGCCTACCCTGACGCGTATCAAATAGCGTATAATCGCGACCGCAAGGGACCGCGGCAGCAAGCGGGCATCCCGACCAGTTACGCCGGCTTAGCTCATTTGGTAGAGCAGTTGATTTGTAATCATCAGGTGGCCAGTTCGAAACCGGCAGCCGGCACCAGCACTCGCAAACAGCGGCCATGAGAAATCATGGCCGCTGTTTTGTTTTTGGCGTCCGCTACGCTCCCACGACAGTCTTCAGTATCCCCCGCGCAAACTGCCGGTGCGACGCCTCCAGCGTATAGCACGGTACCGGACCGGTATCGAACCTGAGCAGCCCGCGCTCCACCAGCGTGCCCAGCAAGTCGAGCGTGCGGCCGATGTCGCGCGCACCGCCCACGGCAATCAGGTCCTCCAGCGAGAAGGGCGTCTGCAGCCGCGCCGTTTCGCACCACAGTGCCTGCTCATCCGGCGCCAGCAGGGCATAGCTCCAGGCGATGGCGTCGTACAGGCTGCGCTGGCGTGCCGGCACGCCTTCGTGGCCGGTCGCCAGCACGGTCAGGCGCTCGTCCATGCGCTGCAGCAGGCCGGCCATGCCCAGCGCCGGGATGCGGGCGGCTGCCAGCTCGAGCGCCAGCGGCAGCCCGTCCAGCTGGCGGCACAGCTCGATGGCGTCGGCCAGCACCGGCACCGTCAACGCGAAGCGGTGGTCGTGGCCCCGCGCGCGCGCGGCGAGCAGGTCGAGTGCGCCATATTGCAGTGCTTCGGCCAGGGAAGTGCCTGGCGGCGGCACGGCAAGCGGTGTCAGCCGGTACACCTGTTCCTGCCGCAGGTGCAGGCGCACTTGCGTCGTGACAAGCACGTGTACGGCGCCGTGGGCCAGCAACTCCTCCACGACGGGCACCAGCAGGCGCGCCACCCGGTCCGCATTGTCGAGGACGAGCAGGCCGGGGCGGCGGCCCAGGTGACGCAGCAGGGCAGCGCGATCCGGCTGTCCGGTACCGCGCGCATCGAGCGCGCCCGCCAGCGCACGCAGCAGTCCGGTCGTATCGGTGCAGTCGGCAAGATCGACCCGCGCCAGCGTGGCCGAAGGCGGTTCCGGCAGATGGCGTGCCAGCGCACTCTTGCCGATGCCGGACCCGCCCGACAGGGTGACGAGCGGGTGCTCCCGGACCAGTTCGCTGAGCTCGGCAAGATCCGCGGCCCGCCCATGCAGGCCGCCGCCGGCGGCGGTACGGCACGCGCCCGTGGCGTCGCCGCAGGTCGTCACGGCAAGGTTCAGGCAGTAGCCGAAGCCCGGGACAGTCGCGATCGCTTCCCGTCCCAGTATCTTGCGCAAGAGCGAAATCTGCACCTGCAGGTTGTTTTCCTCCACCACCAGGCCCGGCCATACCGCAGTCATCAATTCGCTCTTGCGCGCCATGTCGGGATGGCGTGCGGCCAGCACGGCCAGGACGTCGAACGCCCGGCCTGTGATGGCAATAGGCTTGCCGTGCTGACGCAGGCAGCGCGCGGCCGGCCACAGCTCGAACGAGCCGATCTGCATGGGTCGGCGATCAGGCTTTATTAAGCCCGGATTCAGGTCCGCCAAAGGATTTTCAGTCATATCGATCCGATAATTCCGATCAGTGAGCCCGGGCTGCCAACGTCCGGGCCGCTCTTAGTGGATAGCATGTTTGCAAGTTCGGCGCAATCTGCCCGGCGCCGGCGCCGGTATGGCTGCCTGGCGTTGTGGTGGCCCCACCACATGCGGCATGTCACGGTATAGCTCAAACAGAAGGGGTTCGCCATGCACTCGTTTTCCCGCCTGCGTCCCGTCAAAACCCGCGCGCTGCGGCTGGCGCCATTGTTGTTGTCCCTTGCCATCAGCGAGGCTTACGGTGTGGACACGGTCGGCGCGCCCGGTACGCCCGGCACGCCTGGGGCGGTCCCCGGCGCGGCAGGCACGGCGGGCGGCCCAGGCGGGTCCGCCAGGGCGGTTTCCGGCCCCGACAACAGTCCCCTGAACTCGGCCGACGCCCGTGGTGGTGCCGGCGGCCCCGGGGGAGACGGTGCCGCGGGCGACTCTGGGCAGAACGGTGGCGCCGCCGGTGCCGGCGGGGACGGCGGCGCCGCGAGAGCGACCGCCGTTGCGCGGCCCGCCTCCGGAGTGGCCACGGCGGTTGCCAGGGCCATTGGTGGCGCGGGCGGCTACGCCGGCCTCCCTGGCGCCGCGGGGACGGGCGGGGTGGACGGCGCGGGCGGCGCGGGTGGGAGCGGCGGTGCGGCCGACGCGCTGGCCTATGCCAGCGGCCAGGGCGATGCCGATGTGGTGTCGGAAGCCGTCGCCATCGGCGGCGATGGCGGTCGCGCGATGGGGATCGAAGCCACCACGGGAGCGGCCGGGTTGGCAGGGATCGCCCGGGCGGTCGCCAGCGGGTACTCGGTGTTGGGCGCCGTCAGCGTCCGGGCGGCACAAACCGGCGGTAGTGGCAACGCGGCGTGGGGCGGCCTTCACTCTGCCGCCGCGGCGAGCGAAATGACAAACCAGGTCAGCGGCAGCACGTCAGGGGCATTGACGCTGGCCCAGCACGCCACTGGCGGCAACGGCGGCTCCAGTCCCGACGGCGGCGGTGCCGACGGCGGCGCCGCCAGCAGCAATCTCACCTTGACCGACAATACCGCCTCGGAGCTGAACGTACAACTGAGCGCCTGGGGCGGCAACGCCGGTTCCGGCAGGACGATGGGTGGCCAAGGCGGCACGGCAAGCAGCGACCTGCAGCTCAGCTCGACTGTCGCCGGCGCGCCGCTGTGGGGCAGCGCGGCTGCCCATGGCGGGGAGGGCGGCAGCGGCGTGACAGGGGCGAATGGCGGCAGTGCACAGGCCAGTTCGGTGATCCGTGGCACAGGCAGGGTGACGGGCGTTGCCAGCGCAACGGGCGGCAACGGCGCCATCGGCAGTGCGACAGGGGGCCAAGGCGGTAATGCGGTGGCTTCCGCGACGCTGCACGGCGCGTCGGTTACGGGCAGCGTGGTGGCCCAGGGCGGGCATGGGGGTTACAGCCAGGGCGCCAGTGGTATCGCCGGCGCGAGCGCAACCAGCCATATCGAAGGCAATGCGACCGGCACCGAGGCTTCCGTACTTCAGGCATCCGCGACCGGTGGGAACGGCACCAACGCCGGAGAAGCAGGCACGACGGCAGGCGCCGGTGGACAGGGAGTCGCGACCGCCACGGGCAGCGCCACCGGCGGGGATCTGTACGTTCGCGTCACCCAGACCGGCGGCTTGGGCGGGACTGCCTATACCGATGGGCATGGCGGCGCCGGGGCCGCCTCCGAACTGGTGAACGCCGTCAGCGGCACCACCACCGGCAGGCTGTCGCTGGAGCAGATTACCTATGGTGGAGGCGGC
Organism: Pseudoduganella chitinolytica; assembly: GCF_029028125.1. Lineage (GTDB taxonomy): Bacteria > Pseudomonadota > Gammaproteobacteria > Burkholderiales > Burkholderiaceae_D > Rugamonas > Rugamonas chitinolytica. The sequence continues at coordinate 5,261,132 of NZ_CP119083.1, forward strand.
GGTTCCAGCGACAGCGGCGTCGCCGGCAGCGCCGGACTGGCGCGCAGCAGCTTGACAGTGGCGGACACGGCAGTAGCGCGGCTGGACCTGGCCAGCAGGGCGATCGGTGGCGACGGCGGCTATAGCCTCAGCGGCACGGCAGCCGGCGGCGGCGGCGCCGAATCATCGGTCGACGGTACGGCCGGCAGCGGCACATTGACCGTCGTCGGGCTGGCGATTGGCGGCATCGGCGGCCGTAGCGTCGCCGGCGCGCAGGGCGGCACGGCGCAGGCTATTGCGAGCGGCGCCAGCGCCGGTGCGCTCGTCAACATCGAGGCCGAAGCGGTGGGCGGCCGCGGCGGGCGGGGTGACGCGGGCGGCGGCGGCGCTGGCGGGCAGGCCACCGCCAGGGCGACCGGCAGCTCGACCGGCTCCAGCGACAGCCTGCTGTCCGTCACGGCCACCCAGCGCGGTGGCGAGGGCGGCGAAGTCCTGCGCATCAGCGCGGGTGCGGGTGGCGCGGGCGCGGCGTCCAGCATGATCGATGCCGTCAGCGGCAGCACCAGCGGCAAGCTCTATCTTGGCCAGAACGCCATTGGCGGCCTCGGTGGCTCCGCCTACACGGGCAACGGCGGCGCGGGCGGAGAGGCGCTGTCGCGGCTCACCCTCGCCAACCCCAGCACGGCCAATGAGATACAGGTCGCGCTCAATGCCCGCGGCGGCACCGGTGGCGAAACCATTTTCACGGGCACTGGCGGCAATGGCGGCGGCGCCCGGGCCGAGCACACGGCCAGCACCGTCATGACCCGGCTGGACAGCACGGTCGTGGCCAACGGGGGCCATGGCGGCGACACGCTCGACAGCCAGGCGGGCGCGGGCGGCAATGCCACCACCGTGCTGACGCTGTCCGCATCCGAGGCCGAGGTCAGGGGAACCAGCGTTGCCTATGGCGGCCAGGGCGGCGGCCAGTTCTTCCAGAATAACGACCGGGGCCGGGCCGGTGCCGGCGGCAACGCCGACGCCACGCTGACGATCTCGGGCATGTACAGCATGTATGGCTCGGTCGGCGCTCAAGGGGGCCACGGCGGCATCGGCCGCAGCAGCGGCAATGGCGCCGACGGTGGCGCGGCCACATCCAGGGCCACGGGTACCTTCCGCTATCCCGGCGCGATGGAGCTGCTGGGCAGCGCCCGCGGCGGCAACGGGGCCGAGGGTTCGGGCCGCGGCAACCGTGGCGGCGCTGGCGGTGCGGCGAACACGACCGTCACTGCCACGGGCGACGGCAATCTGGTACTCGCCGCCTCGGTGATCGGCGGCGATGGCGGCGCCGGCCGCAGTGGTGCGGATGGCGGCGCAGGCCGGGGCCTGACCTTGCTCAACAACGCCAGCGGCGGCACCAGCGGCGCCATGTCGATCAGCCTGAACGGACGCGGCGGCCGCGGTGGCGACAGCGAGGACGGCACGGGCGGCGCTGCCGGCGTGGCCGATGTCACGCTGACGCTCGTCAACAGCGGCGCGGACGGGGTATCTCTGGACGCGACGGCCACCGGTGGCAACGGTGGCAACGCCGGCGGCGGCGGTGGCCCGGCGGGCGTCGGCACGGCCACCGCCGGAGCATTGGGTACAGCCACGGTCCATGGTTCCGCGCAGCGCTCCATGAGTGGGTCGGCGCAGGGGTTTGGCGGTAATGGCGGCAGCCATCTGTCCGGCAACGGTGCCCGGGCGGACAGGGCCAGGCCAGCAGCACGGCCATCAGTACCGGCGGCGGCTCGATCGGTTCCATTACCAGTCACGCCATCGCCGCTGGCGGCGGCGGCGGCAATGCCAGCGGCAGCGGCTATCAGGCCGGGGCCGGCGGCGATGCCACCGCAATCGCCCGGGGTATCGGCGGCGGCGAGTCCGTTTCTGTCAGCGCCCAGGCGACCGGGGGAGCGGGCGGCTTCGGGCAGCAGGGGGCCGCGGGCGGGCTCGGCGGGGCGGCAGTGCTGACCGATGCGGTCCGCGGCAGCAGCGGCGGCGTGCTGAGACTGGAGCAGAACGCCTTTGGCGGCATCGGCGGCGGCAGCGAGGACGGCTTCGGCGCCACCGGCGGGCTGGCCACTTCCCACCTGACGCTGTCCGACAGCACGGCCGTCTGGTTCGTGGCGACCACCGTCGGCGCCTATGGCGGCTCCGGTGGACAAGGCTCGGGTTCGGCTTCCGCTGGCGCCGGCGGCGCTGCGGAAGCGGTGCTGGCGCTGCTGTCGACATCGACCGGCGCAGGTGGCAGCGTCATCGCGGTCGGCGGTGCCGGTGGCGACAGTGCCGCCGGCGGCCACGGCATGGGGGGCGACGCGCGTGCCCGTGGTGCTGTCGAGTCCACGGTGGGCGCGGACAGTGCCGTCTCGGCACGCGGCGGCGCGGGCTACCTCGGGCTGGCAGACGGCGGCCGTGCGGACGTAGTCAGCCGCGCCACTTCGGCCGGTGCCGCCGTGGCGAAGGGAGAGGCCTACGGTGGTACTGGAAACGTGCTGGGCAGAGCATCGTCGCTGGTCGAGGCACGCTCCACAACTGCCTTCGGCAGCAGCCTGGCGACCGCCGAAGCCACTGGTCTGCAGGCCGATGCCACCGCCCGGTCCATGGCGCAGGGCGCGGCCAGCAACTACGCCTACGCCACCTCGATGGGCGAATATGGCGCGGCGAATTCGCTCAGCAATTCGACCGGCGTGGGCGGGGTGACGGTGCAGACCCAGGCGGGCGCGCCTGCCGGCGGCACGGTGCGCACGGCAACGTCGACGAACGTGGGCGGCAACAGCTACGGCATGATGGGGCCGGCGTCGGGCTACCAGGCACTCTCGTATGCCCTGGCCGCACCCACTGCCGGCACGCTTGGCGACGTGCTGGCCGACGCGCCGGCGGTGGCTGCCGCGCTGGCCGACAGCCAGGTGATGGGCATCGGCACGATGGCCAGCAGCTTTGGTGCCGACGGCGTCTGGGGTACGCCCTACTCGTACATCACGACAGCTAACTTCGTGTTCGCGACGGGTGTCGCGGGCCACCTGACCCTGGGGCTGCTGGGCTCGGTGTCGGAGGCCGCCGGGTTCACGGAACTTGAATTGATCGTGCGCAGCCACGGGACCGAAGTGTTCTCGCAGACCTTCACGACCGTTGCCGAGGCCCAGTCCTTCTTCAATGACCGGGCCCTCGTGCTGGGCATGCTGGGCGCGGGCAACCAGGACCTGCTGGTCTCGGCCGGCTTCACGCTGACCGAGCCCGGCGGCTTCGGCTTCGAGTACGCGGTTGGGGTCGCGCCCATCCCCGAGCCGGGTACGTGGATGCTGCTGCTGGCTGGCCTTACCGTCGTGCTCTTGCGTCGGCGCAGCAGCCGGGAGCCATCATGAGCGCCCGGCCCGATCTGGCATTCGAGGCCGCCGGCGGGGAAAGCACACGCACGGCGGTGCCACAACGGTCGCGACTGCCAGCGCTGACGCTGTTGCTGGGAGCCCTGGCGGTGGTGGCCTTGCTGGCACTGGCCGCCGCCGCGTGGTGGCAGCAGGCGCGGGTGCCGTTCCAGCCCGGAGCGCCGGGCGCCACCTATGCGGTGCAACTGCAGAACGGCCAGATGTTCTACGGCGTCCTGCGCAGGCAGGAGCCCGGCTACCTGGAACTGGCGGAGGTGTATTACGTGCAGGCCTACACGCTGCCGAACGGCCAGCCCGGCAACCGCGTCGTCAGCCGGCAGAAAAACGACTGGCACGGCCCGACCACGCTGAGCATTCCGGTCGAGCGGATCGTTTACGTGGAAACGGTGGGGCCGGACTCGCCACTGGCCCGGCTGATCGCGCAGGACAAGGCACGCGCGCCCCGTTGACCGCCTGTTGTCCCGGCCACGCGCGGCGTGGCGTGCCTGCTTGTCGTTGGCAGGCTTTCGTACTTTACGTCAGGCCAGGCGCGCAACCTTGCACCCGCGCTTGACCTGCGCCGTTTCGATTGCCTCGACTTCGCCCTTCAGCTTCGCCACGTCCGCCGCATGATCGCCGCTCAGCTTACTGGCCGGGACCAGCACGAAGAATACGGTTGCCGCATCCATATTGGCTTTCGAATCCTGCATGGCCGATACCTTCTGCAACTGCGAACGGGCGTCCGACAGATAGGTGGACAATTGCGTGCAGTCGTTGCCGCTGTACTTCTCATGCGAGACGAACGAGGCCGGGATGCTTTCCGGACGGCTGGCGCAGGCGGACAGTGCAAAGGCCGCGAGCGCGGCAATGGTGAGCTGTTTCATATGACATTCCCTCTGGTTGATGTGGAACCGCAGGGCGCATGTTACCGACGGGCGCGCCGTCGGATTTCGGAAAAGGTTATCGCTTCTGCAGCGAATTTGTCATCGGATTGGCCATTTCTGTTCGGCACCTTGGAGCGCGACCAGGCGCGCGGCAGGTGGCCTGCACCGATGGCCTGAACCGCCATTGCCCCGCCTTGCAAGGGGTGGTGCCCTGGAAAAGGCGCCGCCGGCCCCCGCACGGTTGGATGCGTAACCGATAATCCAAATGGTTCCGGTATCATCGAACGAAGGGTTATCAATTACATACCGATCTCGACAAAGGGTGGCATGGTGATAGAGACGCGGCGGTTCAACAGGGTCGACCTGGACAAGCACGACGATCCGGCAGCGGAACTGCGCGCGTTGCGCCAGGAAGTCGATGCCCGTATTGAAGAGTTGCTGGTCGAGGGCGGCGACAACGCCGACCTGCTGGCGGGTGCCATGCGCGCCGCGGCCCTGGGCAGCGGCAAACGCATGCGCCCCTTGCTGCTGATGCTGGTGGCGCGCGACCTGGGGTGCACGTCGCCCGGGTTGGTCGACGTGGCGTGCGCCGTCGAGATGGTGCACGCGGCCTCGCTCGTGCTCGACGATATGCCCTGCATGGATGACGCCATGCTGCGCCGTGGCCGGCCCGCCGTGCACGTGCAGTTCGGCGAGGACGTCGCGATCCTGGCCGCCATCGGGCTGCTCAGCCGCGCGTTCTGCGTGCTGTCGGCGGCCGAGGAGATACCTGCCGCCGTGCGGACCCGTCTCGTCTGCACGCTGTCGCAGACCATCGGTGCGCAAGGTCTGGTACGCGGGCAGTTCCAGGACCTGCGCGGCGGCCACAGGTCGGCGGACGAGATCGCGACGACCAATGAGCTGAAGACGGGCGTGCTGCTGGGTGTGGCGGTCGAGATGGCCGCCATCGTGGCGCAGGCCGGCGATGGCGTCGCCCGCTCGCTGCGTGCCTTTGCGCTGGCGGCAGGCCATGCGTTCCAGATCCGCGACGACTTCCAGGACAGCGGCGACAGCGCCGTCACCGGCAAGGACACGGGCAAGGATGCCGGCAAGGCCACCCTGATCAGCACCCTCGGCGCGGACGAAGCGCAGCGGCGCCTGGGCGCCTACCTGCGTGATGCGGAGCGCCACCTGGCCGATGCACTCGGCAACCGCCAGGGCACGCGGCGCTTCGTGCTGGCCCTGTTCGGCGCGGACCGTGGCGGTATCCGGCTGGCGCCCGAGCGGGTCGCCGTGGCGCGCCCATGCGCCGACAGCGCCTGCCTCGAAGCGCGCGGCTGAGAGCCCGCCATGGCGCACTTCGGCGTGGTCGCCCCCGCGTTCTACAGCCACGTCAACGCGCTGGCGGCCCTCGCCATCGAACTGATCGAACGGGGACATCGCGTCACGTTCCTGCACCGGCCCGAGGCCGCCGGCTACCTGGCCGACGACCGGATCGGCTTTCATGCCGTCGGTGCCGCGACGTTCCCTCCCGGCTCCCTGGCGGCGGCACTGCGCCGTGCCGCCAATCCCGGCAGTCCGTGGGGCCTGCGCCGCGTCATCGACGACATGGCGCAGACGACCGCCATGCTGTGCCGCGAACTGCCCGCCGCGTTGGAGAGCCTGCGTATCGATGCGATCCTGGGCGACCAGATGGAAGCGGCGGCCGGACTCGTCGCGGAAGCGACGGGGCTGCCGCTGGTCTCCGTCGCCTGCGCGCTGCCGGTCAATCGCGAGCCGGGCATGCCGCTGCCGGTGATGCCGTTCGGCTGGGGCGAGGATGAGCGCTCGCTGCGCATGGTCGAGGGCAGCACGCGGGTGTACGACTGGCTGATGGCGCCGCACCGGCGCGTCATCGAGGCGCAGGCGCGGCGCCTCGGCGTTCCCGTGCGCGGCATGCTGCACGAATGCCTGTCGCCGCTGGCGCAGATCAGCCAGACCACCGCCTCCTTCGACTTCCCGCGCCGGCAGGCGCCGGCCCACTTCCATCATGTCGGGCCGTTGCGGCATGCGCCCCGTGCCGGTACGCAGCATCCGCCGCTGCCGCCGGTCGCTGCGGACCGGCCGTTCGTGTTTGCCTCCCTGGGCACGTTGCAGGGCCACCGCTTCGGCCTGTTCCGCCGCATTGCGCAGGCGTGCCGGCAACTGGACGTGCAACTGCTGGTCGCGCATTGCGGCGGCCTGACAGCGCAGCAGGCGCTGGCGCTGCAAGGGGCCGGTGCGACCTGGGTGTGCGCCTTCGCGCCGCAACAGGAAGCCGTGGCGCGGGCCGACGCGGTGATCTCCCATGCGGGCCTGAACACGGTGCTGGATGCGATTGCCGCGCGGGCGCCGATGCTGGCCCTGCCGATCGCGTTCGACCAGCCCGGCGCGGCCGCGCGCATCCGCCATGCCGGCATCGGCCTGCGCGCGTCGCCCCGACTGGCCAGCGCGAGCGGCATCGCGCGGCGGTTGCACCGCCTGCTGCACGAACCGGCGTTCGGCCCCCGTCTCGATGCGCTGGCAACGGACCTGGCAAGCGCGGGCGGCACGCCGCGCGCGGCGGATATCGTCGAGTCCACCCTGCGCCTTCGGCCCACACAGGCTGCCACGGCATGACCCCAACCGCCTACGACCTCATCCTGGCCGGCGGCGGCCTGGCCAATGGCCTGATCGCGTGGCGCCTGCGCAGCGCGCGGCCGGACCTGCGCATCCTCGTGCTGGAGGCAGGCGAGCGGCCCGGCGGCAATCACACGTGGTCGTTCCATGACAGCGACGTCGATGCGGCGCAGCGCACCTGGCTGGCGCCGCTGGTCACGGCGCGCTGGCCCCGCTATGACGTGGCGTTCCCGGACCTGGCCCGCACGCTCGAAGGCGGCTATGCCAGCATCGCCTCCGACCGGTTTGCCGACGTGATCGGCACAGCGCTGGGCCCGGCGCTGCGCACGGCAACAGCAGTGACCGAGGTGACGCCGACTTGCGTGCGCCTGGCCGACGGCAGCGTGCTGGCGGCCGGCGCCATCATCGACGGCCGCGGCATGCGGCCCAGTGCCCACCTGGCGCTGGGCTGGCAGACGTTCCTTGGCCAGGAAGTGCAACTGGCCGCGCCGCATGGCCTGGCCGCGCCGGTGATCATGGATGCCACGGTGGCGCAGCAGGGCGGCTACCGCTTCGTCTACCTGCTGCCGTTCGGACCGGACCGCGTGCTGGTCGAGGACACCCATTACATCGACAGCGCCGCCGTGCCACCCGAGCGGCTGCGCGCCAACATCGCGGCCTATGTCCAGGCGCGCGGCTGGCAGGTGAGCCGCGTGCTGCGCGAAGAGCAGGGTGCCTTGCCGATCGTGCTGGCGGGCGACTTCGAGCGCTACTGGGCAGCCCTGGCGGGGCAGCCGTGCAGCGGCCTGCGCGCCGGCCTGTTCCACCCGACCACGGGTTACTCGCTGCCGCACGCGGTGCGCCTGGCCGAGCGCATCGCCGCGCTGCCGGACTTGCGTGCGCCCGCGCTGTTCGACGCGATCCATGCCGAAGCCCGGCGCGCGTGGCAGGGCCAGCGCTTCTTCCGGCTGCTCAATCGCATGCTGTTCCTGGCCGGGCGCCCGGACGACCGCTGGCGCGTGATGCAGCGCTTCTACCGGCTGCCGGCACCGCTGATTGCCCGCTTCTATGCCGGCCGGCCAAGCCTGGGCGACAAGGCCCGGCTCGTGTCCGGCAAGCCGCCCGTCCCGGTACTGCAGGCCATGGCGGCCGCCCGACAGTTCCACCCCAGTCAGATCAGGAAGACCGAATGAAACAGATGAAACGTGCCGTCGTCGTCGGCGCCGGCTTTGGCGGCCTGGCACTGGCCATCCGCCTGCAGGCGCAAGGCGTGCAGACCACCCTGCTGGAAAAGCGCGACAAGCCCGGCGGCCGCGCCTACGTCTACGAAGACCAGGGCTTCGTGTTCGATGCCGGCCCCACCGTCATCACCGACCCTTCCGCCATCGAGGAGCTGTTCACGGTCGCGGGCAAGCGCATGGCCGACTATGTCGAGATGCTGCCGGTGGCGCCGTTCTACCGCCTGTGCTGGGAGGACGGCAGCCACTTCGACTATGCCAACGACCAGGAGGCGCTGGACCGGCAGATCCATGCGCGCAATCCCGCCGACGTGGCGGGCTACCAGCGCTTTCTCACTTATTCGAAGGCCGTGTTCGACGAGGGCTACCTGAAGCTGGGCGCCGTGCCGTTCCTGTCGTTTCGCGACATGATCAGCGCGGGCCCGCAACTGGCGCGGCTGGAAGCGTGGCGCAGCGTGTACGGTATCGTGTCGCGCTTCATCGCCGACGAGCACCTGCGCCAGGCCTTCTCGTTCCACTCGCTGCTCGTGGGCGGCAACCCCTTCGCCACCTCGTCGATCTACACGCTGATCCATGCGCTCGAGCGGCGCTGGGGCGTGTGGTTCCCGCGCGGCGGCACCGGGGCGCTCGTCAACGCCCTCGTGCGCCTGTTCCAGGACATTGGCGGGCGCATCGAACTCAATGCCCCGGTGGCCGCCATCGACACCCGGGACGGCCGCGTCAGCGGCGTGCGGCTGGAGGATGGCCGCACGTTCGAAGCCGACGCGGTGGCGTCGAACGCGGACGTGGTGCACACCTACGACAAGCTGCTGGGCCAGCACCCGCGCGGTGCGGCGCAGGGCAAGGCACTGCAGAAGAAGCGTTTTTCCAATTCGCTGTTCGTGCTGTACTTCGGCCTGGACCGCCACCACGCGCAGCTGCAGCACCACACGGTATGCTTCGGCCCGCGCTACCGGGAACTGATCCAGGATATCTTCCGGGGCGACACCCTGGCCGACGATTTTTCGCTGTACCTGCACGCGCCCTGCGTCACCGATCCGTCGCTGGCGCCACCCGGCTGCGGCAGCCATTACGTGCTGGCACCCGTGCCGCACCTGGGCAATGCGCCGATCGACTGGACGGTGGAAGGGCCGCGCTACCGAGACCACATCTTCGAATACCTGGAGCGGCGCTACATGCCCGGCCTGCGCAGCCAGCTCGTCACCAGCCGCATCTTCACGCCGCTGGACTTCCGCGACGAACTCAATGCCCACCTGGGTTCCGCGTTCTCGCTGGAGCCGATCCTCACGCAAAGCGCGTGGTTCCGGCCGCACAACCGCGACAGCGAGCTGGCCAACTTGTACCTGGTCGGCGCCGGCACGCATCCGGGCGCCGGCGTGCCGGGCGTGATCGGCTCGGCCAAGGCAACAGCGGGGCTGATGCTGGCGGAGGCCCCATGAGCGACGCGGCCCTGCTGCGGCATGCCACGACGACGATCGCGGTCGGCTCGAAAAGCTTTGCCGCCGCGGCCCGGCTGTTCGCCCCGGCTATCCGCCGCAGCGTGCTGATGCTGTACGCCTGGTGCCGCCACTGCGACGACGTCGTGGATGGCCAGGAACTGGGCTTCAACAGGGATGCGGCACCGGCCCGCGAGGACGCCGAGCGCGCACTCGCGGCATTACGCGAGCAGACCGCACGGGCGTACACCGGCGCCGCCATGGCCGAACCGGCCTTTGCCGCCTTCCAGGAAGTGGCGCTGCGCCACCGGATTCCCCGCGCCTTCGCATTCGATCACCTGGCCGGCTTCGGCATGGACGTGGCGGACGTGCGCTACGAGACCATCGACGATACGCTGCGCTACTGCTACCACGTGGCCGGCGTGGTGGGGCTGATGATGGCGTCGATCATGGGGGTACAGCGGCCGGCGGTGCTGGACCGCGCCTGCGACCTGGGCCTGGCGTTCCAGCTGACGAACATTGCGCGCGACATCGTCGAGGATGCCGCCATGGGCCGCTGCTACCTGCCTGCCGAGTGGTTGCGCGCGGCCGGCATCCCGCCCGACGAGGTCGCGCTGCCGCGCCACCGGGGCGCGCTTGGGCAGGTGGCCACGCGCCTGGTCGATCATGCGGAGCCATACTACGATTCCGCGGCGGCAGGACTGGCCGACCTGCCGCTGCGCTCCGCGTGGGCCATCGCCACGGCGCGCTACGTCTACCGGCAGATCGGCATCGAGGTGAAGCGGCGTGGGGCGGGTGCGTGGGACGAGCGGGTGGGCACGTCGAAGGCCACCAAGCTCTGGCTGCTGGCGAAAGGTGGCGTGCGCGCCCTCATGTCGCGTCTTCAAAGGCCGGGGGCGCGGCCGGAGCGGCTGTGGCAGCGTCCCCGCGCGGGGGACGAGGACGCAGCGGTGCCGGATGCCCCTCGCGCAGCTGGCGCTTGAGGGTGGCCACCGGGGGCGCGTACAGGAAGCCGAACGACACGGCGCCTTCCTTGCCGGCGACGGCATGGTGCAGCCGGTGCGCCTGGTACAGCCGCTTCAGGTAGCCGCGCCGCGGCGTGTACGTGAAAGGCCAGCGCCGGTGCACGAGACCGTCGTGGGCGACGAAGTACAGGAAGCCGTATGCCGTCATGCCGGCACCGATCCATTCGAGCGGATGGCGGCCGCGCGTGCCGGCATAGATCAGCGCGATGGCGATGCCGGCAAAGACAACGGCATACAGGTCGTTCTTCTCGAACCAGCCGGTGCGCGGTTCGTGGTGCGAGCGGTGCCAGCCCCACCCGAAGCCGTGCATGACGTACTTGTGCGCGACGATGGAAAACACCTCCATCAGGACGATGGTGGTGACGACGATGAGAGCATTCGATAACATGGGCAAAAGCCTAGCACACGTGTGCCACGCGCACGACAGGCTTGTCCCGCAAACGAGAAAGGAAACACCATGATTGCACCCTGCAAGGCCATCGTCTCGGCCATTGTCCTGGCGTCCGCGCTGGCTGCCACGCCGGCACACGCGGCCAGCATCGAAGTACGGGTCTCGGCCGTCGGGCCGAAAGGCAAGGTCAACGTGGCCGTGTGCGACCGCGAGCGCTTCCTGAAGGAGTGCGCGTACAGCGCGTCGGTGGCGCCGCAGCCGGGCACCACGACCGTGACGGTGCCGAACATCCCGCCCGGCACCTGGGCCGTGCTGGCCTACCAGGACGAGAACGGCAACGGCAAGCTCGATCGCAACCTGCTGGGCATCCCCAGCGAGAGCTACGGTTTCAGCCGCGATGCCGCGGGCCGTTTCGGTCCGCCGACGTTCGAGCAGGCAGCCATCGAAGTGGGCGAGGAGCCCGCCGTGGCGCCCATCCGGCTGCACTGAACGGGGCGTGGCGGCCGTGTCGAGGACTGTTAAAATGTCATTCCTGCCGACACAACCCCCGGGACTGTACCGATGACCCTGCAAGAGAAGAACAACATCCACATCCTGGGCTCCGGCCCCGCCATCGTGCTGCTGCACGGCTTCGGCTGCGACCAGAACATGTGGCGTTTCCTCGTGCCAGCGTTTGCGCGCACCCATACCGTCATTCTTTATGACCTGATCGGCTCGGGCAAGTCGCATCTCGCGGCCTATGACCACGACCGCTACGGCACGCTGCAGGGCCATGCCGACGACCTGCTCGACATCGTGCGCGAAGTGGCGGTGGGACCCGTCACGGTGGTCGGCCATTCCGTCAGCGCCATGATCGCGCTGCTGGCCACGAACAAGGCGCCCGAGCTGTTCGACGCGCAGGTGATGGTGGGACCGTCCGCCTGCTACATCGACGACGACAAGGACGGCGGCTATCGGGGCGGCTTCACCCGGGCCGACATCGACGACCTGCTGGACACGATGGAAAGCAACTACCTGGGCTGGTCCAGCGCCGTGGCGCCGCAGATCATGGGGGCGCCCGACCAGCCGCACCTGCGCGAAGAGCTGACCAACAGCTTTTGCCGCACCGACCCGGACATCGCCAAGCACTTCGCCCGCGTCACGTTCCTGTCCGACCACCGCGCCGACCTGGCGCACTGCCGGCTGCCCACGCTGATCCTGCAGTGCACCGACGACTTCATCGCCCCGGTCGCGGTGGGCGAATACATCCACCGCGCGATCGCCGGCAGCGAATACGTCCTGATCGACAATACCGGGCATTGCCCCCACCTCAGCGCACCGGACGCCAGCGTGGCGGCGATCCGGCGCTTCATCGACGGGCGCCGCTGACGATGCAGCAGCACGCACTGCCCGATCCGGATGCCGCCTGGCTGCGTGCGCCCTGCGGGCTGCTGAGCGCGGACGGGCGCGGCCTGATCGTGCGTGCCAACGAGACGTTCTGCCACTGGCTGGGCTACCGGCGCGACGAGCTGGAAGGCACGAAGCGCTTCATCGACCTGCTGCCGATGGGTGCGCGGCTGTTCCACCAGACGCACTGGCTGCCGCTGCTGCAGATGCAGGGCTCGATCGCGGAAGTGCAGCTGGACCTGGTGCATCGCGATGGCCGCCGCATCCCGATGCTGCTGAACGCGTTGCGGCGCGACCAGGATGGCGTGCAGATGGACGATATCGGCGCGATGGTCGCGTCCGACCGCAAGAAATACGAGCGCGAGCTGCTGGACGCGCGCCAGCGCGCCCGCACGCTGGAGGCGGGCCAGCGCCAGCTGAACGACGAGCTGGCGCGCGAACACCGTCGCAAGGACGAGTTCATCGCCACCCTGGCGCACGAGCTGCGCAACCCGCTGGCGCCGATCGCCAACGTGCTGGAAGTGCTGCGCCTGCGCCCGGCGGACGACGAACTGTGGCGCTGGAGCCAGGACGTGCTGGAGCGCCAGCTGGCGCAACTGACGCACCTGGTGGACGACCTGCTGGAAGTGTCGCGCATCACCCAGGGCAAGCTGGTGCTGCGTTCGGAGCCTGTACTGCTGGCCGACATCCTGGCCGGCGCCGCCGAGGCGGTCCTGCCGGCGGTGACGGCGGCGCGCCAGAAGCTGACGATCGGGCAGGCCGCCGTGCCGCTGACGGTGCATGGCGACCGCACCCGCCTGACGCAGATCGTCTGCAACCTGCTCAACAACGCCAGCAAGTTCACGCCCGAAGGCGGCGCCATCGGGCTGGCCGCCAGGGAGGCCGACGGCATGGCCGTCATCGAGGTGTCCGACACGGGTGCCGGCATCCCGGCCGGGCAGCTGGAGCGCATCTTCGACATGTTCTCGCAACTGCACCCGCCGCTGGAACGGTCCGTCGGCGGGCTGGGCATCGGGCTGGCGCTGGTCAAGGGCCTGACGGTGCTGCATGGCGGCACCGTCAGCGCGCGCAGCGCCGGGCTGGGGCACGGCAGCGTGTTCCAGGTGACGCTGCCGCTGGCCTCCCAGCCCGCCGCCGCGCCGCCGCTGCCGGATGCCCGCACGCCCGGCGGCAAGGCGCGGCTGCTCGTCATCGACGACAACGTCGACGCCTGCGACACGCTGGTGATGGCGCTCGACATGCTGGGTCATGCGGCGCACGGCGCCCACACGGGCGCAGCAGGTCTCGCGGCGCTGGAGCAGGGCCGGCCCGACTGCGCCCTGGTGGACATCGGCCTGCCCGATATCGATGGCTACGAACTGGCGCGGCGCGTGCGGGCCACGCCGTGGGGGCGCGCCATCGTGCTGATCGCCGTGACCGGTTGGGGCCAGGACAGCGACAAACGGGCGGCCATGGAGGCCGGGTTCGATGCGCACTTCACCAAGCCGATCGATTTCACGAAGCTCGATGGGGCGATTGCGGGGTTGTTGGGTCGTCGCTCCGGGACTGATCCCGGATTCCCAAGTTGACGGCCGGTCCGCTGGAGCAATGTCTGTTTGCGGCCGATCGATGTGGCCGGACCGCCAGCCGCGGATGGAAACAGGGGTCGGTCCCCTGCGGGGACAGACCCCAAGCCTCCCAGCACTGCGGCTATCCCACATCACCAAGCTCGATGGAGCGATTGCGGGGTTGCTGGGGTCTGTCCCTCCGGGACTGACCCCGGTTTCCCAGGTTGACGGCCGGTCCGCTTGAGCAATGACTGTTTGCGGCCGATCCATGTGGCCGGACCGCCAGCCGCGGATGGAAACCGGGGTCGGTCCCCTGCGGGGACAGACCCCAAGCCTCCCAGCACCGCGGCTATCCCACATCACCAAGCTCGATGGAGCGATTGCGGGGTTGCTGGGGTCTGTCCCTCCGGGACTGACCCCGGTTTCCCAGGTTGACGGCCGGTCCGCTTGAGCAATGACTGTTTGCGGCCGATCCATGTGGCCGGACCGCCAGCCGCGGATGGAAACCGGGGTCGGTCCCCTGCGGGGACAGACCCCAAGCCTCCCAGCACTGCGGCTATCCCATATCACCAAGCTCGATGGAGCGATTGCGGGGTTGCTGGGGTCTGTCCCTCCGGGACAGACCCCAAGCCTCCCAGCACCGCGGCCACTCCCACATCAGCTACAGCTTGATCACCTGCGGCCGCCGGTTCTTCGCGGTCCCGTACACGAACGCATGCAACGACGGCACCCAGCGGAACTTCGACCAGATATTGTTCCGCGCGGCCTGCAGTTGCGCCTGGCCGCCGCTGTCGTTGGGCCAGTGCTGCAGCGGCACCCGTTCCCACGTCCAGGCCGCGGTGGCAGGATCGGCCGCGGGTGGCGTCAGCCGGACCACGACGGGTGGCGACACCGTCTGGTCCAGCCCCACGATGCAGCCCAGTTCGTCGACCCATTGCAGGCCGAGCGAATCGAGGCGGTGGAAGTTGGCGCCGCCGCCGTCGTAGCCGTCCGTCAGCGACGGTACCGTGCCGGCCGTGCTGATCGTCGTCGAGGCGCCCGTGACGAGGTTGCGGATGTACATGCGGCGGTAGGCGCTGCCCGCGTAGGGGCCGGACGAATAGCCGCCGTCCAGCGCGATTAGCAGGTTGAGGCGCTTGCACAGCACCAGCGCGCCGTTGGCCAGGTTGCCGCCCAGCGCGGGATGCTGGGTGATCTCGCCCGTGCGGCTGACGAACAGCGTGTAGTGGGCGGTGCCGTTGGTGGCGGCCCACCAGCCCTGGCGCACGTCGTCCATCACCGTGATCGGGTAGGTGCCGCGCGACGTGTCGCCTGCCGTGAAGCGGATGCGGGTCGGGTCGGCGTTCTGCGGCTGGCGCGTGACGAAGCGGCTGTAGCCGTAGTTCAGCTGCGCCACGTCCAGCACATTGATGCGGTTCTCGTACGGACTGCCGGCCCAGAAGAACGACAGCAGTGACCCGCGCACGCCGCCGCCCCAGGCGCGCGGCAGTTCCTGCAGGCCCAGGTAGGTGTGCGGGGTGTAGGGCGTGTTGTCCGGCGCGTAGCCTTCGACGAACGTGGTGGCGATGTTCGCCGTGGTGGGCACGTTGGCCACGCTCCACGTCAGCGTCGAGAAATCGCAGATCAGCGAGAACTGCACGTTGGGCAGCGACGTCGTCGCTTCGTGCCCGCCGGAGTAGTAGACCTGGGCCCCCAGGCTGCTGTAGTCGCGCAGGATGGCGCTGCCGCCCCAGACGATGAATGGATTGTCCATCGCGTCGCTGACGGAGCGGTACAGCGCCGGCGTCACGTCCTGCGGCATGTTCTTCATCGGCACGTCGGCGAAATAGCCGGGCGGCGGCACCCACGCGGGCACGCCGGCGGGCTGGTTGTTCGGCACAATGCGGATGCCGAACGGGGCGGAGGATACCTGTGCCATGCTGTGCTCCTCAGGTCGGACGCGGCATCACGCTCCACACGGGAGCGTTGCTGACGGCGTTGACGAAATCGTTCCAGTTCGGCGCGCCCGTCATGCGGCCATAGGCTTCGCGTGCGCCCGGCACGTTGTGCTGCGCCGCGTAGGCCAGCGCCGGCTGCAGGTTGGCCCAGTAGCTGGTGGGCTCGGGAAAGTAGGCGCCGCGCAGCGGGCCCACGACACCGGGATTGGGCTTGCCCAGGGTGGCCTGGTAGACCTGGCCCCAGTTGGCATACCACGGCCCCGTGCCGCCGGCGAAATCGGCCCGGTCGGTGGGCGCGACGGCGATCGTGTACTGGGCCGCGTCGCTGAACAGGTAGTCGGTCGGCGCCGTGCCGCCGAAGCGGCCGACGATGCTCTTCGCCTTCCAGGCAAAGAAGGCCGCCAGGTGCGCCGTGCCGCTGGCCGGCAGCGGCGGCGCCAGGTCGATCAGGTAGCCGGTGCAGGCAGTGAAGAAGTCCTGCATCCACGTCGCTTCCGACCAGAATCCGCCCGTGTAGCTGGAGTAGGGCCAGACGAAACCTTGCGGGTTGTTCGGCTTGGCGACATACAAGCCCCAGTAGTACTCCACGTTGGCGGCCAGCGAGGCCAGGAACTCGGCCTGCAGCGGGTCGCCGTCCGGCGTCACCGTCCAGGCCTGGCCCAGCGTGCGCAGGGCCCAGGCGGCCCCGCGGGTCGTGTTGGCGCCGGCGTTGGTGAGGAATACGCCGGCCGAGTACTGGCGCGTCTGGTCCGTGTTCTTCAGGTAGTTGGCGGTGGCGGCGAACTGCACTTCCTCGAGGAAGTAGAAGCGCCCCGTCAGCAGGTAGGGGAAGAAGCCGACCGACGGATGGTGCGGCGAGTCCCAGCTGGGCGGCACCGTGCCGGTCGGGATCGGTGTGTACTGGTTCCTGCTGGAGGCGCCCGAGTTGTCGATGGCACTGGAGCCGTTGACCACCAGGTTCGGATACGCCGAGAAGCGCAGCGGCTGCTGCGTGCCTTCGTCGCGGTAGTGGATCGGGTAGCGTCCCACGCTGTAGTGATTGGCGATCAGTCCGGCCAGTGCGCGCCGGTCGTCGCTGGTCAGGTACAGCACGTCCCACTCGGGCAGGATGCCGATGGCGGGCTGGTAGCCGCCCTGGCCCATCGCCGGCGAGTGGTTGCCGCGCTGGAGCGGTATGTACGTCTGCGCCAGCGTGTTCCACAGCGGCGCGCTCGACGGCACCCGCGCACGGTAGGCCGGCACCAGGCCGGTCGACTGCAGGTAGCCCTTGTCGTGGGTGGCGATGACGTCGCCGGGGCTGCCGGCCCAGTAGCTGAAGTTGCTGCCGGAGGCCAGCACGGTGCGGCAGTGGTGCGGCAGGTCGATCGTGGCGGCAAAGCGCTGGGCGCCGTTCAGGGTGAACGTGAACTGGGCATTGCGGTTGCTCTGGCCCGGCAGGTTGATGTAGCCGTTCTCGATCCACGGCAGCACCTCCACCGCGCCGCCGGCAAACAGCCGCACTTCCAGCCAGGCGACGAGATGCGGGTCGCTGCCGATGCTCTTGCGGTAGATCCAGGAGCTCATCTGCGGGCCTTCGATCCAGCGCCGCAGCGGGGTATCCCAGTCGCCATCGGCCCAGCTGGCGCTGCCGTAGCTGCCGGCACCGATGCTGGCCGTCAGGCCGCTATTGCGCAGTGCGGCGGTGGCCAGCCCGACCTGCGCCGCGGCGGGCGCCTGGCGCAGGACGACGGTCAGCGTGCTGCCCGCGGCCAAGGTGGCGCGGCCGGCGACGATGGCGAATTTCAGGGAGCCGTCCGGCCACGTGTTCTTCGGCGTCACCTGGACGCTGCCCGTATTGGCCGCCAGGCTCGATCCCGCCGGCACGTGGCCCTGCCGGAAGGCATGGCCCAGCGCGAACGGCAGGTTGCTGCCGCCCGTGGCGGACGACAGCCGGAACGTGGCGATGTCGCGGCCTGCCGGCTCGATGCGGATCGAGAACGGCGCGGAGGAGGTCTGGGCCATGGCCTACACCTTCGCGGTCAGGACAAAGCCGTCGGCACTGCCCACGGCGCCGCTGCCGTCATAGTCGAAGGAGCGCTTGGTCGCGTTGAACGTGACGCCCGGCGGCAGCGCGCCAGCGGCCAGCGCCAGGACCGCGTTGGTGGCGTTGCTGACGTATCCGGCGATGCTGATACTGGAGGGCACGCCTTGCACGAACGTCAGCGTGGGGATCGGACTCCACACGGGCAGGCCGGGCGAGGTGGGCGTGGTGACGGGCAGCGGCGACGTGACCGAACCCCCTTCACCCGCGGCACCGCCGCTGCCGCCGCCGCAGGCCTCCAGCACGACGCTGCTGGCACCGGCCGTGACGAGCTTGATGAAGCTGCGGCGGTCGAAGCGATTCTTGCGTCGCTCCTGGGTGACGACCAGCTCCGGGTCGGTCGCCTGGCGCCGCTGTCCGCGGCGCATTTCGAGGAATTTATTCATGACCAGTGCTCCAGAAAAGTGATTCCGGTCGGTGCTGCTGCTGTCGTCGTCTCCGGCTTCAGTGTCGCACTTTTCCGTTATTAGTCGCGTTCGCTTGCAGCCTGCACGCGCGTCGCCGCGGGCGCCGGGCTGCTAAGATGAGATATCCAAGCAACCCCCGATAAGGAGCGCTCCATGGCTTTACAACACGCATCGTCCGGACAAGTGATTGCCCTGCAACGCAGCGGCGAAGACGTGACGCAGTTCTCATCGATTGCCCTGGCCAAGACCGATGAGCTGGAACTGATCCGGCTGGTACTGCCAACCGGCAAGACGATGCCCGAACACTGGGTCAAGGGCCAGGTCACGCTGCAATGCCTGTCCGGCGCCATCGCCGTCGAGGCACATGGCCGTACCGTCGTGCTGCACGATGGCGAGATGCTGTACCTGGAAGGTGGCGCCGCGCACGCATTGCGGGCGGAAAGCGACTCGGTCGCCCTGCTGACGATCCTGCTGAAGGACTGACGCCACGTACTCCACGCGGTACAGCACGCGCGCCCGCGCCAGCGTCCGGCCGTTGACGGGATTGCGCTCCACCCGCCCCATCGCCACCAGGCGCATCGCGCCGTCATGCTCGAGTCCTGTGCCGGCCGCGTAGACGTGCGTAATGCCGGCTGCGCGCAGGATTGCGCCGCGCAAGCGTGCGGCCGCCGGTGCAGTCAGGCTGGGCGGTAATCCCAGCAGCCGGCGTCCTTCCGGCATGCTGACGACGCGGTTGGCCAGTGCCACGCCCGCCAGCGGATAGTGCCAGCTGCGGTCGGCCAGGTTCAGGATGACGGCGCCGGGCGCCAGCCGGTCCACCGCGGCGGGATACTCATACAATTGAGCGCGACTCGTCTGCCGGGCCAGCAGGATACGGTCGGCAAACGTCATGGCCTGGCGCGACAGGAATACGGCCAGCATGGCCCATACGCACAAGCCCAGCACGCCGTCGAACAGCGCGCGCCAGCGCCCGGCCGCCTGCGTGATGGCCCACGCTGCCAGCGCCGCCAGGCACGGCAGCGCGGCCAGGGCGTAACGGGGCTGGTGGTCGTCCAGCAGCCACCACGCCGCCAGCACCCCGCTGGCCACCGCCAGCAGCGCCAGCCGTACACGGTGGACGCGCCAGCCGTCGCGCAGCAGCGCGCTGCCGAAGGCCAGCGCCGTGCCCGGCAGGGCCGCCGCGACAAACGCCCCCAGCCCGGCACTGTGCTTGAAGTTCTGGCCCCAGCGGTGCGGCTCCCGCCACGGATACGTCAGCCACTCGGCCGGTGCCGCCACCCACTCGAATTGCGTCGCGTGGCGCAGCGCGAAGTCGACGTCCCCTGCCGGGCGCCAGCCCAGCCACGTGCCCAGCAGTGGTGGCACGACGGGATACAGCGGATTGCCATAGGCCAGCGCATTGCGCGCGAGCCAGAAGCCGGCCATCGACAGCGCGGCCACCCCGTACAGCGCGGCGACGCGCGGTGCCCGCGGGCCGGCGCGCACGCAGACCAGCAGCCCGACCAGTCCGCCCCCGATCAGGTGCAGGCTCTTGAATCCGAACGCGAGCCCGGCGGCAAGTCCCGCCAGCACGGCGGCCTTTTCGCACGGAAGCCCGCGGCACAGCGCGCAGTACAGCGCCAGCGCGACAAAGGCCAGTCCGCCCACGTCGGCGCTGGGCTCGGCCACGGAGAACGCCACCATGGGCACGCTGAGCAGGCCGCAGGTAGCCAGCAGCGCCGCCCGGCGGTCGGCATCGGCCAGGCGGCACAGCCCGTACGTGGCCAGCGCCAGCAGCGGCAGCAGCACGAGGTTCATGGCGCCGGCGAGCCGCTCGGGCACCACCGCCAGCAGGAACGCGGCCAGCACGCTGGCATTGGCCGGGAAGGTATGCGGGAAGCTGCCGTCCCAGGCCTGCAGGCTGTGCGTCTGCAGCATCGCCACGGCGGCGGGCAGGTGATACGCCAGCACTTCGTACCCTTGCGGAAAGGCGCACACGAGCATCGCGGCCGTCAGCGCGAAGACGACACCGGTGGCGCGGGCCACCATCCCGGTTGGCCCATCCGGTTGGGGCAACGCGAGGCCGTGCGGGTGGCGCGGCAGCCAGCGGGCGGCCAGCGCGGCAATGGCCAGCAGTGCCGCCGCATGGCCGACGGTCACGATGCGTACGTCCCACAGCAGTTGGGCCGCACCCAGCAGGTGGAACGCGAGGAAGAACGGCGCGCTGGCCAGCAGCAGGAGCACCAGCGCGCGGGTCAGCGCATCGGCGCGGCCGCACAGCAAGGGCGCCAGCCGCAGCGCGATCCCTGCGCAGGCCAGGACGCCAAGCGCGGCGGCAATACCGGTCACGACAAATTTCCCAGCAGCACCGACACGGCCCGGCGCAGCAGCAGGACATGGTTGCGGATACCGTCGCTGGCCGTGAAATACACCAGGGCCGAGCAGGCGCTGGCGCAAGCGGGCAAGCCCTTCGCCAAGGCGGTGTGGTGTCGCAAGAGACGGCCGGGATCGCGCGGTAAGAACGAACAGAGGCGCGAACACAGGCGCGAAGAGCGCGCAGAAGAACGGATGGTCATGATAGCTCGACGGCAGAAGACCGTGTCGATGCTATCGAGAAAGAGTCGCCGCCGATCCCGATTACGTCAAGGATCGTGCGGCAAGGCAATAACTTACTTCGGCGCCGGGGTCATCGATTCTTCGCGGGGATCGCGCGCCAGCATGCGCGCGACCATGTCCTGCGGTTGCTGGCCGTCGAACAGCACAGCCGCGACGGCGTCGGTGATGGGCATGTCCACGCCCAGGCGGCCGGCCAGCTCGCGCACGGCCTTGGCACACGGCACACCCTCGGCCACGTGGCCCAGTTCGGTGACGATCGTCTCCAGGGCCTTGCCCTGTGCCAGGCCAAGGCCGACACGGCGGTTGCGCGACAGGTCGCCCGTGCAGGTGAGGATCAGGTCGCCCATGCCCGTCAGGCCCATGAACGTTTCGATATTGCCGCCCAGCTTCGTGCCCAGCCGCGTGACCTCGGCCAGGCCGCGCGTGACCAGGGCGGCGCGGGCGTTCAGGCCAAGGCCCAGGCCGTCCGCGACGCCGGTGGCGATGGCCATCACGTTCTTGACGGCACCGCCCACTTCGACGCCGATGACGTCCTCGCTGGAATACACGCGCATCGTGCCGCCGTGCACGGCCGCGACGACGCTGTCGCGCAGCGCCGCCGAGGTGGAGGCAATGGTCAGCGCGCACGGCAGGCCGCGCGCCACTTCCTGCGCGAACGACGGGCCCGACAGCGCGCCGCTGGCGATCGAGTCGCCCAGCACTTCACGGAAGATCTGGTGCGGCAGCAGGCCGGTGTCGTACTCAAAGCCCTTGCACAGCCAGACCAGGTTCGGAATCGGCCGGCCTTTCAGGCTGTGCAGCAGCGGGCGCAGGCCCGCCACGGGGCAGGCGGCAATCAGGAGGCCGCCATCGCCTTGCGTGTGGGCCACGGTGGCATCGAAGTCCGTGCACACCTGCAGGCCGGGCGGGAATGGATAGCCCGGCAGGTAATGGGTGTTGTCGCGCGCAGCAGCGATCTCTTCCATCGCCGCCGTGTTGCGGCCCCACAGCAGCACGTCATGGCGCGCCGCGACGGCGATGGCGACGGCCGTGCCCCAGGCGCCGGCGCCCAGCACGCCGATGCGGCGCCGGGCAGGTATTGGTTGTTGCATGTCAGAGGCCCCAGATCTCGCTGCTGCGGACGTAACCGGTCAGGCCGTCGCGGTGACGCACCCGCGTCCAGCCGTTGGCGCCCGGTTCCACCAGTTCCAACAGTACGCCCTTGTCGGCGAGGAACACGACGGGAGCAGTGTCGTCTTCGGTGCTGCGCACCTTGGTGTTGGCGGCGCGGATCACCACGTTGCGCTTGGCCGACAGGCCGCGCAGCGGCGTCCATGCCGTATCGCCGCTGACGTCGCGCACCTTGACCCACTCGCCATAGGCCAGCAGGATTTCCAGCGGCGCGCCGCGCGGCACGATGAATAATTTGTGGCCCTTGGTGGAGGGCGCGTCATACAGCACGGCGGGGGCCGTACCGACCGTCTTGAAATCGGCTGCCAGGCCGGCACCGGAGGCCAGCGTCAGCACAGCCCCGATTATCAAACGGGTAACAGTCATTGCAGAAAACTTTCGCTCAAAATGATCAAAGGCCACGAGGGCCTTTGATTCGGGGACATCCGCGGCATGCCGCGGTCCCGGTCGCGTCCGTGTGGATTACTGGACGGTATTGGTGCCTTCGGCTGGCGTCGAACCGCCGGCTGCGGCTTGCTGTTCGGCGAGGGCCTGCAGGCGCTGCTGGTAGAACACTTCGAAGTTGATCTCGGCCAGGTGCACTGGCGGGAAGCCGGCACGGGTGATCAGGTCGGCGATGTTGGCGCGCAGGTAAGGGTACACGATGTTCGGGCAACCGATGCCCAGCAGCGGGTCCAGCTGTTCGTTCGGAATGTTGCGGGCTTCGAAGATGCCGGCTTGCTTGCCTTCGACGAGGAAAGCAACCTTGTCCTTGACCTTGGCGGTCACGGTGATCGTCACGGTCGATTCGAAGATGCCGTCAGCCAGCGGTGCGGCGCCCACGTCCAGGGCGACTTCGATCGACGGCGCTTCCTGTTCCAGGAAGATGGCCGGGGAGTTCGGCTGTTCCAGCGACATGTCTTTCAGGTAGACGCGTTGGATTTGGAATACTGGTTGCTGATTTTCGTCGGACATGGAACGCTTTCAATGAATTGGACAAATGATGGATGGTGCTTGGCCAAGGCTGGGAACAGCCCGAATCAAACGCGAGGCAATTGTAGCAAAAGAAATATGATTGCGATCCTTTTTTAGCCCCGCCCTGGCCTGGCATCAATCCGGGCGCTTCAGCCCTGCAACAGCGGATCGAGGCGGCCTTGCTGGTCCAATGCGTACAGGTCGTCGAAGCCGCCCACGTGGGTGTCGCCCACGTAGATCTGCGGCACGGTGCGGCGGCCCGTCTTTTCCATCATGACCTGGCGCTGGGCCGGGTCGAGGTCGACGCGGATCTTGTTGACGTTCTTGATGCCCTTGCTTTCCAGCAGGCGCTCGGCGCGGATGCAGTACGGGCAGACGGCGGTGGTGTACATGGTGACGTTGGCGGTCATGGCATTTCTCCTCGCGTTATTTGGTGGTTGGCAGACCCTGGGTCCGCCACGCATCGATGCCACCGTCCAGGACGACGACATCCGTGAAACCAGCCTGTTCCAGAATCTTTGCGGCACCGAAAGCCCGCGTCCCTTTTTGGCAGACGACCACGGCCGTCCTGTTCTTCAGTTTATCCAGTTCGCCGGTGCGTCCCTTCAGGTCCTTCAGCGGGATGTTGCGGGCGTCGCGCAGGTGACCGGCAGCGAACGCATCGGCGTCACGTACGTCCACAATGGTGGCCTTACCGCGATTTATCAACTGCGTGACCTCCAGCGGGGTGGCCTTTTTGCCCCGTTGCGTCAGCACCGGCCAGAGCAGGGCGCCACCGGACAACACGGCGATGCCAACAAGAAAGATATGGTCGAGAATGAATTTCACTGTGCTTCCAATGGTTGAACTGAATCCGCGCATTATAAAATAGATGCCGATCCGCAGCCCCGGCACCATTTTTCTGGCTGACGAGCAAGATTGTGTCCACCGATTCTTAACCTCTGAACTGATAGCTCTATGTACAAAATCGTATTCATGCGTCATGGCGAGTCCACCTGGAATCTCGAAAATCGTTTCACCGGCTGGACCGATGTGGACCTGACGGAAAAAGGCATCAACGAAGCCCGCGCCGCCGGCGAAGTGCTCAAGCGCGAAGGCTACACGTTCGACCTGGCCTACACGTCGGTACTGAAGCGCGCCATTCGCACGCTGTGGCTGACGCTCGATGCGATGGACCTGATGTACCTGCCCGTCAAGCACGACTGGCGCCTGAACGAGCGCCACTACGGCGCGCTGCAGGGCCTGGACAAGGGTGAAACGGCGGCCAAGTACGGCGACGCGCAAGTGCTGGTCTGGCGCCGCAGCTACGACACGCCGCCGCCGGCGCTGGAAGAGGGCGACGACCGCACGTCGTTCAACGACCCGCGCTACGCCGGCCTGGCGAAAGAGCAGATCCCGCTGACCGAATGCCTGAAGGACACCGTGGCGCGCGTGATGCCGGCCTGGGACGAGGAAATCGCCCCGGCCATCAAGGCGGGCAAGAACATCCTGATCTCGGCCCACGGCAACAGCCTGCGCGCGCTGATCAAGATGCTGGACGGTATCAGCGACGAGGAAATCGTCGGCCTGAACATCCCGAACGGCCAGCCGCTGGTGTATGAACTGGACGCGGACCTGAAGCCGATCCGCCACTACTACCTGGGCGATGCCGACGCGATCGCCGCAGCCCAGGCCGCGGTTGCCAACCAGGGCAAGGCAAAGTAAAGCACTCGATGGCAGGTCACTCTCTTCGCCGCGGCGCCTGGCTCGCCGCGGCGCTGGCGCTGGCGCTGTGCGCCGGCGTCCATGCAAAACCCACGGAACGCAGCAAGCAGAAGGCCGCCGCCGAAGCGCAGCGTGCCGCCCTGCAGCAGAAGCTCAACGCCTTGAAGCGCGACATCGGCCAGACCGAAAGCGCCAAGGAGGAGGCGGCCGACACGCTGGCCGAATCCGAGCAGGCCATCTCGCAGGCCAACCGGCAACTGCGCGAGCTGGCCGACGAGCAGGCGCAGACCAATGCCCGCATCGGCGAACTGGCCACGCAGCGCGAACGGCTGGCCGCCACCATCGCGGAGCAGAAGCGCCAGCTGGCGCGGCTGCTGCGCGAGCAGTACGTGGCCGGCAACGAGGATCGCATCAAGCTGCTGCTGTCGGGCGACAATCCGAACCGTATCAACCGTGACCTGCAATTGATGTCGTACGTGTCGCAGGCGCAGGCGCGCCTGATCGAATCGCTGCGCGCCAACCTCGTGGCCGTCGAGGCCAACCAGGCCGAGGCCCAGAATGCGCGCGACGAGCTGGAAGAAATCGCGCAGGAAGAGCAGCAGCAGAAGCAGGTGCTGGAGCAGCAGAAGGCCAAGCATGCCGCGCTGGTGGCAAGCCTGTCGCAAAAGCTCGTCAGCCAGCGCCAGGAAGTGGGCAAGGTCGAACGCGACGAGCAGCGCATGGGCGCCCTGGTCGACCGCCTCAATAAACTGATCGAAGAACAGGCCCGTGCCGCCGCTGCCGAAGCGAAGCGCAAGGAGCTGTTGGCCGCCGCGCGCGCGAAAGCCAAGGCCGAGGCGGAAGCGCGCGCCAAGGCCAAGGCCGAGGAAGAGCGGCTGGCGCAGGCGAAGGCCCGGGCCGAACGGGAGCGCCTGGCGCGGGAAAACCGTGGAAAGACGCCACCGGCGCAAGCGCCGCGCGTGGCCCAGAAACCGGAACCCAAGCCGGAGCCGGTCCGCCCGGAACCGAAACCGCAGGTGGCGCAACGGGAGCCCGCCAAGCCGGAACCGCGCGACGAAGGCGCGGCCAAGCCGGCCGACGTGGCATTGGCGCCAGCGGCGCCGGCCGGCGCGTTCGCCAGCCTGAAAGGGCAGATGCGCGCGCCGCTGTCCGGCCGCATCGCCGCGAAGTTCGGCAGCAAGCGTGGCGATGGCCCCAGCTGGAAAGGAGTCTTCATCCTGGCCGGCGAAGGCACCGAGGTGCGGGCGGTGGCGGGCGGTCGCGTCGTGTTCGCCGATTGGCTGCGCGGCTTCGGCAACCTGATCATCGTCGACCACGGCAGCCAGTACATGAGCATCTACGGTAACAACCAGTCGCTGCTGCGCCGCGCGGGCGACGTGGTCAAGGCCGGCGACGTCATCGCGGCGGCCGGAAACAGCGGCGGTAACGAAGAATCGGGTTTATACTTTGAGTTGCGCCACCAGGGCCGGGCCTTCGATCCGGCCGGATGGGTGAAGTTCTGAAACCTCGGCCGGACGGGCCAAGTTCTGGAACCTCGGCGCACAGCGGAAAAAATATGGGTATTAACGTCAAGAGTATCGGCCTGATCGGCCTGGGCATGGTGGCCGGCGTCGCCGCCTCCTTCCAGTTTTCCGCCGCCGCGCAGAGGGCCGAAGCGCCGCTGCCGCTGGAGGAACTGCGCCAGCTGGCCGATGTGTTCGGCCTCATCAAGACCGACTACGTGGAAAGCGTCGACGACAGGAAGCTGGTGGAGGACGCCATCGCCGGCATGGTGGCGTCGCTCGACCCCCACTCCGTCTATCTCGACAAGAAGGCATTCCGCGAGATGCGCGAGTCCGTGCAGGGCAAGTTCGTCGGCATCGGCATCGAGGTGGCGATGGAGGACGGCTACGTCAAGGTGGTGTCGCCCATCGAGGACTCGCCCGCGTACAAGGCCGGCCTGAAGTCCGGCGACCTGATCACCCGGCTGGACGGCGTGCCGCTGAAAGGCATGACCCTGGACGACTCGATCAAGAAGATGCGCGGCGAGCCGCGCACCAAGGTCGTGCTGACGGTATCGCGCAAGGGCGAGGACAAGCCGCTGATCGTGCCCATCGTGCGCGAGGAAATCCGCGTGCAGAGCGTCAAGGCCAAGCTGATCGAGCCAGGCTACGTGTGGCTGCGCATCGCGCAGTTCCAGGAGCCGACGGTGGACGAGATGGCGAAGAAGCTGTCGTCGCTGTACGCGCAGAATCCGGACATCAAGGGCATCGTGCTGGACCTGCGCAACGATCCGGGTGGCGTGGTGCCGGGTGCCATCGGCGTCTCCGCCGCGTTCCTGCCGAAGGATTCCGTGATCGTCTCCACCAACGGCCAGCTGGCCGATTCCAAGCACACGTTCTACGCCCGGCCGGACGACTACCTGGGCGGGCGCGGCGTGGCCGATCCGCTGGCCAGGCTGCCGGCCGCGCTGAAGACGGTGCCGCTGGTGGTGCTCGTCAATGCCGGTTCGGCGTCCGCCTCCGAGATCGTCGCCGGCGCGCTGCAGGACTACAAGCGCGCGATCGTCATGGGCAGCCAGACGTTTGGCAAGGGCTCGGTGCAGACGCTGCGCCAGCTGACGCCCGAGACGGCCATCAAGCTGACGACGGCGCGCTACTACACGCCGAAGGGCCGGGCGATCCAGGCCAAGGGCATCGTGCCGGACGTGGCGGTGGACGAGACGGCCGAAGGCGATGGCCTGAACGGCCTGCGCCTGCGCGAGGCCGATCTCGTCAAGCACCTGGCCAACGGCGACGAAGCGGAAGCGAAGCCGGGCCGCCACGACGAGCTGGAAGAAGAGCTGCGCCTGCTGGCGCTGGCGAAGAAGCAGAAGCCCGTCGAATTCGGCAGCAAGAACGACTTCCAGCTGGCGCAGGCGCTGAACCACTTCAAGGGCCTGCCCGTGAAGGTGGCGCGGGTCGATCCCGAGGACGACAAGCGCGCCGAGGAGATCGTCGGCAAGACCGAGGCGAAATCGGGTGTCAAGCCCGAGGACAAGAAGGCGCCGGTGTCGAAGACCAAATGAGCGCGCTTGAGCTCTCCGACGCGCAACTGCTGCGCTACTCGCGCCATATCCTGCTGGACGAAATCGGCATCGAGGGCCAGCAGAAGCTGCGCGCGGCGCGCGTGCTGGTCATCGGCGCGGGCGGGCTGGGTTCCCCGGCCGCGCTGTACCTGGCCACGGCCGGGGTGGGGCGCCTCACCATCGTCGATCACGACAGTGTCGATGTGACGAACCTGCAGCGCCAGATCGCCCACACGCTGGCGCGGGTGGGCCGCAACAAGGCCGAATCGGCGCGCGAAGCCATCGCCGCCATCAATCCCGACGTGGCAGTGGTCGCGCTGGCCGAGCGCGCGGACGCGGCGCGCCTGGCGGAGCTGGTGGCCGATGCCGACGTGGTGCTCGATTGCACCGACAACTTCGCCACCCGGCATGCCGTCAATCGCGCCTGCGTGGCGGCGCGGGTGCCGCTGGTGTCGGGCGCCGTGATCCGCTTCGACGGCCAGGTCAGCGTGTTCGACCCGCGCGGCGGCACGCTGCCGTGCTACTCCTGCCTGTTCCCCGAGGACCAGCCGTTCGAGGACGTCGCCTGCGCCACCATGGGCGTGTTCGCGCCGCTGGTGGGCATCGTCGGCGCCATGCAGGCCGCGGAGGCGCTGAAGCTCGTGATGGGCATCGGCGAGTCGCTGGCGGGCCGCCTGCTGCTGCTGGACGGGCTGCGCATGGAGTGGACCAGCATCGGGGTAGGCCGCAACGACGGCTGCCCGGTGTGCGCATTGGGGTCTGTCCCCGGTAAGTGAAGCCCGAGCGCTGGCCAGCGGCACCACGAGGGGACTGACCCCGGTTTTCACCGCCAGCGCGCTTAGCACCAGTAACAAAACATGACCGCCAACCCGGTTTTTCACCGCCCTGTTATATTTCCGGTCTATACTGCTGCACTCTTGTTTTTACGCTAACCATCAGTCAAGTCTATGCAAAACGTCTCACAACGGATGCGCCGCGCACGCGGCTTCACGCTGATCGAAATCATGGTCGTGGTGGTCATCATGGGCGTCCTTGCGGCACTGGTCGTGCCCAAGCTGCTGTCCCGTACGGGCGAATCGAAGGTGGCCGCGGCCAAGGTCGACATCGCGACGATCATGCAGGCCCTGAAACTCTACAAGCTCGACAACACCCGCTATCCGACGACGGAGCAGGGCCTGCAGTCGCTGCTGACGAGGCCGACGGGCGGCCCGCCGGCCACCGGCTGGAAAGAGGGCGGCTACCTGGAAAAGATGCCGAAGGACCCGTGGGGCAACCCGTACCAGTTCCTGTCGCCCGGCGTGAAGGGTGAAGTGGACGTGTTCTCGCTGGGTGCCGACGGCCAGCCCGGCGGTACCGGCGACGACGCCGACATCGGCTCCTGGGACAATTGATCGTCCTGCAATAAGCAGCCATGATGCGCCAGCGCGGCTTCACGCTGATCGAGCTCCTCGTGGTGCTGGTCATCATCGGGCTGACCTTGGGTCTCGTCACCATGAACGCGGCGCCCAGCCAGCGCCAGGCCATGCAGCAGGAGGCGCAACGCATCGCGCTGCTGCTGCAACTGGCGCGCGACGAGGCCATCGTGCGCAACCGTCCCGTGGCCTTCGAGGCCAACGCCAACAGCTACCGCTTCCTGGTCCGCAATGGGCGCACGTGGGAAGCGCTGCCGGCCGACGACATGCTGCGCGAGCGCGAGTTCAAGCGCAGCCCCGTCACCCTGCTGCTCGATCCCCCGACCAACCTGCCCGGCGCGCCGCTGCGCATCGTGTTCGGCCGCGAGCCGGTGGACAAGCCGTTCGTGCTGACCTTGGCCAGCGGCGACGTCAGCGCGGCGATCCGCGCCGACGGCATCGGTCACTTCGCGGTCGAATGATGGCGCTACCCCGCACATCCGACGCCGGCTTCACGCTGCTCGAGGTGCTGGTGGCGCTCGTCATCGTCGGCACCGCGCTGGGGGCCTCCCTGCGCGCCATCGGCAGCCTGACGCAGAACAGCGACGGCCTGCGCAGCACGATGATGGCCACGTGGTCCGCCGAGAACCGCCTCGTCGAGATCCGGCTGGCGCGCGTGTTCCCGGCCGTCGGCAAGACCTCGTATGCGTGCCCGCAGGGCGACATGGCGCTGATCTGCGAGGAGAACGTCGTGCTCTCGCCCAATCCGCGCCTGCGCCGCGTGGAAGTCAGCGTGTTCGATGCCGCCCATCCGGAGCGCCGCATCATCAAGCTGGTGCAACTGGTGCTGCGCGAATGACGGGGCGCCGCTCCGACGGTTTCACGCTGGTCGAGCTGCTGGTGGCGATCACCGTGCTGGCCATCGTCGCCGTGCTGGGCTGGCGCGGGCTGGACAGCATCGTCCGCTCGCGCGTCCAGCTGACCGAGCAGATGGAGCACGCGCGCGGCATCCAGCTCGCATTCGCGCAGATGCAGAGCGACCTGGAACAGCTGGCCGATGCACAGCTGCTCGGGTCGCGCCAGCGCCTCGTGGCCGACAACGCCCGCCTGATCTTCGTCCGTACCGTGTTCCCCGAAAACGCGCCGTCGCAGCTGCAGGTGGTCAGCTACCGCCTGCGCGACGGCGTGCTGTCGCGGCGCGAATCGGTCAACACGCGCGACCTTACGCAACTGGACTCGCTGTGGCAGGTGGCGCTGGGCGACACCGATCCCGTGCCGGGCGTGGCGCTGCAGTCGGGCGTGGCCGGCATGGACGTGCGCATCTGGGAAAACGGCAACTGGCGGGCACCCGCCAACAATGCCGGCGCGACGCAGCAGGGTACCGCGCCCCAGGGCGCGCAGGGCGCCGCCGGCATGAAGGGCCTGGAGATGTCGCTGCAGCTGCAAGGCCAGCCCAATCCGCTGGTGAAGATCCTGCTGCTGGGGGCCGTATGAGCGCGCGCCCGTTGCGTCACGCGCGCCAGCGCGGCGTGGCCGTGGTGACAGCCCTGCTGCTGACCACCCTGGCCGTGACGATCGTCGCCAGCCTGTTCTGGCAGCAGCAGGTGCAGGTCCGCTCGATGGAGAACCAGCGCCTGCACCTGCAGACGCGCTGGGTGCTGCGCGGGGCGCTGGACTGGGCCCGCCTGATCCTGCAGCAGGAAGGGCGCGACAGCCGCGACATCACCCGCGAGGATGGTGTCTGGGCCACGCCGCTGGCCGAGACGAGGCTGGACCAGTACCTCGAGCGCGAGCGGCAGAATAACGAAAGCTACGATGCGACGCTGTCAGGGCAGATTTTCGATGCCCAGGCACGCTACAATCTGGCGAACCTGGCAAGTGCCAACGGTACCGTCGATCCAGTGCAGCTGGCGGTATTCCAGCGGCTGCTGCGCAACCTGCAGCTGAGCGACTCGATGGCGCAGGGCGTGGCCGACGCGGTGAAGCGGGCCTACCAGGCCACGCCGCCGCCGGTGGCGCCGCAGGGCGCAACGGGGACGGAAACGGTAATTGGCACACCCGGAACGGCCGACGGCACCAAGGGTGTGGGCACGCCGGTGCGCGGTACGACCGGCACGGGCGCCGGCAGCGGCAGCGCGACGCCACTGGCCATGATCCGGGCCGAGGACCTGCTGGCGGTGGCCGGGGTCACGCAGCAGGCCGTGGAGCGGTTGCGCGAGTTCGTCATCGTGCTGCCGGTGGGGACGCAGGTGAATCCGAATACCGCCAAGGCCGAAGTACTGGCGGCGCTGTTCGAGACCATGTCGGTATCGGAAGCGCAGTCGCTGGTGGTGCAGCGCAAGCGCTCGCCGTGGTCGCAGGCCAATGGCTTGAAGTCCGCCGGTGGCATCGGGCCGGTGGCGCCGGTGGCCTACCGCAGCGACAACTTCCTGGTGCAGAGCCAGGTGCGGCTGGAGCGGGCGGCGCTGGAGACGTGGTCGCTGATCCGGCGCGATCCCCATGACCAGGGTTCGCGTACGGCACCGGTATGGATACGGGAACTTTAGGACAAAGAAGAAGGCAAACGGTTTTGACGACTCTTTATATCAGCTATCCGGCCCGCGCGGCCGCCAACGACGCAGGGGCGGCGCAAAGCTGCGCCTTCGCGCTGGTGGGCGACGGCGGCAACGTGGCGCAGCAGGGCAGCGGCGCGCTGTCCAAGCTGGCCGACCTGGTGGCGGCGGCGCGCAAGGTCGTGCTGCTGCTGGCAGCGGCCGACGTCACGCTGCTGCGCGTGGCCGTGCCGCCGCTGTCGGGCGCGCGCCTGAAGGCGGCGCTGCCGAACCTGGTCGAGGAACAGATCCTGGGCGACCCGGCCGAGTGCGTGCTGGCCATCGGCCCGGCCCAACCGGGCGTGGCCGAGCGCACCGTTGCCGTCGTCCAGCGGGCCTGGCTGGAAGTGCTGGTGCGCGCGCTGGTGGCGCAAGGCGCCCGCAGCATCAGCGCGCTGCCGGGCCAACTGTGCCTGCCGCTGGCGCCGGGCGGTGTCTCGGCCGCGCTGCTGCACGACGAAGCGGGACTGGAACTGACCCTGCGCGCGGCGCAGTACGAAGGCATGGGCCTGACCTTGCCGGCACAACCCGACAGCGCGCTGCACACGCTGCGCGCGCTGGCCGGCGAAGCGCCAATCACGCTGTACGTCGCGCCCGCCCAGCGCGCGCAATACGAAGCGCCGGCGGCCGCCATCCCTGGCATCGTGCTGGAAGAGGACAATTGGGTGCACCGCATCGCGGCCGCGCAGGCCGTCCAGCTGGACCTGGCGTCCGGCCTGGGCGCGGCCAGCGGCGCGCGGGCGCGCGAATGGCGCCGCTGGCGCTGGCCGCTGCGCCTCGCGCTGCTGGCGGTTCTGGTCAATATCGTCGGCCTGAACGTGGAATGGCTGCGCATGAAGCGCGAGGCCGATGCCGTGCGCCAGTCGATGACGCAGATCTTCCGCGCCGCCTACCCGAACGAGAAGGTGATCCTCGACCCGGCCGCGCAGATGCGCAAGAATATCGCGCGCGCCAAGGCGGCCAGCGGCGAGATGGCGGGCGATGAGTTCACCGCGCTGGCTGCCGCGCTGGGCGAGGCGCTGCAGGCGCTGCCGCGCCGCGACGTCGTCGCCAGCCTGGAATACCGCGAGCGCACGCTGACCGTGCGGCTGAAGCCGGACAGCGTCGACGCGGGCGCGCTGGCGCAAGTGCAGGCGCAGCTGGCGCCGCGCAAGCTGGCATTGAAGGAAGCCGGCGCCGGTGTCTGGCAACTGCGCGCGGGAGGAGGAGCATGAGCAAACTGACCGATACGATCAAGGGCTGGCGCGAGGGCGCAGCGGCGTTCTGGGGCGCCCGCACGGAGCAGGAGCGCCGCTTCCTGGCCGTGGGTGGGGCCGTCGTGGGGCTGGGCCTCGTCTACGGCCTGCTGATCGATCCCGCGCTGACGGGCCGCGCCCAACTGCGCCGCGAGCTGCCGCTGCTGCGCCAGGAAGCGGCCGAGCTGCAGGCACTGGCCACGCAGGCTTCGCAGCTGTCGGCCCAGCCGCCGGCGCCGGCCGCGGCGCTGACGCGCGACGCGCTGAACGCCGTACTGGCCAGTCGCGGGCTGACCCCGCAGAACCTCGTGGCCACCGGTGAGTACTACAAGATCGAGTTCAAGGGCGTGCCCTTCGCCGGCCTGGTCACGTGGCTCGACGACGCCCGGCGCGAGAACCGCATCGCGGTGCAGGACGGCACCTTTACCGCACAGGACACGGCAGGCATGGTCGATGCGACCGTCACGCTGCGCCAGTACACGGGCAGCCGATGAAACGTGTCATCCTGTGGCTGCTGGCCATCGTCGTCACGGCCGTGCTGACCTTGCTGGTCTTCTTTCCCGCCGCGTGGGTTGCCGTGCTGGTGGAGCGGCAGACCGGCGGTCGCCTGACCTTGGGCGATGCCCAGGGCACGCTGTGGCACGGCTCGGCCTTCGTCGGCGGCGCGGCCAGTGCCGGCGGGGCCGTTACGCCGCTGCTGCCGGGCCGCTTCACGTGGCGCCTGTCACCGCTGTCGCTGCTGGGCAGCGTGCGCCTGGAGTTGTCCAACCCGCAGGCGCTGACGCAACCCGTCCTCTGCACGGGCAGCTGGCGCCAGTGGCAGCTGAGCCCCGCGGCGCTGCTGCTGCCGGCGGACGGCCTGTCCGGCCTGGGCGCGCCGCTCAATACGCTGGCGCTGTCCGGCCGCCTGCAGCTGGCGTGGACGTCGCTGCAACTGGCGCTGGCAGAGCGCACGGTGGCCGTGGACGGCCGTACCACGCTGCAGATGCAGGACGTGTCGTCGCGCCTGACGCCGATCCGGCCGCTGGGCAGCTACCAATTGGCACTGGACTGGCGCGGGCAGCAGGCCGGCGTCACGCTCAGTACCACCAAGGGACCGTTGCTGTTGTCCGGCACGGGCCAGTTGCAGAACGGCCGGCTGCAGTTCTCCGGCCAGGCCGAAGCGGCCAACGGCTACGAAGAAACGCTGGGCAACCTGCTCAACCTGCTGGGCCAACGCCGCATGGTCGGCGGCAAAAACATCATCGCTTTAGAGTTCAGATAATGAAAAAACAGTTTGCAAGCAAATCCCATCTTCCCGCGCACAAGCGCGTCAGTGCCGCGGCGCTGCTGTGCTGCATGCTGTGCTCCGCCGTCGCCCCGGCCTTCGCCGCGCCGCAGCCGGCCGCCGAAGCCGATGCGGCGGCGCTGAACTTCGTCGGTGCCGACATCGAGGCGGTCATCAAGGCGGTGGGCCACTACACCAACATCACGTTCCTGATCGATCCACGCGTCAAGGGCACGATCACGCTGGTGTCGGAAAAATCGATCAGCAAGTCGCAGGCATTCGCCCTCCTGACTTCCGCGCTGCGCCTGCAGGGTTATGCCATCGTCAGCGGCGACGGCTATGCCAAGGTGGTGCCGGAAGCGGAAGCGAAGCTGCAGGCCACGCCGACGATCGTGGGGCGGCAGGTCGCGCCGAAGGGCGACCAGATCGCCACCCAGGTGTTCCACCTGGCGCACGAATCGGCCGCGAACCTGGTCAGCGTGCTGCGCCCGCTGATCTCGACCAACAACACCATCAATGCCAACCCGGGCAACAACTCGCTCGTCATCACCGACTATGCGGACAACCTGAAGCGGCTGGCCAAGATCGTCGCCGCGCTGGACGCGCCGGCCAATACGGACATGGACGTGATCCCCGTCCGCCATGGCATCGCCAGCGACGTCGCCGCGATGATCAACAAGATGATGGAACCGGGCAGCGGCGCCGACAGCGGCCGCGTCACGGTGCTGGCCGATCCGCGCACCAACGCGCTGATCCTGCGCGCGCCGTCGGTGGCAAGGGCTAACCTGGCCAAGTCGCTGATCGCCAAGCTGGACCAGCCGACGACGGAGCTGGGCAACGTGCACGTGGTCTACCTGAAGAACGCCGACGCCACCAAGCTGGCCGAGACGCTGCGCGCGGTGACGACGGGCGAGGCACCGTCCAGCACGGGCGGCAGCGCCAACAGCGCGGTGGGCAACAACCAGGCCACGATGCAGACGGGCGCCAACAACACCATCGGCCAGTCCGGCACGGGTGGCTCGACGGGGCCGACGAATCCGGCGCTGTCAGCGTCCGGCAGCGGCCGCGGCACCGGCGGCGCGACGGGCGGCGGCGGCTACATCCAGGCCGACGCGTCGACCAACACGCTGATCATCACGGCACCGGAGGCGATCTACCGCAACCTGCGCGCCGTCATCGACCAGCTGGACGTGCGCCGCGCGCAGGTCTATATCGAGGCCCTCATCGTCGAGGTCAACGCCGACAAGGCGGCCGAATTCGGCGTGCAGTGGGTCGGCGCTTCCGGCGACGGCAACAGCACCTACCGTGTAGGCGGCCTGCAGTCCTTCGCCAACGGCGGCAACAACCTGGTCAACATCTACAACGGCACGGCGCCCAGCAACGGCCTGTCGGTCGGCATCTTCAAGCAGCTCGCCAACGGCAAGCTGGGACTGGGCGCGCTGGCGCACCTGCTGGAGACGAACGCCAACGGCAACGTGCTGTCGACGCCGAACATGATCACGCTGGACAACGAGGTCGCATCGATCCGCGTGGGCCAGAACGTGCCGATCCTGACGGGCCAGTTCACGACGACCTCCGGCACCAACAGCAACCCATTCCAGACCATCGACCGCAAGGACGTGGGCCTGACCCTGAAGGTGAAGCCGCAGATTTCCGAGGGCGGCACGATCAAGCTGGCGATCTACAACGAATCGTCCAGCGTGGCGCCGTCCGCCGATACCACCGCCGGCATCATCCTGAACACGCGCGTGATCGAGAACAACGTCATCGCCGACGATGGCCAGATCATCGTGCTGGGCGGCCTGATCGAGGACAAGGCCAGCGACAGCGTCGAACGCGTGCCGGGCCTGGCCAGCTTGCCCGTGCTGGGCAACCTGTTCAAGTACAACAAGCGCAGCCGCACCAAGACCAACCTGATGGTGTTCCTGCGCCCGGTCGTCATCCGCAACATGGAGCAGAGCATCAGCCTGGCCACGGACCGCTACGACTACATGCGTTCGGCCGGCGCCAGCTTGACGCCGAACGAGGCGATCCTGGTGAAACAGCTGGGCAATCCGATGCTGCCGCCGCTCGTCAACGGCAGCCCGGCCAGCCCGGACGGCACGCTGGCGCGGCCGGTGCCCCCCGCCGCAGTGCCCGCGCGCGCGCCCGGCGCCGCCGAACCCGTACCGGCGCAGCCAGGGAAGCAGTGATGAACAACCTGTTGCCCTATGCCTTCGCACGGGACTACCTCGTGCTGGCACGCAGCGGCGAGCGGGACGACACCGTGCAGGTGCTGGTGTCGAACGCGACGACGCCGGCCGCGATCGCCGAGGTGTCGCGCCGCTTCGGCCGCATCCAGCTGACGGCCATGCCCCGCGCCGAGCTGGAAGCGGCCATCGCGTCGGCCTATGCCGGCGCGGGCGGCGACGTGTCGCAGGTGGCCGACGAATTCGACGCCGACCTCGATCTCACCAAGCTGCTGCAGGACGTGCCGGCCATCGAGGACCTGCTGGAATCGTCCGACGACGCGCCTGTCATCCGCATGATCAACGCGCTGTTGACGCAGGCGCTGCGCGACGGCGCCTCCGATATCCACGTGGAGCCGTTCGAGCAGATTTCCGTGGTGCGCTTCCGCGTCGACGGCGCGCTGCGCGACATCGTCAAGCCGAGAAAAGCCATCCACGGCTCGCTGATCTCGCGCATCAAGATCATGGCGCAGCTGGACATCGCGGAAAAACGCCTGCCGCAGGACGGCCGCATCACGCTGCGCGTGGGCGGCAAGCCGGTCGACGTGCGGGTCTCGACGCTGCCGACGGGGCACGGCGAACGCGCCGTGCTGCGTTTGCTGGACAAGGAAGCGGGCCGCCTCGACCTGAACCACCTGGGCATGAGCGCGCCGATGCTGCAAGAGTTCAACGGCCTGCTGGCGCAGCCGCACGGCATCGTGCTGGTGACGGGGCCGACCGGCTCGGGCAAGACGACGACCTTGTACGCCGCGCTGTCGCTGCTGAACTCCACCACGACCAACATCCTGACGGTGGAAGACCCGATCGAGTACGACCTGGCCGGTGTCGGCCAGACGCAAGTCAACGCCCGCATCGACATGACGTTCGCGAAAGCCTTGCGGGCGATCCTGCGGCAGGACCCGGACGTCATCATGATCGGCGAGATCCGCGACCTGGAAACGGCGCAGATCGCCGTGCAGGCCTCGCTGACGGGCCACCTGGTACTGGCCACGCTGCACACCAACGACGCCGCATCGGCCGTCACGCGTCTCCTGGACATGGGCATCGAGCCGTTCCTGCTGTCGTCGTCGCTGCTGGGCGTGCTGGCCCAGCGCCTCGTGCGCAAGCTGTGCCCCGCCTGCAAGACGCACGAAGGCGGCACGTGGCACGCGGTCGGCTGCGACGCCTGCGGGCACACGGGCTACCAGGGCCGCGTCGGTATCTACGAACTGCTGCAGACGACGGACCGGATCCGCGCGCAGATCCACGACCGCTCGTCCGAGGCGGAGATCCGCACGACGGCGCTGGGCGACGGCATGAAGACGATGCGCGACGACGGCGAACGCTGGCTGGCCGACGGCACGACGACGCTGGCCGAGCTGCTGCGCGTGGCGAAGGATTGATCGCGGTGGAGACTGACTGATGCCGGCATTCCGATACGAAGCCGTCGACGCGGGCGGCGCCACCAAGAAGGGCGTCGTCAACGCCGACAGCGCGCGCTCGGCGCGGGCCGACCTGCGCGGCCAGGGCCTGGTGCCGCTCAAGGTGGACGCCATCTCGACGCAGGTCGATGCCAGCGGCGCGACCAGGCGTCGCGGCCTGGGCGAGAAGCTGTCGACCACCGAGCTGGCGCTGTTTACGCGTCAGATGGCCAGCCTGCTGGAAGCGGGCCTGCCGCTGGAGCAGGCCTTTACCGCGCTGCTGGAACAGGCCGAACGGCCGTACGTGCGCGACCTGATCGCGTCGATCCGCTCGGAGGTCATCGGTGGCGCGGCGCTGTCGGACGTGCTGGGCCGCCATCCGCGCGACTTCGCCGAGATCTACCGCGCGCTGGTGGCTTCCGGCGAGCAGATCGGCCAGCTCTCGCGCGTGCTGTCGCGCCTGGCCGACTACATCGAGCGGCGCAACGCGCTGGTGCAGAAGGTCAAGCTGGCGTTCACCTATCCGGCCATCGTCACGGTGGTCGCCTTCGCCATCGTCATCTTCCTGCTGACGTACGTGGTGCCGCAGATCGTCTCGGTGTTCGCCAACACCAAGCAGAAGCTGCCGCTGCTGACGGTGATCATGCTGGCGGTGTCCGATTTCGTGCGGCATTACGGCATCTTCCTGGCGGTGCTGCTGGTCGGGGCCTGGGTCATGTGGCGCAAGGCACTGCAGAACATCGCGCTGAAGACGCGCTGGCATACGTGGCTGCTGACGGCGCCGCTGTACGGCAAGTTCGAGCGCAGCCTGAACACGTCGCGCTTTGCCAGCACGCTGGCCATCACGACGGGCTCCGGCGTGCCGATCCTGCGCGCGCTGGAGACGAGCCGCGACACGCTGTCGAACGTGGCGATGCGCCAGCTGGTGGAGGAAGCCAGCGACGCGGTGCGCGAGGGCGTCAGCCTGGCCCGCGCGCTGTCGGCGCAGAAGCACTTCCCGCCGATGCTGATCCACATGATCCGCGCCGGCGAGATCACGGGCGAGCTGCCCGCGATGCTCGAACGCGCGGCCGCCGCGCAGGAAGCGGACCTGGAACGGCGCACGCTGACGATCGCCGGCCTGCTCGAACCCGCGCTGATCCTGGCGATGGGCGTGGTGGTGCTGCTGATCGTGCTGGCCGTGCTGATGCCGATTATCGAAATCAATCAGCTGGTGCGCTGAAGATGGAACCCGTATGAACCGTTTGCCTTTCGTAGCATCCGTCGCCGCCGTCGTGGCGCTGACGGCTTCCGTGGCCTACTGGGGCCTGCAACTGTACAAGCCGGCGCAGCGTCCCATCGCGGCCGTGCCGGTGCTGGAAACGCCACCCGCACTGATCGATACGGCGCGCGGCCTGTTCGGCGGCGAGACGGCCGTTGCCGCCGTCAGCACGTACCAGCTGCGCGGCGTCGTCGCGGCCCGCAATGGCCAGCGCAGCGTGGCGATCATCGCGGCCAACAACGAGGCGCCGCAGGCGTACCCGGTCGGCGCCGAGCTGGCGCCGGGCGTGCTGGTGAAGGACGTCCAGCCGCGCTACGTGACGCTGTCCGAAGGCGGGGTGCAGAAGCGCCTTGAGCTGCCGGCAGACACGGGCGTGTCGATGACGACCGCCGCGCCGCTGCCGGACGTCAACCGGGGTGCGGCACCGCCGCAGCCGATACCCGGCAGCCAGGCGGCCCAGCCGCAGGGGCAGATGGCGCAACCGGTGCAGCCAGTGCAGGCGCCATCGGCCACGCCGATGGTCGCGCCACCGCCTGGCACGCCCGTGGGGCCGCCGGGCCAGGTGGCACCGGTGCAGTCGGCGCCGGCGCAGCGTACCGCCACGGGACAATAAGAATGGGGTCTGTCCCGCAGGGGACTGACCCTGGTTTTTATCGCGGAACCATGCAAATCGTGCGATAAAAACCGGGGTCAGCCGGATCGCCGGACCGCCCAAAAAACGGGACAGACCCCAAGCGAGCGTCTGTTCTTTGCACGCACAAAAAGGCCTTAACTTAGCGGCATCAGGGACTGATCCCGAAGTTTGACGGCATTTCCTGGAGTTTGAAACGAACTTCAGGGTCTGTCCCCATGCGGGGACAGACCCTTTACAAGTCAGGCGCCTGCTCCTCCGGGTCCGGCTTCAGCTTGGCCTTGGCAAGCGCCCGCTTCGCGGCCTGCCGCTCGGCGGACTTGCTGCGCTCGTGCGGGCCGGCGGCGCGTGCCTTGGCCAGCGCCGCGAACGGGTTGCGCGGCGCGCCTTGCGATGGCTCGACGCGGATGCGCATCTTCTGCCGGGTTGCCAGTGCCTTGTTTGCCATCGCAGGCGCCTCCTTCCTTACAGTACGTAGCGCGACAGGTCTTCGTTGACGGCCAGCGCATCGAGCCGCTGGTTGACGTAGGCCGCGTCGATGACGATGGTCTTTTCCTGGCGGTCGGCCGCGTCGAACGAGATCTCCTCCAGCAGCTTTTCCATCACCGTGTACAGCCGGCGCGCGCCGATGTTTTCCGTGCGCTCGTTGACCTGGAACGCGATTTCGGCCAGGCGCGTGATGCCGCTCGCGTCGAACTGCAAGGTCAGCCCTTCGGTCGCCAGCAGCGCTTCGTACTGGCGCGTCAGGCACGCGTCCGTGCTGGTCAGGATGCGCTCGAAGTCGGCGATCGACAGCGACTCCAGCTCGACGCGGATGGGGAAGCGGCCCTGCAGCTCGGGAATCAGGTCGGACGGCTTGGCCAGGTGGAACGCGCCGGAAGCGATGAACAGGATGTGGTCCGTCTTGATCATGCCGTACTTCGTGTTGACGGTCGTGCCCTCGACCAGCGGCAGCAGGTCGCGCTGCACGCCGGCGCGCGAGACGTCGGCGTTGCCCGTCTCCGAGCGCGACGCGATCTTGTCGATCTCGTCCAGGAACACGATGCCGTTCTGCTCCACGTTCTGGATGGCCTTCTGCTTCATCTCGTCCTCGTTGACGAGCTTCGCGGCTTCCTCGTCCACCAGCAGCTTCAGCGCCTCGCGGATCTTGACCTTGCGGGCCTTCTTGCGCCCGCCGCCCACGCCGGAGAACATCGACTTGATCTGCTCCGTCATCTCTTCCATGCCGGGCGGCGCCATGATTTCCATCTGCGGCGACGGCTCGGCCAGTTCGATCTCGATTTCCTTGTCGTCCAGTTCGCCCATGCGCAGGCGCTTGCGGAACGTCTGGCGGGTACCGTCGGCGGCCGACGGTTCGGACGACGCATCGCGGAAGCCGAAGTCGCGCGGCGGCGGCAGCAGGATGTCCAGCACGCGGTCTTCCGCCGCATCCTCGGCCCGCAGCCGCACCTTGGCCATCTCGGCCTGGCGGGTCTGCTTGACGCCGATGTCGATCAGGTCGCGGATGATGGTGTCGACGTCGCGGCCCACGTAGCCCACCTCGGTGAACTTGGTGGCTTCGATCTTGATGAACGGCGCATCGGCCAGCTTGGCCAGGCGGCGGGCGATCTCGGTCTTGCCGACGCCCGTGGGACCGATCATCAGGATGTTCTTCGGCGTGATCTCGTGGCGCAGCGGTTCCTCCACCTGCTGGCGGCGCCAGCGGTTGCGCAGCGCGATGGCAACGGCGCGCTTGGCCTTGCCCTGGCCGACGACGTGCTTGTCGAGTTCACCGACGATTTCCTGCGGCGTCATGTTCATATGGGTCATTGTCGTCTCAGTCCAGGGTTTCGATGATGTGGGAGAGGTTGGTGTAGATGCACAGCTCGCCGGCGATCGTCAGCGACTTCTTGACGATGTCGGCCGGTGCCAGTTCCGTGTTCTCGAACAGCGCCTTGGCGGCCGACTGGGCATACACGCCGCCCGAGCCGATCGCCCCGATGCCGTCTTCCGGCTCCAGCACATCGCCGTTGCCCGTGATGATCAAGGTCGATTCCGCATCGGCCACCAGCAGCATCGCTTCCAGTCGGCGCAGCACGCGGTCGGTGCGCCAGTCCTTCGCCATCTCGACGGAGGCGCGCAGCAGGTTGCCCTGGTGCTTCTCCAGCTTGGCCTCGAAGCGGTCCAGCAAGGTAAACGCGTCAGCGGTACCGCCCGCGAAACCGCACAGCACTTTGCCCTGGTACAGCTTGCGAACCTTGCGCGCCGTGCCCTTCATGACGATATTGCCCAGCGTTACCTGGCCATCGCCGCCCAGCGCCACCTGCTTGCCCCGGCGGACGGACAGGATCGTGGTACCGTGAAATTGTTCCATAAATGCCTCAAAAGAAATGACGCGAATCGTCGTCCAGCGGCAAAAATGGGGCTGGACGACGAAATTGCAAGCCAGCAGCAGAGACGCCCGGCAGTCAGTAGCGGTGCGGAAACAGCCGTGCCACGTCGGCAAATCCCAGCAGCCGCAGCACTGCCGCCACCAGGTGGTTCAGCTCGCGCAGCTCGATCCTGCGCGGACCGTTTTCCGCAGCCAGCACACGCAGGCAGGCCAGCAACTGGTTGCCGCCAGCGAAGTCGACGCGCAGCAGGTGCGAACAGTCGAACACCAGTGCCGTACCCTGTCCAGCATAGGCGCGAATCGCCGCCAGTAAAGGTGCCGTGTCGCCTTCGATGACTTGCGGCAGCATGTAGCGATCCGTCGGCGGCGCGCTGGCCTGGCGTGGCGTGCTGGCCACATTGCCCGGTGCGACAAAGGCCGGCGGCGACATCTCGAACGTCACGCAATAATCCATTGCCGTTTCCTCGAACGCCTTTTCGCGGTTCAGCAGGCGCAGCAGTTCAAGCAGCAGCAGCCACGGGGCCTCGCCTTCATCGCGCCGGCCGACGTCCAGTAAGGCGCGCAGCTGGCCGACCAGTTCCTCGGCGCCGGCCAGCAGCAGTTCGCGCTGCGGCGCCACGGCGCGCAGCGCCTCGAGCAGGGCAGGACAGCCGGCCGGAGTGACGGCCTGCACACGGCTGAAGTCCACCCGCAGTACCGGCGCCGTCGCGGCCGCGCGCAGC
The DNA here is from genome assembly GCF_029028125.1 of Pseudoduganella chitinolytica. Taxonomy (GTDB): domain Bacteria; phylum Pseudomonadota; class Gammaproteobacteria; order Burkholderiales; family Burkholderiaceae_D; genus Rugamonas; species Rugamonas chitinolytica. The sequence continues at coordinate 5,303,983 of NZ_CP119083.1, forward strand.
CGCTCGGCCTGGGGCAGGACGCGCTCGTCCAGTACGCCGCTGAACTGCACGGTAGGGGCCACGCCGCTGTAGCTGTCGCCGTTGCCGGTCGGTGGCGGTTGCCATGTGGGCGGCGAGGTTTCAAACGTGCTGGCGTAATCGATGGCCAGGTCGTCGAAGGCTTCCTGTTCCCCCAGCACGTGGTAGAGGTCGAACAGCATCCACCACGCGGTACGGTCGCGCCGGCCTGCCGGGTGGGCGTCGTCCGCCACGGCGGCAGAGAGCAACTGGCGGGCGGCATCATGGTCCCCGCCGGCATACAGCAGGGCCGCTTCCTCGACCACTGGCGCGCGCTCGGCTGCCGCCGCCTCGGCCGGGGTTTCGTCCTCGCCCAGCAGTTCCGTGACTGCGCCATCCAGCAGCGGCAGCGTGTTGCCGTCCTGGCGGTCCGGCGTGGGGGCCGGACGCGGCGGGCGGCGAAACGCGGGTTCCGGATCGTCGAACATGTCGGCGGCCATGGCGGCTTCGATGGCGTCGATCTTCAGGGCCGTGGCGCGGGCGATGTCGCGCTGCAGGTCGGCTTGCACCCGCTGCCGCTGCAGCTCGCTGTTGGCGGACAGGCGGGCGAGCACCTCGTCTTCATCGACGATATCGTCCGGCCTGGCTTTCCTGAAGCGCGACAGTAGTCCCATGCGTGATCCGATGCTGATGTCTTCCGCGATTGTAGCGGGCACAAAAAAAGCATGCCGCGGCATGCTTTTCTTGTCGGTGGCGGGAATCAGTCGCCGTACAGCTTCTGCTTCAGCTCGCGGCGCTGCTGCGCCTCCAGCGACAGCGTGGCCGTCGGGCGCGCGATCAGGCGGGGAATGCCGATCGGCTCGCCGGTTTCCTCGCACCAGCCGTATTCGCCGTTTTCGATGGCGACGAGCGACTGCTGCACCTTCTTCAGCAGCTTGCGCTCGCGGTCGCGCGTGCGCAGTTCCAGCGCGTGCTCTTCCTCGATCGTGGCGCGGTCGGCGGGATCGGGTACCAGCACGGTTTCGCGCAGGTGCTCCGTGGTCTCGCCCGCGTTTTTCAGCAGCTCTTTCTCCAGCGCCTGGAGGCGCGCCTTGAAGAAGGCCATCTGTGCCGGGTTCATGTAGTCCTTCTCGCCCATCGCGAGAATTTCTTCTTCGGTGAGCAATGGAGCTTCTGCAGCCGCGGGGGTCGATTTATTTGTTTTGGTCATGACTTCGCTTACCTTCGATACGACAGAGTTTTCAAATCCAGCCGGTCGGCCGTGGCGGCCTGGACCTGGCTCGGCCCCACAAAAACCGGGTTAGTTTATACCAAACATTGTTCCAGGCCGCGAACAAAGATGTCTTTTGGCAGATTTTTACCGATAAACACCATTTTGCTGCCGCGAACGTCGTTTTCGCCCCATTTGGCGCCCAGATCGCTGCCCATCAACTGGTGCACACCCTGGAACACCACCTTGCGCTCGGCGCCCTGCATCCACAATACGCCTTTGTAGCGCAACATGCGAGGCCCATACACATTGACGAGCCCGCCAAGGAATTCGTCCAGCTTGGCGGAGTCGAACGGGCGCTCGCACTTGAACACGAATGCCGCGATCTCGTCGGTATGGTGGGCATTGTGGTGGTCGTGCGCGTGCGAGGGATGATTGCAGTGTTCGCCGTGCTCGTGCTCATGGTCGTGCGCATGTTCGTGATGCGCATGATCGTGTTCCTCGGCTGCCAGGAAGTCGGGATCGAGCTCCAGCTTTTCGTTCAGGTTGAAGCCCTTCAGGTCCAGCACTTCCGTGATCGGCGCGTTGCCGAAGTCGGAACGGCCGATCGGCGCGCGCGGGTTGATGCGCTTCAGGCGTGCCGTCAACGCGGCGACGGCTTCGTCGTCGACCAGGTCGGTCTTCGACAGCAGGATCTTGTCGGCAAAGCCCACCTGGCGCTGCGCTTCCTCGTTGTCGTCCAGTTGCTGCATGGCATGGCGGGCATCCACGACGGTGACGATGGCATCGAGCAAGTAGTTGCTGCCCACTTCCTCGTCGATGAAGAAGGTCTGCGCCACCGGACCCGGATTGGCCAGGCCGGTCGTTTCGATGACGACGCGGTCGAACGCGATCTCGCCGGCCGCGCGCTTCTTCGCCAGGTCGGACAGGCCGATGATCAGGTCGCCGCGCACGGTGCAGCAGATGCAGCCGTTGTTCATCTCGACGATCTGCTCGCGGCTTTCCTGCACGAGGATTTCGTTGTCGATGTTTTCCTGGCCGAATTCGTTCTCGATGACGGCGATGCGCATGCCGTGCTGCTCGCGCAAGATGCGATTGAGCAACGTGGTTTTGCCGGCGCCCAGGAAGCCGGTGAGAATGGTGGTCGGGATCAATGACATGGCAAATACCGGTAACAGAATCGGACGATTATGCCGGAATTTCAATATTGCTGTCCAACCCCGATTTTGATCCGGATCGGGGGGCGCGGCAATCTACCTGGCGCGCGGATGGGCCTTGTCGTACACCTGCGCCAGGTGCTGGAAATCGAGCGCCGTGTACACCTGGGTGGACGTGATGCTGGCATGGCCCAGCATTTCCTGCACGGCGCGCAGGTCGCCGGACGACTGCAGCACGTGCGACGCGAACGAGTGGCGCAGCATGTGCGGATTCACGTGCATGGGTGCACCCGTCGCCAGCGCATGGGCTTTCAGCCGCGTCTGCACGACGCGCGGCGATATGCGGGTGCCCCGTTCGGACAGGAACAGCGCGGCGCTGCCGTCGGCGGGTGCCGGGCGCACCTGCAGCCACGCCGCGATGGCGGCCAGGGCCGCGCCGCCGACCGGCACGCTCCGCATCTTGCTGCCCTTCCCGGTAACGATCACTTCGCCGTTGTCGCGCTCCAGCCAGCCGGCCGACGCGGGTGCGCTGCCGTCGCCCTTGCGATAGTGCGCATCCAGGCTGCACAGTTCGGAGACGCGCAGGCCGCTGGAATACAGCAGCTCGAACATGGCCGTGTTGCACAGCTCGGCAGGCGTGGGGGCGGCGGCGGCCTTGCGGGCCGGCGTGGCGACCAGTTGCACGGCATCGTCGACGGACAAGGCCTTGGGCAGGGACTTCGCGCGTTTCGGCGCACGCACGCCCTCGACGGGATTGGCAGGCAGGTCGACGTGCTCGGCCAGCCATTCGAAGAAACCGCGCCAGGCCGACAGCTTGCGGGCGATGGTGCGGCCGTCCTGCCCGGCAGCATGGAGTCTGGCAGCGCAGCGGCGGATATCGGCACTGCCGATGGCGGCCCAGTCGCGGCCGTCGGTCAGGCGCGCCAGTTCGGCAAGGTCGCGGCCGTAGGCGGCCAAGGTATGGGGCGACAGCTTGCGCTGCGTGGCCAGGTGGACGAGCCAGGCGGCCGTCCGGCTGCCGGCCGCGTCCGTCATGTCAGGCCAGCAGCGGGGCCAGCGCGACGCTGGCCGTTTCGCCGATGTGCACGAGGAAATCGGTGGCCATCAGCGACGTGAAGCGTTCCGCGTCGGGCGAGCCCATGATCAGCAGGCCGAAGGCAGAACCCTTGGTGCCGGGAGCGCGCAGCGCCACGATTACGGCCGACTTGATGGACGCTGGGTCGTCCAGCCAGCGCACGGCCTCGAAATCGTTGTTGCTGCCGCAGTAGGGCGCCTGCAGGCCGTTGGCGAACAGGCGGGCATCCTCGGACACGCCGGCGGCAAACCACTCGTCCTGGTATTGCGGCGCGACGTTGAACAGGCGCAGCGTGGCGGCCGGCACGTTGAAACTCGTCTTCAAGCCTTCAGTGACGGCGCGGGGCATGCCGGCGACGTCGTGCTCGCGCAGCAGCGACTGGTTCCAGCTGTGGAAACGGTTGGCGATGGCCTGGTTTTCCTGGGCGTTGCGGTTCAGTTCCGCCAGGCGCAGCTCCAGCGTCTTGTACTTCTCACGCATCACTTCCATCTGCCGTTCCTGCAGCGACACGGCGCGGCCCGTCAGCGGGCTGGACAGGCGAACGTCCCCCAGCAGGTTGGCGTGCTCTTCGAAGAAATGGGGATGGTCCGCCAGGTAGCGGGCGACGGCGGTGGAGTCCAGGGTAGCGGTCATTGTTGTCACATCGGATAAAGCCAGGCCACATTTTACCCGAGAGGCAACAAAAAAGACGCCCGCAGGCGTCTTTTTCGGCACGGCGGGACATCAGAAGTTGTGGTGGATGCCCAGTGCGTAGTGATTCTGCTCCACGTCGTTGCGCGCGGCCGGCGTGAACGGCGTCTTCTTCTGCGACAGGTCGACGTACAGGTAGGTGCGCGGCGACAGGCTGTGTTCGTAGCCGACGGAGGCCTGCTTCGTCTTCAGCACGCCATCGGGCGTCTTCTGGCCGTAGCCGATCAGCCACTTGCCCGGCCCGACCGTGTAGTTGGCGCCCACGATCCACGCATCCGTGTCCGGATTGATCAGCATCGTGTGGCTCTGGTCCTGCTTCTGGTAGGACGCCATCAGCTTCAGCGCGGTGGTCGGCTTGTACGACGCGGCAACGGAGTACAGCTTGGTCTCCACGCCGTTGCGCTCGTGCGCCAGCATCGCCGCGAACGGGCCGTTGGTGTAGGTCGCGCTGATCGAATACGGGTTGGCCGACGCTTCCGAGTTGGCCGGATACTGTGGCGCCGCCGCCGTGCCACGGCCCACGATGACCGGATTGCCGTTGGCCTCCTTGGTCGCGACCGTCACGTTCAGCTGGAAACCGTTCATCACGGGCGTGTTGTAGAACAGCGCATTGGAGAAGCGGTTCGCCGAGTTGCCGGCCGGGCCCAGCGGGTCGCTGGTATAGCCCGTCACCTGCAGGTTGGTCTGGTAGCCGGCCACGGCCGGGATGCCGGACCAGGGTTCGAAGGCGATGATGGATTCCTGGAATGCCGACAGGCCGCGGCCCAGGCGCACGGTACCGAAGGAACCCTGCAGGCCGACGCGGCTCTGGCCCTGGAACAGCGGGCGGCTGACGTTCTCCAGCGTGCCGGTGTCGGGTTCGTAGCGGATCTCCAGCTGGAACAGCGCCTTCAGGCCATTGCCCAGGTCCTCGACGCCGCGAAAGCCCAGTTTATTGTTGTCGCGCTTGCCGATCAGCGTCGCGTCGTTGGCCGTATGCGTCGTGCGGGAGATGCCGGCGTCCAGCGTACCGTAAATGGTCACCGACGATTGGGCAAAGGCGCTGCCGAATGCACCCGTCAGGGCAAGGGCCACCAGGGATTTCTTCATTTGATTGTCCTTATTAAATTATCGGTACAAATCCGAAAGCTCAGGAGTGCGTCTCAAACACTCGACTGACTGAAACATTAGTACATTGGTCGGTCAATCTCGCTGGATTGGTCGATTATGAGCATGGGTAATGGTGGAAAGAAAAGTAAACCTGACAGGTTGTTGTATTTTTGGAACGGTAGTTTTACGGTCCAAAGACGCAAGCAACGGTGCTCATCTCCTTTCATTGGTAAGGTAGGCATATCGCTAGCGTAGTCGCACTGCGGTCCCTGCCGGCTTGTGCCCGCGCAACGGCGCCCCAGGCTGGCGCCGGGATGTCGGCGCCGTGCAACATCGGCCGGCGAGATGCCGCCGTGTGCCGGGGCGCACGGCGTTACCAACGATAACAACAGAGACACTGGCCCGGATCGACGGGCAAAGCTCGATATCGACGCAACGCTTATGGCCAATCGTGAGGAACTGGCATTGATTCGTGGGGCACGGTCGGGAGACGCCGCGTGCCAACTGGCATTGGGCCGGATCTATTTGCGCGGGAGCGCCAGCTTGCCGCTGAGCCTGCCGACGGCGCTGCACTGGCTGTCCCGCGCCGCGCGGCAAGGCAGCGCCGATGCCTGCCTGCTGATCGGCGGCGCGATTCCCTATGCGGAAGCGGCACGGTATCGCGACAGCGTACTGCCGGCCTACGCCCGGGCCACTGCGGCGGGCCTGCCGCAGGCCGTACGCGTGTTTGCCCGGATGTTGCTGCAGCCGCCTGCCGTGGCCGATCCGGTCCAGCGCGCGCAGGCTTGCCGTGCGCTGGAACCGCTGGCGGCGCGCGGCGATGCCGAGGCGGCCGCCTTGTGCGTGCAGCTGCGCCACATCCCTGCGCCCGCCAAGGCCCACCCTATCCCGGAGCCGACGCCGAAGCAACCAGCGTCCGTCACCGGGCGGGACCAGGAGCCCTTGGCGCGGGCGGGCGCCGCAGGGGATAGCGGTGCCCAACTGGCGCTGGGGCTGCAACTGGCGGGGATGGACCGGTCCGGCAACCGGCTGGCCGGCGTAACGGTGCAGTTCAAGCGTGCCATCCGCTGGCTGACGCGGGCGGGCGAGCAGGGCCAGGCCGATGCCTGGTTCGCGCTGGCGCGCATCTACGGCAACGGCGGCTGCTCGCAGCGCAGCGCGGCCGAGGCGCAGGCCTGCCTGGAGCGGGCGGCCCATCTGGGCCATGCGCAGGCGCAACTGGAATGCGGCTTGCAGGCCTGGCGCCAGCGCCGCGACGACGCGCAGCACGACGTGCGTGCACTTGACTGGCTGCAGCGGGCAGCGGCGCAGGGCTGCGCCGAAGCGCACGCGGCGCTGTCGCGCATTGCACCACAGCCGGCCGGAGCGGCGTGGGCGGCCCAACTGGCGCCGCGCCTGACACGGGAGCAATTGGCCAGCCAGCCGCTGCTCGCGGCGCGGGTGGCACTGGCGGCCCAGTTCCACTTGAGCCGCGCGGAAGCGCTATTGCTGGACGTGCAGGCGGCCGACCGGGGCCATTGCCTGGTCGTCGATATCCGCGCCGTCTATGGGCGCAGCCGGCGCCGGCTGGTGCCGATCCGCACGGCGCGGCAGCGCCAGGCGCTGGACCGGGCGGTGCGCGTGTTCGAGCGCTTCGACACCCGGATGGAGGGCAACTACCGCCAGCGCCTGTACCGCCTCAAGACGTGGCTGGCACGCGGCGAGGGAGCGCTGCTGGCGGCCTGATCCGCCTGAGTTACAGCTCGATTTCGCCTTCGAACACCGTGACGGCCGGGCCCGTCAGGTAGACGGGCTGGCCTTCGCCGGCCCATGCGATGGAGAGCTGGCCGCCGCGCGCGTCCACCCGCACCGGAGAATCCAGCAGCCCGCGGCGGATGCCGGCCACGGCGGCCGCGCAGGCGCCCGTGCCGCAGGCCAGCGTTTCGCCGGCGCCGCGCTCGAACACGCGCAGGCGGATGTGCTGGCGATCGACGACCTGCATGAAGCCCGCGTTGACGCGCTTCGGGAAGTGCGGGTGCAGTTCGATCAGCGGACCGGTCAGCTCGACGGGCGCCGTGTCGATATCGGCCACCACCTGGACCGCATGGGGATTGCCCATCGACAGGACCGACACCAGCACGGTTTCCTTTTCGCCGGCCAGTTCCAGCACCAGCGGCCACAAGGTGTCCTGCCCCTGCGGCTGGCCCTGCAGGCCTTCCGTGTCGAACGGCACCAGGGCCGGCTCCAGCACGGGCGCGCCCATGTCCACCGTGACGCTGCCGTCATCCTCCAGGCGCGGCGCGATGACGCCGGCCATCGTCTCGACGGCGATGCTGCGGCGGTCCGTCAGGCCCTTCTCGGCGACGAACTTGGCAAAGGCGCGGGCGCCGTTGCCGCATTGCTCCACTTCGCCGCCATCGCTGTTGAAGATACGGTAGCGGAAATCGCAGCCGGGCTGCGTGGACGGTTCCACGACCAGCATCTGGTCGGCACCGATGCCGAAACGGCGGTCGGCCAGCGCCTGCCACTGGGCGGGCGAGAAGTCGATCCGCTGGTTGATGGCGTCGATGACAACGAAATCGTTGCCCGCGCCATGCATCTTGGTGAATTTCAGTTTCATCGTTTATTCGAGTAGAAAGACGGTTCGCCGTTCGGCCGGGTCTTGAAGCGTTTATGGGTCCAGAAATACTCGGCCGGCGCCTCGCGCACGCGCTCCTCGATGAACTCATTCATCCGGCGCGTCGCCGCCACCATGTCGGGCCCGGGGTAATTGTCCCACACGGGATAGAACTTGACGCGCCAGCCCCGGTAGCCCGGCAGGAATGTGGCGATCACGGGCATCACCTGGGCGCCCGTCGTCGCGGCGATGCGGGCAGTGGCCGTCAACGTGGCTGCCTCGATGCCGAAGAATGGCACGAATTCCGCGTCCTTCTCGCCGAAGTCCATGTCCGGCAGCATGAAATACGGCAGGCGGTCGCGCAGCGCGCGCAGAATCGGCTTGATGCCGTCCTGGCGGGTAAACAGCTTGACGGGCTTGAAGCGGGCGCGGCCGGCACGCAGCACGGCATCGAACGCGGCATTCTTCTGTTGCACGTACATCGACGAGGCCGAGGCCTCCATGGCGATGGACGCGCCCGCCACGTCCAGGCACACGAAGTGCGGGCACAGCAGGATGGTCGGCTTTTCCGTCATCGCGGCAACGGGAATCTGCCCCGGCGGCATGCCCGCGCTCGTTTCGATGACGATCAGGCGGCGCAGCCGCGCCTCCGATGCCCACCACAGGATCGCCCGTTCTAACACGCTGCGCGAGTAGGCCTGGAAGTGTTGGCGCGCCAGGCGGCGGTGCTCGGCCTCGGACAGTTCCGGCAGGCACAGCCGCAGGTTCGTCAGCGCGATCTCGCGGCGCGGTCCCATGATCACGAACAGCAGGCTGCCGACCAGGTCGCCGAACCGGCCCAGCACGGGCAATGGCAGCCAGTGCAGCAACCACATGAATCCCAGCAGCAACTTCATGCGGCCTCCTGCGTGACAGTCGGACCGGCCACGCCCTTCGGCACCTTGTAGCGGTTATAGCTCCAGTAATACTGGGCAGGGCAGCCTGCGATCAGCTGCTCCATGGCCGCGTTGATGGCGCGCGCCTGCTGGGCATTGTCGCCGTCCAGCGAACCCGTGAAGGGGACGAAATGCAGCAGGAACCCCTTGCCGCGCGGCAGGCGTTCCGCGTAGGTCAGCAGGATCGGCGCATCGCCGCCCAGCTTGGCCATCTTGGCCGGCAACGTCATCGTGTAGGCGGGGCGGCCGAAGAAGTCCGCCCACACACCTTCGCCCTCCTGCGGCACCTGGTCGGGCAGGATGCCGACGGGCTTGCCCTGCTTGAGGAACTTGGCCAGCATGCGCACGCCGGACAGGTTGGCAGGCGCCAGCCGCAGGTTGCCGCGCGCGCGGGCCCCTTCCACCAGCGGCTTCATCGCGGCCTGTTTCGGCGGGCGGTACATGACCATCAGTTCGGTGTCGTGGGACACCCGTTGCGCGGTGATCTCGAAGCAGCCCAGGTGCGGCGTCAGGAACACGATGCCGCGGCCCGCCGCCAGGGTTTCCTCGACGATGCTGTAATCCTTGACGAACACGCGGCGGGCAATACGCTCGTCCGATGCGCACCAGATAAAAGGCAATTCGGCAATGGCTTTGCCGGCTTCCGCTACGGCTTGCGGCAAGGATGCGGCAAAACCGGCCTGCGTAATATTGTCGCGCATGCGGCGGCGATAGGACGGCGATAGCCAATATACTAGCCAGCCCAGCATGCTGCCGAGACAATGGAGTAGGGGCAGGGGAAAGATTGAAAAGAACCGGAATATTCGTAACAGCATGCGAGCGTATCCAGGAACAACACTTTTTGCGTTGCTCCACACAAAAATTTTGAAGAAGCGTAAAATACCACGTAGTAGGAACCGCTGAGTTAACAGACAACTTGCGACGCGGTATAAAAATTTCGCTAAAGCGTCGCAAGCCGTCTCTGGTTGTTGCGACAAAGCTTAACCACCAATCAGACTCAGGAGCTTGCAATGTCTTCCAACGATTACCTCTTCACTTCCGAATCCGTCTCGGAAGGCCATCCCGACAAAGTCGCGGACCAGATCTCCGATGCGATCCTCGACGCGATCCTGGCCCAGGATCCGAAAGCGCGCGTCGCTGCCGAAACCCTGTGCAATACCGGCCTTGTCGTGCTGGCCGGTGAAATCACCACGCACGCCAACGTGGATTATATTCAAGTGGCGCGCGAGACCATCAAGCGCATCGGTTACGACAACACGGAATACGGCATCGACTACAAGGGCTGCGCCGTGCTGGTCGCCTACGACAAGCAGTCGCCCGACATCGCCCAGGGCGTGGACGAAGGCGCCGGCCTGGACCTGGACCAGGGCGCCGGCGACCAGGGCCTGATGTTCGGCTACGCTTGCGACGAAACCCCGGAACTGATGCCTGCGGCAATCTATTACTCGCACCGCCTGGTCGAGCGCCAGTCGCAACTGCGCAAGGACGGCCGCCTGCCATGGCTGCGTCCGGACGCGAAGTCGCAGGTCACGCTGCGCTACGTCAACGGCCGCCCGGTGGCCGTGGATACCGTCGTGCTGTCGACCCAGCATGCCCCGGAAATGCTGCACAAGCAGATCGAGGAAGCCGTCATCGAGGAAATCATCCGTCCCGTGCTGCCGAAGGAATGGCTGTCGAACACCAAGTTCCTGGTCAACCCGACCGGCCGCTTCGTCATCGGCGGTCCGCAGGGCGACTGCGGCCTGACGGGCCGCAAGATCATCGTCGACACGTACGGCGGGGCCGCACCGCACGGCGGCGGCGCGTTCTCCGGCAAGGACCCGTCCAAGGTCGACCGTTCGGCAGCCTACGCGGCCCGCTACGTCGCCAAGAACGTCGTCGCGGCCGGCCTGGCGCGCCAGTGCCAGGTGCAAGTGTCGTACGCGATCGGCGTGGCCCGTCCGATCAATATCACCGTCTATACGGAAGGCACCGGCGTTATCTCGGACGAGAAGATCGCCGAGCTGGTGCATGAGCACTTCGACCTGCGTCCGAAAGGCATCGTGCAGATGCTGGACCTGCTGCGCCCGATCTACCAGAAGACGGCCGCATACGGCCACTTCGGTCGCGAAGAGCCGGAATTCAGCTGGGAACGCACGGACAAGGCCGCCGCGCTGCGCGCCGCCGCCGGCCTGTCGTAAGTACAGCCCGTGCAGCCAACAAAACCCGGGACAGACCCGGGTTTTGAGGCAACACCACAGAAAAACCGGACCGCGTTCCGGTTTTTTTGCGTTAGAATGCCCCTTCTCCGAGGAGCGTTGCGACGGACCCACTGCGGTCTGCCAGGCTCGGACACTTCTGCAACCGCGCTCACGTCAACTTTTTTCTAAACGAAAGGAGGCGTGATGAACGCCGCACTCAAAGACACCCAGGACTACATCATTGCCGACATCGGCCTGGCCGCATGGGGCGAAAAAGAAATCAAGATCGCCGAAACGGAAATGCCTGGCCTGATGGCCATCCGTGAGGAATTCGCCGCTGCCCAGCCGCTGAAGGGCGCCCGCATCACCGGTTCGCTGCACATGACGATCCAGACCGCCGTGCTGATCCGCACGCTGGAAGCGCTGGGCGCCAAGGTCCGTTGGGCCTCTTGCAATATCTACTCGACGCAGGACCACGCCGCCGCCGCCATCGCGGCCGTCGGCACGCCCGTGTTCGCCGTCAAGGGCGAGACGCTGGACGAGTACTGGGAATACACGCACCGCATCTTCGAATGGCCGGGCGAAGGCGTCTACTCGAACATGATCCTGGACGACGGCGGCGACGCCACGCTGCTGCTGCACCTGGGCGCGCGCGCCGAGCAGGACATCTCCCTGCTGGACAACCCGGGCTCGGAAGAGGAAATCTGCCTGTTCAACGCCATCAAGGCCCGCCTGAAGACGGACCCGACGTGGTACTCCAAGCGCCTGCCGGAAATCCTGGGCGTGACGGAAGAAACGACGACGGGCGTGCACCGCCTGTACCAGATGCACAAGGATGGCAAGCTGGCCTTCCCGGCCATCAACGTCAACGACTCCGTGACGAAGTCGAAGTTCGACAACCTGTACGGCTGCCGTGAATCGCTGGTCGACGGCATCAAGCGCGCCACCGACGTCATGATCGCCGGCAAGATCGCCGTCATCGCCGGTTATGGCGACGTGGGCAAGGGCTCGGCCCAGGCGATGCGCGCGCTGTCCGCCCAGGTGTGGGTCACCGAAATCGATCCGATCTGCGCGCTGCAGGCCGCGATGGAAGGCTACCGCGTCGTGACGATGGAGTACGCCGCCGAACACGGCGACATCTTCGTCACCTGCACCGGCAACTACCACATCCTCACCGAACAGCACATGCTGAAGATGAAGGACCAGGCCATCGTCTGCAACATCGGCCACTTCGACAACGAGATCGACGTCGCGTCGCTGAAGAAATATCAGTGGGAAAACATCAAGCCGCAGGTCGACCACGTCATCTTCCCCGATGGCAAGCGCATCATCCTGCTGGCCGAAGGCCGCCTGGTCAACCTGGGCTGCGGCACGGGTCACCCGTCGTACGTGATGAGCTCGTCGTTCGCCAACCAGACGATCGCCCAGATCGAGCTGTTCGCCAACACGGACAAGTACCCGGTCGGCGTCTACACGCTGCCGAAGCACCTGGACGAGAAGGTGGCACGCCTGCAGCTGAAGAAGCTGAACGCGCAGTTGACGACGCTGACGGAAGAGCAGGCCGCGTACATCAACGTGAAGGTCGAAGGTCCGTACAAGCCGGAGCACTATCGCTACTGATCGGCGAACAAGCCGGCGCAAGCCGGCTTTTTTTACACTTGCAAATTCTTCTCGCTTCCTGAAAGGCTTTTGTTCATGCGTCTGGTTCTGACCTGGTTCATCAATGCCGCGGCCCTGTTCGCAGTGCCTTACCTGATGCATTCCGTCGACGTCACGAGCGTCGGCGCAGCCCTGATTGCGGCGCTTGTCCTGGGCCTGGTGAACACGCTGATCCGCCCGCTGCTCCTGCTGCTGACTTTGCCCGTGACCGTGCTGTCGCTGGGCCTGTTCATCTTCCTCGTCAACGGTTTCCTGTTCTGGCTCGTGGCGCAATTCGTCAGCGGCTTCCATGTGACGGGATTCTGGGGCGCGGTCGGCGGCGCGTTGCTGTACAGCGTGATCTCCTGGGCCCTTTCCACATTGCTGTTGAAAGACGCCGATGACTGACCATAATTTTAGTATCGAGTTCTTCCCGCCCAAGACGGCGGAAGGGGCCGAAAAACTGCGCGCCACGCGCGCCAAGCTGTCCGAACTGCACCCGAAATATTTCTCCGTGACGTTCGGTGCCGGCGGCACCACCCAGCAGGGTACCCTGGACACCGTGCTGGAAATCCTGGCCGCGGGCGAAGATGCGGCGCCGCACCTGTCCTGCGTGGGCGGCACGCGTGAATCCATCCGTGCCATCCTCGACCAATACAAATCGCACGGCATCCGCCGCCTGGTCGCCCTGCGCGGCGACCTGCCGAGCGGCTACGGCGCGGCCGGCGAATTCCGCTATGCGAGCGAGCTGGTGGAATTCATCCGCGCCGAGACGGGCGACTGGTTCCGCATCGAAGTGGCCGCCTACCCGGAAGTCCATCCGCAGGCGAAGTCGCCGCAGGCCGACCTGGACGCGTTCGTGCGCAAGGTCAACGCCGGCGCCGATGCCGCCATCACGCAGTATTTCTACAACGCGGATGCGTATTTCCAGTTTGTCGAGCAGGCGCACAAGGCCGGTGTCACCGTGCCCATCGTGGCCGGCATCATGCCGATCACCAACACGACGCAGCTGATGCGCTTCTCCGACATGTGCGGCGCGGAAATCCCGCGCTGGGTGCGGCTGAAGCTGTCCAGCTTTGGCGACGACACCGCATCGATCAAGGCGTTCGGGTTGGATGTCGTGACGGCGCTGTGCGAGCGGCTGCTGGCCGGTGGTGCGCCGGGCCTGCATTTCTACAGCATGAACCAGGTGGCGCCGACGATGGCGCTGTGGCAGCGGCTGGTGAAGTAAGCTGCTTGACGACGGCGCGCCACAGCCAGGTGCCGAACCCAAGGCAACTGCCGGGGTCGGACCCGCCGGGTCCGACCCCGGCTTTCGGTCTCGGGTTGCATCGCGCACCGCGACGCTGAGGCCTAGCTCGCCTCTGTGATGATGCGGTCCAGCGGCACGTCGTGTGCATCCTGCCCGAACTCGGCCGCCAGGCACGAGTAGGCGATGCCGATGGTGGCGGGGCGTGGCAGCCGTTCCAGCGTGCGGTCGTAGAAGCCGCCGCCGTAGCCCAGCCGGTAGCCTTGCCCATTGAAGCCCAGGCATGGCACCAGCAGCGCGGGCGGGACCGGTTCCAGGCGCCGGTGGGCGGGCACCGCGATGCCCATTGCATCCTTGACCAGCGTCTCGCCGATCTCCCAGCCGGCGAAGGCCAGCGGCGCATCGCGTTGCAGCACGACCGGCAACAGCAGGCGTACCCCGAGGCGTGCCAGTTCAGCATACGCAGGATGCAGATCCGGCTCGTCGCGCAACGGCCAGTACACACCCAGCGCGTCCACCCGTGTGGTTTGCCACCACGCCACGATATGCCGGCAGATGTCGGCATCCCAGGCCGCCCGCGTCGGGGCGTCGAGATTGCGGCGCGCCGCCAGCAATTGGCGCCGCAGCCCACTCTTGAAATCGGCGGTTGTCTGTGCGGTCGAGGGTGGTAGCGCGGCTGGCATGCGTGGTATTCTTGGATCGTTGGTCATATCGTTGGTTACTGGGTGCAGCGAGCGCTGCCCGAACATTGAGAGTCGTAGATTGATTTCCCCGTCGAAATGGATAGCCGGCGCCCTGCTCGCGATAGGCTGCGCCATCACCCCGCTGGCCCCCGCGCAGGACAACAACGGCGACAGCCGCAAGGAAGACGACGCATTCCTGCTGTTGCGCGATTCGGTGCGGCGCGACGATGCCGCCAAGGTCGAATTCTACGCGGGCCGGCTGACCGATTACGCGATTCCTTCCTACGTCGACTATTATCGGCTCAAATCGCACTTCCGCGATGCCAGCAGCGCCGAGATCCTGGACTTCCTGAAGCGCTATGACGGCCAGGCCATCGCCGACCGCCTGCGCAACGACTGGCTGCTGGAGCTGGGGCGCAAGCGCGAGTGGGCCCTGTTCGACCAGCAGTTGCCGCTGTTCGTGCTGAACGACGACACGCAAGTCAAATGCTACGCCCTGCTGTCGCGCCTGTCGAAAGGCCAGAACGTGGCCGCCGAGGCGCGCGCCCTGCTGATCTATCCCCCGTATTACGGCGAAGCCTGCAACAGCCTGGTGGCGGCGCTGGCGCAGACGGGCCAGTTCAGCCAGGAAGACCTGTGGGCACAAGTGCGCCTGGCCGGCGAGACCAATGCCACCGGGCCCGCGCGCCGCATCATCATGCTGCTGAACGGGTCGGACAAGAAAGTCGCCCAGGCCATCGACCTGCCGGCGCTGGCGCTGGCGAAAGGCGCGGGCGACACCCGCGCCGACCATGAAGTGTTCCTGATCGCGCTGGGCCGCGCCGCGCGCACCAGCGTCAAGCTGTCGGTGCTGGCGCTGCAGAAGGCGCTGCCGAAGCTGACGCCGCAGGAGCAGGCCATCGGCTGGGCCAATATCGCGCTGCCAGCGTCCTACGTGGTGGCGGCCGAAACGTCGGAATACTGGCGCCGCGCCAACGGCGCGCCGCTGTCGATCGACCAGCACCAGTGGCGCACCCGCTATGCACTGCGCGACGGCAACTGGAAGCTGGTACGCGACTACATCGCCGCGATGCCGGCGTCGCTGCGGGCCGATCCCACCTGGGTGTACTGGCAGGCGCGGGCCGTCACCGCGCTGGCGGGCAATGGCGGCGGCCTGCCGGCCGAGGCCCAGTTCCTGTACCAGAGCATCGCCGAGCGCCAGGATTACTACGGCCTGCTGGCGGCCGAGGAGCTGGGCCGCACGGTGTCGATCCCGCCGCCGGGCGCGCCCGTCACGCAGGCCGAGATCGCGGCCGTTGCCGCCAACCCCGGTTTCCAGCGCGCCCTGCGCTTCTTCAACATGCGCCTGCGCTTCGAGGGCACGCGCGAGTGGAACTGGGAACTGCGCCGCCTGAGCGACCGCGAGCTGATCGCCGCCGCCGAATTCGCCCGCCAGAACCACATCCTGGACCGCATGGTGTACACGTCCGAGCGCACCCGCGTGCAGGCCGACTACACGCACCGCTATCCGGCACCGCACGACGACATCATGCAGGCCAACACCCGCACGCTCGGCCTGGACCGGGCCTGGGTCTATGGCCTGATCCGGCAGGAGTCGCGCTTCATCATGACGGCGCAGTCGAGCGCGGGGCCTCGGGCCTGATGCAGGTGATGCCGTCGACGGGGCGCTGGGTGGCGCAGAAGATCGGCCTGACGAACTTCGTGCAGGACATGCTGACCGACGTGCGCACCAATATCCTGCTGGGCACCAACTACATGAACATGGTGCTGGGCAGCATGGACGGCTCGCAGGTGCTGGCGACGGCCGCCTACAATGCGGGGCCGGGCCGGCTGCGTTCGTGGCGCTCGGCGCTGTCGAAGCCGATGGACTCGACGATCTTCATCGAATCGATCCCGTACTCGGAAACGCGGACGTACGTGAAGAACGTGATGACGAATGCCACGTG
Source organism: Pseudoduganella chitinolytica (assembly GCF_029028125.1). Taxonomy (GTDB): domain Bacteria; phylum Pseudomonadota; class Gammaproteobacteria; order Burkholderiales; family Burkholderiaceae_D; genus Rugamonas; species Rugamonas chitinolytica. Next base: position 5,320,428 of record NZ_CP119083.1, read on the forward strand.
GTATGCCGCCCTGTTCGAAGGCCGCCCGCAGTCGCTCAAGGCGCGCCTGGGCACCGTAACGCCCAAGGGCTACAGCGAGCAGGACCAGCAGCAGACCACCTTCAGCAGCCGCTGATGCAGCGCGGCTGGCCGACTTTCCCACTTCGACCGCAACAATGCACACCTTCGAACTCGACCCCACCCTGAGCCAGACCCTGGCCGCCGCGCGCGAGCCCGGCCTGACCCTCATCATCGGCAACAAGAACTACTCGTCGTGGTCGATGCGGCCCTGGGTCGCGATGACGGCGTTCGCGATTCCGTTCCATGAAGTGCGCGTGCTGCTGGACCAGCCCGACACCGCCAACAACATCGCCCGCTACAGTGCCAGCGGCCGCGTGCCCGTGCTGCTGGCCGGCGACATCACGATCTGGGACAGCCTGGCGATCTGCGAGTACCTCGCGGAACAGTTCCCCGACAAGCACCTGTGGCCGCAGGACGTGGCCGCGCGCGCGCTGGCGCGCTCCGTCTGCGCCGAGATGCATTCGGGTTTCGCCAGCCTGCGCACGACGATGCCGATGAACATCCGCACGCACCTGCCCGGCAAGGGCCGCACGCCGGACACCCAGGCCGACATCGGTCGCATCAGCGAGATCTGGGAGGAATGCCTGGCGCGCTTCGGCCACAACGGCTTCCTGTTCGGCGAGTTCTCCATTGCCGACGCGTTCTTCGCGCCGGTGGTGACGCGCTTCCATACTTATGGCGTGGTGCTGCCGCCGGCGCTGTCGGCCTACTGCGAACGGATGCGCAACCACCCGGCCGTGGCGCGCTGGATCGAGGAAGCGCTGAAGGAGACGGAGATCGCCGACAAGCACGAAGACGAGCTGCCGTGAAGACGTATATCGTGGGCGGGGCCGTGCGCGACGAGCTGCTGGGACTGCCGGTCAAGGACCGCGACCACGTCGTGGTCGGCGCGGCCCCCGAGGACATGCTGGCGCGGGGGTTCCGCCCTGTCGGCAAGGACTTTCCCGTGTTCCTGCACCCGGCCACGCAGGAAGAGTATGCGCTCGCCCGCACGGAGCGCAAGACCGCGCCCGGCTACAAGGGTTTCGTGTTCCACACCTCCCCGGACGTCACGCTGGAAGAAGACCTGGTGCGGCGCGACCTGACCATCAACGCGATCGCCCGCGCCGAGGATGGCACGCTGACCGATCCGTTCGACGGCCAGCGCGACATCCGCGAGAAAGTGTTCCGCCACGTCTCCGAGGCGTTCGCCGAGGACCCGGTACGCATCCTGCGCCTGGCGCGCTTTGCCGCGCGGTTCACCGACTTCACGGTCGCCCCGGAAACCAATGCGCTGATGCGCGCGATGGTCGAGGCGGGCGAGGTCGATGCGCTGGTGCCCGAGCGCGTGTGGCAGGAACTGTCGCGCGGCCTGATGGAGGCGCGCCCTTCGCGCATGCTGCAGGTGCTGCGCGGCTGCGGCGCGCTGGCGCGCATCGTGCCGGAACTGGACCGCCTGTGGGGCGTGCCGCAGCCGGAGCGCTGGCATCCCGAGATCGACACGGGCACCCACATGGAGCAGGTGATCGACTATGCGGCCGCGCAGGGGTACGACCTGCCCGTGCGCTTCGCGGCCCTGCTGCACGACCTGGGCAAGGGCGTCACCCCGGCGGACAAGTGGCCGGCCCACCATGGCCACGAGGGCCTGGGCGTGCAGCTGGTCAAGGACGTCTGCGCGCGCCTGAAGGTGCCGGTCGAATGCCGCGACCTGGCCGTCATGACGACGCGCGAGCATGGCAACGTGGCGCGCGCGCAGGAGCTTCGCTGCCGCACCATCGTCACGCTGCTGGAACGTTGCGACGGCTTCCGCAAGCCGGCCCGCTTCACCCAGCTGCTGCTGGCGTGCGAATGCGATGCGCGCGGCCGCACGGGACCCGCGGCCAGCTTTGCCGACCGCCCGTTCCCGCAGCGCGCCTACCTGGAAACGGCACTGGCGGCGGCCCGTGGCGTCGATGCGGGCGCCATCGCGCAGGGCCTGGCCGAGCGTCCCGACCGGATTCCAGAAATGATCCGCAGCGCGCGCGTGCGCGCCGTGCGCGATGCGCTGCGCCGGGGCGACGAGCCCGATGACGACACGCAAACCGCCACCACCGGCGTGAGCACGGCATGACCCGCCTGAACCTGTTTCGCAATCCCTGCAGCGCTGGTTCAACAAGGGCGGGCGCGAAACCATTCCCATCAAGGCGCTGAGCGAGCGCGATCGGCGCCGCATGCTGCGCCATTTCCTGTCGCTGGAACGCTCCGACCGCATCCTGCGCTTCGGCTCCTACATGGGCGACGAGCAGGTCACCCGATACGTCGAGGGCATCGACTTCCAGCGCGACATGGTGTTCGGCGTCTACAACCGCGTGTTCCGGCTGGCCGCCGTGGGGCACCTGGCGTTCGCGCCGCGCCAGGCGGGCAGCGAAGGCAAGACGGCAAAGGACCGCGTGGCCGAATTCGGCGTGTCGGTGCTGAAGTCGGCGCGGGGACTGGGCATCGGTTCCAAGCTGTTCGAGCGGGCCGCGATCGTGTGCCGCAACCACGACGTGGACACGCTGTACATGCATTGCCTGTCGTCGAACCAGACGATGATGCACATCGCCAAGAAGGCAGGGATGGAAATCCACCGCGACTACGGCGAGGCGGACGCCTACCTGAAGCTGGGCCCCGCCGACCCCGCCAGCGTGCTGCAGGAAGCGATGCAGGAGCAGCTGGCGACGATCGACTACGCGCTCAAGGCCAACGTGCGCCGCGCCGCCAAGCTGCTGGACAAGCTGCCCCGCCGCACCCCGAAGGAATAGCCGTGGCAACTGTCGCGTTACACCCGGCGACAGTTGCGTCAAACAGCCTCGACAATCCCCCGACATCTCGCCGACAGACAGCGCCGCCGCCCAGGCGCACCATGACGTTGCAGCACTAGGAAGCGGTACGCCGTACCGCACCGCTGCAAACCAAACCGAAAATGGAGATGTCATGAAACTAGGCGATAAATTCGATCAGGAACGGATGAAAACCGACGGCAAGCCGGTCGTGCTGATGATGCAGCCGCAGGGCTATATCGAAGTGCGCGGACCGGAAGAGCTGCGTCAATGGGAAGAAAACGCACGCACCCTGACGGGCGTGGCGATCGGCGCACCGCAGGGCCTGCGCGCCGCCACGACGTGCAGCTACGGTTGCGCCGACGACTGTGGCGTGATGGCGTAACGCGCCAGCCGTACTTTCTCCACCGCGTAGCGCCCCGGCGCTACGCACCCGAAGGTCTGCATCCATGATACTGATCGTGACAGGCAAGGACGACTTGCATGCGCTGATGGTCCAGCGCGAACTGCACGCGCGCGGGCAGCCGTGCGCCCTGTTCGAAACCGACCTGATTGCCAATTCTCCCGCCATCTCGTGGCGGTTCGCCGCAAGCCGCGCACAGGTCAGCCTGCGCTGCCAGGACGGCGACCCCATCGACCTCGCCGACGTCGGTGCCATCTGGTGGCGCCGCCCGCAACCGAAGCAGCAGCTGAACGGGTCAACGCCGGATGGCCACCACGCACTGATCGACGTCGAATGCCGCGGCACCCTGATGGGCATGTTTTCGGCGGACTTCGACGGCACCTGGGTATCGTCACCCGCCGCCACCGTGCGCGCCGCCGACAAGTTCCTGCAACTGTCCGTCGCCAGCCGGCACGGCTTCCGGGTGCCGCGCACGGTCGTCACGCAGCGGCGCGAGGACGTGCTGGACCTGTACCGCGCGGTAAACGGGAAAGTCATCGTCAAGCCGGTGGTCGGGGTGTCGGAGCCGCTGCTGTTTACCCGGTTCCTGGACGACCCGGCAGGCATCGACGAGGCGTCGTTCGCGGCCTGCCCCGCCGTCTACCAGGAGTACATTCCCGGTTGCCGTCATATCCGGCTCAACTGTTTCGGCGAGCGCTCATGGGCCGCGGCGATCGATACCGACGCGCTGGACTGGCGCGCCGACCTGTCGGTGCCCGTCAGCGCCTGGGAGGTGCCGCCGGCGCTGCACGCACAGGTACGGCGCGTGCTCGACGCGCTGGACCTGAAGATGGGCATCGTCGACCTGAAGCAGGACCCCAACGGCGAATTCGTCTGGCTCGAAGTCAATCCGCAGGGGCAGTTCCTGTTCCTGGAGCCGCTGACGGGCATGCCGATGACGCGTTACTTCGCCGACTTCCTGGTGGAGGCCAGCGCAGCGCGGCACTGAGGGCTTGGGCTTGGGCTTACACCAGCGGCAGCGCCGTCGTGTCCTTGATGCGCTGCAGCGCGAAGCTCGACTTCACGTCCAGCACGGACGGGTGGCGCAGCAGTGTCGCCATCATGAAGCGCGAGAAGTGGTCCATGTCCTCCACGTGCACGCGCAGCAGGTAATCCATCTCGCCCGTCATCGCGTAGCACGCCACCACTTCGGGCCACTGCTCGACGGCGACGGCGAAGTCCTCGCGTGGCGAGGCGGTGCCGGGCAGGGCGCCCAGCGCCCGCGCATTGCTGTGCGCGGCCGCGTCGCTGTGCTTTTCCAGGCGCACGTTGACGTAGGCCAAGAGGCCCAGGCCGATCTTGTCCGGGTCCAGCAGCGCCACGTACTGGCGGATCACGCCTTCCTCTTCCAGGCGCTTGATGCGGCGCAGGCACGGCGACGGCGACAGGCTGACCTGCTCGGCCACGTCCTGGTTGGACAGGCGGCCGTCGGCCTGCAAGATGCCGAGGATTTTGCGGTCGGTTTTGTCGAGCGCGATCTTGGTCATGAATCCCTCTTTGGATGCTTGTTATCGCAATATTATTGCTCAAAACGCCCATCCTTGGGAATTGTTTGCAATTTAATTCTTTCAAACGAGGTCTATACTGTGCGTCATTCTGATAGAGGAGACGCACATGCAATTCACGCCCTGGGACAACCCGATGGGGACCGACGGTTTCGAATTCGTCGAGTTCGCCGCACCCGATCCGAAGGCACTCGGCGCGCTGTTCGAGAACATGGGTTTCACGGCCATCGCCCGTCACCGCACCAAGGACGTCACCCTGTACCGCCAGGGCGAGATCAACTTCATCATCAATGCCGAAGAGGATTCGTTCGCGCAGCGTTTCGCGCGCCAGCACGGTCCCTCGGTATGCGCCATCGCGATCCGTGTCGACGATGCCGCCTACGTCTACAAGAAGGCGCTGGAGATGGGCGCCTGGGGCTTCGACAACAAGACGGGCCCGATGGAACTGAACATCCCGGCCATCAAGGGCGTGGGCGACTCGCTGCTGTACCTGGTCGACCGCTGGCGCGGCAAGAACGCCGACAAGGGCGTGACGCCGGGCAGCATCGGCGACATCAGCATCTATGACGCCGACTTCGTGGCCATTCCCGGCGTGGACCCGAACCCGGTCGGCAACGGCCTGACCTATATCGACCACCTGACGCACAACGTCTACCGTGGCCGCATGGGCGAATGGGCCGGCTTCTACGAGCGCCTGTTCAACTTCCGCGAGATCCGCTACTTCGACATCGAAGGCCGCCTGACGGGCCTGAAGTCGAAGGCGATGACGTCCCCGTGCGGCAAGATCCGCATCCCGATCAACGAATCGTCGGACGACAAGTCGCAGATCGCCGAGTACCTGAACGAATACCATGGCGAAGGCATCCAGCACATCGCGCTGGGCACGGACGACATCTACACGTCGATCCAGCGCATGCGCGACACCGGGATCGCGTTCCAGGATACGATCGAGACGTACTACGAGCTGGTGAACCGCCGCCTGCCGAGCCACGGCGAGAACCTGGAAGAGCTGCGCCGCCTGCGCATCCTGATCGACGGCCAGGCCGACAGTGAAAACAAGCGCGAGCTGCTGCTGCAGATCTTCACGCAGAACGTGATCGGCCCGATCTTCTTCGAGATCATCCAGCGCAAGGGCGACCAGGGCTTCGGCGAGGGCAATTTCCGCGCGCTGTTCGAGTCCATCGAACTCGACCAGATCCGTCGTGGCGTATTGGAGGATCCCGCAAAAACAGTCGCATAAGCACGCAGCACCCCAAAAGCAACCCCTGGGGTCAGACCCGACGGGTCTGACCCCGGCCTTTGCCGTTGGGTTGAAAAACAAGCCGGCAGCCCCTCGTCAGAAGGGGCGCCGGCTTTGGCACTTTGAAACAATATTGGAGACAAACCCCATGAACGCACCTCACAAGGGTACGGAGCTAGGCGCGCCCGCACACGACATTACCCTGGACGACAAGTGGACGCTCGAACGCGGCCGCGCCTTCATGACCGGCACGCAGGCGCTGATCCGCCTGCCGATGATGCAGCGCGAGCGCGACGTCAAGGCCGGCCTGAACACCGCGGGCTACATCACCGGCTACCGCGGTTCTCCCGTGACCAGCGTCGACATGACGGCGATGAAGGCGAAGAAGCACCTGGAAGCCCACCACGTCAAGTTCCATCCGGGGATGAACGAAGACCTCGCGGCGACCGCCGTCTGGGGCACCCAGCAAACCAATCTGTTCCAGGATGCCAAGTACGACGGCGTCTTCTCCATGTGGTACGGCAAGGGCCCCGGCGTGGACCGCTGCGGCGACGTCTTCAAGCATGCCAACAATGCCGGCTCGGCAAAGCACGGCGGCGTGCTGGTGCTGGCCGGCGACGACCATGCCGCCAAGTCCTCCTCCACCGCGCACCAGTCCGATCACATCCTGGCCGCCTGCGGCATCCCCGTGCTGTACCCGTCCTCCGTGCAGGAATACATCGACTACGGCCTGCACGGCTGGGCGATGAGCCGCTACACGGGCCTGTGGGTGGCGATGAAGTGCGTGACCGACATCATCGAATCGGGCGCCGTCGTCGACTTCGACCCGGACCGTGTGCAGATCGCCATGCCGGACGACTTCGAGCTGCCGCCCGGTGGCCTGAACATCCGCTGGCCCGATGCGGTGCTGGACCAGGAAGTGCGGATGAACAGCTATAAATGGTATGCCGCGCTGGCCTATGCGCGCGCCAATAAGCTCAACAAGATCATCTGGGACAGCCCCAAGCCGAAGATCGGCATCATCACGGCCGGCAAGTCCTACCTGGACACGCGGCAGGCGCTGGCCGACCTGGGCATCGACGAGCAGGCCGCAAGCGACATCGGCATCCGCCTGTACAAGATCGGCATGACGTGGCCGCTGGAAGCGGACGGCGTGCATGAATTCGCGCGCGGCCTGGACGAGATCATCGTCGTCGAGGAAAAGCGGCAGATCCTCGAATATGCGCTGAAGGAAGAGCTGTACAACCTGCCGGACAGCGAACGTCCCCGCGTCGTCGGCAAGTTCGACGACACGGGCGAATGGTCCAACAAGCACCGCAGCGGCCACGGCGACTGGCTGCTGCCGGCGACCTATGAATTGAACCCGGCGCAGATCGCCCGGGCGATTGCCAGCCGCATCTCGCATTATTGCGACGGCCACCCCGTGGCCGCGCGCGTGAAGGAGCGCATCGCCTTCCTGGAAGCGAAGGAACTGGTGCTGAAATCCGTGCCGGCCAAGCCGAATCCGCAGACGGACCGCACGCCGTTCTTCTGCTCCGGTTGCCCGCACAACACGTCGACGAAGGTGCCGGAAGGCTCGCGCGCGCTGGCCGGCATCGGCTGCCACTACATGGTGCTGTGGATGGACCGCGAGACGTCCACGTTCACGCACATGGGCGCGGAAGGCGTTACATGGGTGGGCCAGGCGCCGTTCACGAACGAGAAGCACGTATTCACCAACCTGGGCGACGGCACCTACTTCCACTCGGGGATCCTGGCGATCCGCGCGGCGGTGGCGGCCAAGGTCAACATCACCTACAAGATCCTGTACAACGACGCCGTGGCGATGACGGGCGGCCAGGTCGTGGACGGTCCGCTCGACCCGGGCATGATCTCGCGCCAGATCGCGGCCGAAGGCGTCACCCCGATCATCGTCGTCACCGACGATCCGGACAAGTACCCCGACGATTACGCCTGGGCGCCCGGTGTCACGGTGCGCCACCGCTCCGAGCTGATGGACGTGCAGAAGGAACTGCGCGACAAGCCGGGTGTCTCGGCCATGATCTACGACCAGACCTGCGCTTCCGAGAAGCGCCGCCGCCGCAAACGCAACGAGTTCCCGGACCCGGCCAAGCGCGCGGTCATCAACGAGGCCGTGTGCGAAGGCTGCGGCGACTGCTCGGTGCAGTCAAACTGCCTGTCGGTGGAGCCGCTGGAGACCGAGCTGGGGCGCAAGCGCCAGATCAACCAGTCCAGCTGCAACAAGGACTACTCGTGCGTGTCCGGTTTCTGCCCCAGCTTCGTCACCGTCGAAGGCGGCCAGCTGAAGAAGCCGAAGAAGGCCGCGGCCGGCAGCAATGCCGAGGTGCCGGCACTGCCGGCACCGGCGCTGCCGTCGACGGCGACGCCCTACGGCATCCTCGTCACCGGCATCGGCGGCACGGGTGTCGTCACCGTCGGCCAGATTCTGGCCATGGCCGCGCACGTGGAAGGCAAGGGCGCCGTCGTGCTGGACATGAGCGGCCTGGCGCAGAAGGGCGGCCCCGTGATGTCGCACGTGCGCCTGGCCGACAACCAGGCCGACCTGCACTCCACCCGCGTGGGCACGGGCAGCGCCGACCTGGTGATCGGCTGCGACCAGATCGTCACGGCCAGCCGCGATGCATTGTCGCGCATGGGCGAAGGCCGTACCTGGGCCGCGATCAACTCGACGGGCGCCACCACGGCCGCCTTCGTCAAGAATCCGGACTGGCAGTTCCCGGGCGAGTCGTCGCAGGGCGAGATCCTGCGTGCGTGCGGTACCGACCGGGTCGAATTCGTCGACGCGGGCCGTATCGCCACTGCGCTGATGGGCGACTCCATCGCCACCAACATGTTCATGCTGGGCTACTCGTTCCAGAAGGGCCACGTGCCGTTGTCCGAAGGCGCGCTGATGAAGGCCATCGAACTGAATGGCGTTTCGGTCGGCTTCAACAAGGCCGCGTTCAACTGGGGCCGCTATGCGGCCGTGGACTTGAATGCCGTGACGAAGATGACGGCGCCAGCCCAGGTGATCGAGTTCAAGCGCAGCCAGACGCTGGACGAAATCGTCACGCGCCGCGTCGAGCTGCTGACGGCCTACCAGAATGCCGCATATGCCGGCCAGTACCGCGAGTTCGTCGAGACGGTACGGGCGGCGGAAAGCCGCCTGAATCCGAAGCAGCTGAAGCTGACGGAAGCCGTGGCGCGCTACCTGTACAAGCTGATGGCCTACAAGGACGAGTACGAGGTAGCCCGCCTGCACACGGACCCCGCGTTCCGCCAGAAGATCGAGGGCATGTTCGAGGGCGACTACAAGGTCAAGTTCCACCTGGCGCCGCCGCTCCTGGCCAAGCACGACAAGGATGGCCACCTGGTCAAGCAGGAGTTCGGCCCGTGGATGCTGCAGGCATTCAAGGTGCTGGCGAAACTGAAGGGCCTGCGCGGCACGGCGCTGGACGTCTTCGGCTACACGGCGGAGCGCAAGACGGAACGCGCCTTGATCGGCGCCTACCGCGACACGGTGGCACGGCTGCTGCCGAAGCTGAACGCCGACAATCTGGCAACGGCCGTGTCGATCGCCCGCATTCCGGAAGACATCCGCGGTTATGGCCATGTCAAGGAACGGCACCTGAAGGCGGCCAAACAGAAGGAAGCCGCGCTGCTGGCGGCGTTCGACGCACCGGCCGCGACCCCGCACGCGGCTTGACGTACGAACAAGCCCGCTCCGTCCCGGAGCGGGCTTTTTTTACGTGCATGGCGTTGGTCAGCGCCGGTGTCTCACGTAAAATGGCTGCCCATGAAACCCTTCACCAGCGCCCTTGGCCTCGCCATGTTGGCGGCGCTCGCCGGTTGCGGCGGCGACGGCCCATCCCAGCCCGGTGTCGTCACTCCCGTCAAGCCACCACCGTTCGTCCCGGAGCCGCCCGTCATCCCACCTCCAGTTACGCCGCCGGAACCTCCGCTTACGCCGCTGCAGGAGATCGAGAAGTACATGCAGCGCTGCGCGGACGCGCCGCCGGACAGTCCGCGCCCGGGCACGATCGACGATGAAAAGCGCTTCCTGCGGGCCTGGCTGGGCGAAACCTACCTGTGGTATCGCGAACTGCCAGCGCTCGACCTGACCACCTTCGGCGCCACCGTGGACTATTTCAATGCGATGAAGACGCCGCTGCTGACGCCGTCCGGCAAACCGAAGGACCAGTTCCACTTCAGCTATACGGAAGAGCGCTGGGCCGAGCTGTCGCGGGGGGGACAGACGGGCTACGGCATTACCTGGCTGCGCAACAGCGCCGACGGGCTGCGCGACTGGCGCATCGCGGCGGTGGAGCCGGGTTCCCCCGCTGCCGTCGCGGGGCTGCGCCGCGGCGACCGCCTGCTGACGGTGGATGGCAGCGACTTTGCCGGTACCACCGATGCCACCGCGGTCGCCACCCTGAATGCGGCCCTGTTCCCCGTCGTCGCCGGGAAGAGCCATCGGCTTGGCGTGCGCCGTGACGACAGCGGCACGTTCGAGGTCGAACTGCTATCGACGAAGCTGGCGATCGCTCCCGTGCAGAACACGACCGTGCTGCAAACGGCCGCCGGCCCCGTCGGCTACATGACCTTCGGCGCCCACGTGGCGGCGGCCGAAGCGCCCTTGACGGCGGCGTTCGCGGCCCTGCGCGACGCCGGGGTCAAGGACCTCGTGCTGGACCTGCGCTACAACGGCGGTGGCCTGCTCAGCATCGCCAGCAAGGTCGCCTATATGGTGGCCGGACCGCGGGTGGCAGGCATGACGTTCGAGCAGACGCTCGCCAACGACAAGACGAAGCCGAACAAACCGATTCTGTTCCCAGCGACGACCGCGCTGCCGACCCTCGACCTGCGCCGGGTCTACGTGCTGGCCGGGCCCGGCACCTGTTCGGCGAGCGAGTCGATCGTCAACGGCTTGCGCGGCGCCGATATCGACGTGCACCTCGTGGGCGGCCAAACGTGCGGCAAGCCGTACGCCTTCATCCCCGCGACCAATTGCGGCCGCACGTACTTCGCCATCCAGTACCAGGGCGTCAACCACAAGGGCTTCGGCGACTATGCCGAGGGCTTCGCGCCCACGTGCGCGGCAGCCGACGACCTGCGCCATCGGCTGGGCAGCGCCGACGAGACGCTGCTGCGTACCGCGCTGCACCTGCGTTCGGCCGGCACGTGCCCGGTCTCGGCCGGGCTCCGCGCCGGCGCACGCGCACCGGCGCTGGTACCGGTGCGGGAAGCGGGCAGCGAAATCGCCATCGACGACCGGCGCTGACGATACTGTCGAGTTGAGCAACGGCCGCATAAGCTAGCGCAAAACGATTCGTACCAAGAGTCGGTAAAAGTTGGTATTGTGTCACTCCCACAAGGAAGGGAGTAACCAGCCAACATGAAGATCAAACATCTCGTCGCCGCACTGCTTGGTGCGTATGGCGTGCCGCTACTGGCGCACGCCCAGGCCACGCAGCCGCCTACCGAGGCGGCTGCAGCGACTTCCGCGACTCCCACCCCTCCCGCCGTCGTCGTTACCGGCTCGCGCATCGCCCGCGCGACCGTCGAAGGGCCCTCCGCCGTGACCGTGATCACGGGCGCCGACATCACGCGCCAGGGCTACAAGAACGTGTTCGACGCGCTCAACAACCAGGTGCAGAACAGCGGCTTCACGCAGGGCGCCGACTTCGGCAACACGTTCACGCCGTCGGCCAACACGCTGAGCCTGCGCGGGCTGGGCCCGAACCACACCTTGATCCTGCTGAACGGCCGCCGGCTGGCCGATTTCCCGATCGCCTATGAAGGCACGGTCAACTTCACCAACCTGGCCAATATCCCGTCCAGCATCGTCGAGCGTATCGAGATCCTGTCCGGCGGCGCCTCGGCGATCTACGGCTCGGACGCCATCGCGGGCGTCATCAACATCATCCTGAAGCACAAGGCCGACGGCTTCGACGTCAACGTCAAGGCCGGCACGTCGTCGCGCGGCGGCGGCGGCGACCGCCGCGTGCAGTTCACGGGTGGCCAGCAGTCCGGCAAGCTGACGACGGTCTTCAGCCTGGAGGTGTCGGAACGCGACCGCCTGACCGCGCTGCAGCGCGACTTCATGGCCGAACGCGACGGCACGCCGACCGATATCGCGTCGCGCCGCAATCTCGATACGGGCAGGTACGTCGAACCGGGCAACCTGTGCACGGACTTCGCCGACATGTTCGACCACAGCGTGTTCCGCCATACGGTGAGGACGGGCAGCTACTGCGCCAGCCGCAAGGCCGCCAACACGCACTGGTCCACCCAGACGCAGAACCGCAGCAAGAACGGCTTCGCCAGCGCGACCTACGATCTCGATGGCGATACCGTGCTGTTCGCCGACCTGCTGGTCGGCCGCAACGACACCGCCAGCAATACACGCGGCCCGTCCTGGACATCCGCTTCGACCGGCAGCGGCTATTTCCTGAACCGGAACACGGGCGCGTACGAAGTGTGGAAGCGCTATATCTCGCCGCAGGAGACAGGCGGCGTGCGCCGCTACGACCGCACGTGGGAAGACCGGGCGCTGGCCGCTTCGCTGGGCGTGCGCGGGCATATCGGCGGCTCCGGCTGGAAGTACGAGGCCGGCTACAGCGCTTCGGCGTACGAGAGCAGGAACCACGTGCCGCGCGCGCTGGCCAATATCGACACCTTCTTCCTGGGACCTCGCCTGGGTACGGATGCGGACGGCGTGGCGATCCACGCGCCCGATCCGGCCCGCCTGGCGCGCCGCCTGACGCCGGCCGAATTCGATACGATCACGGGCGCGGCCACCAGCGACGACGAATCGTGGACGCATACGCTGGCTGCCAGCGCCAGCGGCAAGCTGGTCGACCTGCCGGCCGGACCGCTGCAGCTGGCGGCCGTCGTCGAGGCGGGGCGGCAGGGCTTCACCAACAAGCCGGATGCGCGCATCAACGAGGGGTACTTCAACGTCCTGCCCGGCAGCTACGTCACGGCAGGCACGCGCACGCGCTATGCCGTCGGCGCCGAGCTGAATGCGCCGCTGCTGCAAACGCTGACCGGCACGCTGGCCGGCCGTTACGACCGCTACGAGTTCGCGGAGCGCAGCAACGGCAAGTTCACCTACAACGCGGGACTGGAGTTCCGCCCCCGCAAGGAGGTGCTGCTGCGGGCGAACTACGCCACCAGCTTCCGCGCGCCGGACATGAACTACATCTACAAGGCACGCGGCACGGGCTACTACTCGTCCACGACGGATTACTACCGCTGCGCCGTGGCCGGCCAGCCGCTGGCCACGTGCGAGTTCGCCAACAAGTCGCCCGGCGCCGATTACGTGCAGAACGGCAGCCGCGACCTGAAGCCGGAGCAGGGCAAGTCCTGGGGCACCGGCGTGGTCTGGTCGCCCAGCAGCGCATTCGACGTTTCGCTGGACTACTGGAACATCAAGATCGACGACCTGGTCACCAACCTGGATCCGGACCAGCTGCTGCGCGACGAGGCGGCCTGCCGCCTGGGCGGCCTCGATATCGCCTCGGCCCTGTGCGTGGACACCATCGGCCGCATCACGCGCTTTGCCGCCGACGCGCCGGACCGGGCGGGAGAGGTCAAGGAGATTCGCGTGAACGCGATCAACGCGGCCAAGGAGAGCGTCAGCGGCTTCGACGTCAGCGCCAAGTATGCTTTGCGTACCGCCGGCTACGGCACGTTCACGGTGCGCGGCAACTACACCAAGACGCTCACGCGCCGCTCGCAGCAGTTCGCCGCCGACGAGGTGGAGGACCGCCTGCATGCCCTCGACAGCAGCGACTGGCCGGACAAGCTGGCGGCCAGCGTCAACTGGGACAAGGGGCCTGTCTCGACCACGCTGTTCGCGACCCGCTACGGCAAGATTCCGAATGCGGAGCAGACGGGCCACATCACCCCGACCACGCTCGTCAACGTCAGTGCGGTGTACCGTTTCAGCGAGCGGTTGACGTTGTCGCTGATCGTCAACAACCTGTTCAACAAGGTGAAGTCCGACCCGAGCGGCGGCTGGCCTTACTACCCGATCGGCAACTACAGCCCACTGGGACGGGTGGGGTGGATCGAGCTGAATTACCGCTTTGGTTCCTGAGCCGGCGGCGGGCCTGGCGCCGGCCGGGCGGTGCGGTGCAACTGTCGTCCTTTCGCCACCCACGGGGCGGCCGGCACCCCTCCCGAGGGGGGTAGACAGGCATATTGATATACAAAGACTAGGTGCGTTAGTAAAATTTCTTCGAAAAATTTATTTCGGGGAAATATCATTGCTACTATCACTACGCAAGCCACTGCCGGGTTGATCGACCAGTTGGCGCAGCCGTCTGCGTCCTACAAGCGCAGCGCGCGGCTTGCGGTGGCGGGCCTGCTGGGCTTCGTGCTGGCGTATTTCTCGCTGGCTGGGTTCTTCCTGTGGAATGCGTGGCGCCTCGGCCGCACCGCGATGCATGCCAACGAGGCCGGTGGTTTGTGGCTCGTCGTCGGTTGCAATGTCTTCTTCGGCCTGTTCATGTTGAAGTCGATCTTCTCCGTCCGCAATGCCACGCCGTCCCGCCTGACGGAGATCACGGCGAAGGAGGAGCCGCGCCTGTTCGCGTTCCTGCACGAGCTGGCCGATACGGCCGGGGCCCCGCGTGCGCACCGCGTGTTCCTGTCGAACCGTGTCAACGCGGCCGTGTTCTACGACCTTTCGCTGCTCAATTTGCTGTTGCCGTCGAAGAAGAACCTGGAGATCGGCCTGCCGCTGGTGAATGCGCTGCCGCTGGGCGAGCTGCGCGCCGTGCTGGCGCACGAGTTCGGCCATTTCGCGCAGCGCTCGATGGCCGTCGGCCGCTGGGTCTACATGGCGCAGCAGATCGCCGGCCACCTGGTGGCGCAGCGCGACCAGTTCGACCGCCTGCTCGACTGGCTGGGCCGCCTCGACTACCGCCTGCGCATTTTTGCGTGGGCGCTGCAACTGGTGGTGTGGTCGATCCGTTCGCTGGTCGAGATGGCGTTCCGTGTCGTGTTGCTGATGCAAAGCGCACTGTCGCGCGAGATGGAGCTGCAGGCCGACCTGGTGGCGGTCGCGCTCACCGGCAGCGATGCGCTGATCCACGCGCTGCACCGGCTGCACGCGGCCGACGACGCCTGGCAGCGCGCCGTGCAATTCGTCCACAACGAGAGCGCGCAGGGTTGCGCCGTGGCCGATGCCTATGCGGTACAGAGCCTTGTCACGCGCCGCATGGCGGCGATCCTGGACGACGACCGCTATGGTGACGTACCGCCCGTGCCGGCCGAGTCACCGGCGCGGCATCGGGTGTTCCGCCAGCAGCTGGGGCACCCGCCCAAGATGTGGCAGAGTCATCCCCTCAACCACGAACGCGAGGAAAACGCCAAGCGCCACTACGTGGCCGCTCCGATCGACGCCACCAGCGCCTGGTCGCTGTTCGAGCAGCCGGCCATCCTGCGCGAGCGCATGAGCAGCATGCTGGCCGGCGCGCCGGACCAGCCGTTGGCCGCCATCGCGCTTGCGGACAGCTTGCAGAAAGTGAGCCGGCTGTATCGCCGCGAGCAGTTCAACCGGCGTTACTGCGGTATCTACTTCGGTCGGGACATTGCACGCCATACGACAACGGCGACCGACCTGCGCCAGCTGGTGCCGGCCGACGCGACAGCCGGGGCTGCACTGTATCCGGCCGCGCTGCGCGACGACGTGCGCGCGCTGCGGGCGCTGCGCGAGGAGCGCGACCAGTTGCAGGCGCTGGTGGCAGGCTGGACGTCGGCCCGCAATGGGCGGGTGCGGTTGCGCGGGGAGGACTGCGCGCGGCGCGACCTGCCCGCGGCGCTGGCGCGCTGCACGCGCGAACTGGAGGAGGTGGAAGGGCGCCTGCGCGCCCACGACCTGCGCTGCCGCAGCTGGCACCAGGCCATGGCGCAGCAACTGGGCGGCGACTGGCGCGAGTACCTGGACGGCTTGCTGGCGGTGGTGCACTACGCCGAGCACACCCATGCCAACGTCGCCGATGTCCATGGGTTGGCGATGAACGTCGTGGCCATCGAAACGGCCGTGCGGCGCATCGGCAGCGAAGCCATCGTGCGCGTCGTCACGGCGGCCAACGACTTGCATCGCGTGCTGGAACAGGCGTATGCCGCGGCGTACCAGCTCGACCTGGACGCCAGGCTGCGGCGCCGGCTCGGCGCGCAGGAAGGCTGCCGCGACCTGCTGGGCGAATTCACCCTGCCGCTGGCACAGCGCGACAACCTGGGCGACTGGTTGCCGGCGGTGGGCCACTGGGTCGAGCATACGCTGAACCGGCTGTCGGCACTGCGCTCGGCGGCCCTGGAGCAGCTGCTGGTGGCGGAGGCGCTGGTGGCACTGCATGTGCGGCGCGGCACGGTGCCGCGCCCGGCACCGGCGCCGACCGTCGTCCCGCCCGGCTACGCGACGCTGCTGCCGGGCGAGGAACGCAAGCGCCGCGACAAGCTGGACCTGTGGGCCCGCTTCCTGCGCGCCGACGGCTGGCTGCCGGGCGGCGCGCGGCTGCTGGTCGCCGGCGGCATCGTCGGCCTGACATTGGGCGCCGGCATCCAGCAGGGCAAGACGACGATCCATATCCACAATGGCCTGATGACCCCATTGGCGATCGAGATCGACGGCAATCAGACGACGGTGGGCGCGGGCAGCAGTGCCGAGCTGCTGGTGGAGCCTGCCGAGCGCCACCGCGTATCGACCCGCACCGCCAAGGGCGAACCGGTCGAAGAGTTCAGCGTGCCGGATGCAACCAATGCGAACGTCTACAACGTGGCGGGCGCAACGCCACTGGTGCAGTGGACCGCGCATTACGGCGGCACGGCCACCACGCCGGCCCAACCGCTGGGCGCGCCGCGCTGGCTCGACAGCAAGGCGGACGTGGTGTTGCGCGACCCGCCCAGGTCGGTGTCGACGAAACACGGCCCCGCTACCCGCACGGTGCTGCAAGCGGTATCGGGATTCGCCCACGTCCAGTTGCAGGCCCTGCCGGATGACGCGGCCCGCCGCCGGATCATTGCCGCCCATGCACGTTGGGACGAGACCAGCGCGCAGGATACGTGGCTGTGGCTGCGTTTCGCGACGGAGTACGACAACGGTGCGGCGCTGGCGGAGCGGCTGCGCAAGGCGCCGGACGACATGCTGCTGTTGCGCCTGCGCCAGGATCTTGCAGGCGCCGGCAAGGCCGCCGTGTGCGCCGCCGACATCGCGCGTGCCAGGGCCGCGCCGGACGACGGCGACCTGGCCTACCTGGCGTTGCGTTGCCGGTCCGATGGCGCTGAAGCCCAGGCCGGGTTCCGCGCCGCGCTGGCGCGCTGGCCGCACAACGCATGGCTGCATCATGCGATCTCGTACGACCTGATGTTGCGGGGCGATTTCCGCGCCATGGCACCCCATCTGCAGCCGGTGATCGACAAGCTCCCGGCGATGCGGTCGGAGGCAGCGCTGATGGCGGCGCGTTTGCGTCGGCTCGAGCAGGGCGGCGCTGCCGATATCGGGCCGTATCTGCCGTCGTCCCCGCGCCTGCGGGTACTGGCAGAAGACGAACAGCCTACCGCGACGGGGAAATCGCCGACAGATGCGGTCGCGAGGCTGGCAGTTGGCGACCTGGCGGCTGCATGGACCATCGCAATGGACGACGCGCCGTCGCCGCGCATCCAGCGCCTGGTCGGCGCTTCCGAGGGCGCCACGCCGGAACAGGTGAAGCGCGCGCTGGCGATGCCGCTGGCGGAAGGCATCGACGGCACGACCGTACTGACGTCGGCGGCGCTGGCCATGCGCGAGGGCCGCGACGCGGCGCCGTACCTGCAGGCGGCGGATGACTACCTGGACGGCATGCCGGCGGTGCTGGACTTCCTGCAGGCAGTGCGGGCACGTCGCTCGCAGCGCGAGTGCGAAGCGGCGCTTGGCAAGGTCGGCTCGAATACGCGCCTGCACGCCTACGCCGCGGCCGTCGTACTGCTGAAAGAGCGCGCGCCGGCCGACTGGCGCAAACTTGCCGGCGGCATGCTCTTCGCGACGGAGCGGCCGTACTTCAGGTAAGCCGACATGCCCGCCACTGCGGCGGGCGGATTCTCTATAATGGTTCGGCTGCCGGCCGGCATCGCGTCGATGCCGGCCTTTTTTTGACCGCACCGGAGCTTGATGAATGATTCGTACTGTCCTGTCGCTTGCCCTGTTGTCCGCACTTCCGCTGGCCCACGCCGCCCCCGATCTCTCCACGGTGGCCGAACGCTCCGGGTTCCGCAACACCGGCCGTTACGATGAAGTGATCAAGCTGTGCGCCGCCTTCCAGAAGGCGTATCCGAAGGCCGTGCGCTGCTTCGAGTTCGGTCGCACGCCGGAAGGGCGGCCCATGCTGGCGCTGGCGGTGTCGAAGAGCGGGGCGCTGACGGCCGCGCAGGCGAAGAAGAAGAACGTGCCCGTGCTAATGGTGCAGGGCGGCATCCATGCCGGCGAGATCGACGGCAAGGATGCCGGCTTCCTGGCGCTGCGCCACGCGCTGGACGGCAAGGCCGCCAGCGGCACGCTCGACAAGCAGGTGCTGCTGTTCGTCCCCGTCTTCAACGTCGACGGCCACGAGCGCTTCGGCAAATGGAACCGCCCGAACCAGCGCGGGCCCGTCGAGATGGGCTGGCGGGTGACGGCGCAGAACTACAACCTCAATCGCGACTACGTGAAGGCCGACGCGCCGGAGATGCAGGCCATGCTGGCGCTGGTGAATACCTGGGACCCGCTGGCCTACATCGACCTGCACGTGACGAACGGCGCCAAGTTCCAGCCGGACGTGTCGATCCAGGTCGAACCCGTGCATGGCGGCGACGAGGCGCTGAAGGTGGCCGGCACGGCGCTGCGCGAGAACGTGATGGCCGACCTGCGCAAGCAGGGTTCCGATCCGAAGCACTTCTACATCTCGTTTGCCAAGACGGACGATCCGACCTCGGGCTTCGTCGACGAGATGTCGACGCCGCGCTTCTCGACCGGCTACTTCCAGCTGCGCAACCGCTTCGCGATGCTGGTCGAGACGCACTCGTGGAAGGACTATCCGACGCGCGTGAAGATCACCTACAACACGATCGTGTCGCTGATGGACCAGGTCGCGCAGCATGGCGCCGCATGGCGCAAGCTGGCGCTGGCGGCCGATGGCCGTTCGGCGGCCATGGCGGGCCGCGAATTCCCGCTCAGCTACCGCACCACCGAGAAGACGCAGACGATCGACTTTGCCGGCTACGAGTACACGCGCACGCAGTCGGACGTGTCGGGCGGCGTGTGGACCAAGTACGACGAAACCAAACCGCAGCTGTGGCGCGTGCCCCTGCGCGACGAGGTCGTGCCCGATCGCCTGGTCACGGCACCGACCGGCGGTTACCTGGTGCCGGCCGCGCAGGCGCCGCTGGTGGCGCCCAAGCTCCGGCAGCACGGCGTGACATTCAAGGTGCTGGGCGCGGCGCCCGGCAAGGTCGACGTCGAGGCCTTCCGCGCCGATGCCACCAAGCTGTCGCCGCAGTCGGTCGAAGGGCGCCAGGCGATGGCGCTGGAAGGCAGCTGGCAAGCCGAAGCACGCGAGGTCGGCCAGGGCGCGCTGTTCGTGCCGATCGCGCAGCCAAAGGCACGCCTTGTCATGACGATGCTGGAGCCGCAGGGCGCCGATTCGCTGGCGGCATGGGGCCTGTTCAACGTGTCGTTCGAACGCAAGGAATACATGGAGGAGTACGTGGCCGAGGAGGTGGCGCGCGAGCAGCTGCAGGACCCGCAGGTCGCCGCCGCGTTCAGGGCAAAACTGGAAAACGATCCGGCATTCGCGAAGAGCCCGCGCGCCCGCCTGGAATTCTTCGCGCGGCGCCACGCTTCGTGGGATGAGCGGTATAACCTGTATCCCGTGTACCGGACGGCGCGGGTGTTCTAAGGGATCGGTAAAGTTGCCTGGAAATGGGGTCTGTCCCATTTTCCAGGCAACGGCAACGGCTTATTCCGGCTGCAGCGCAATGACGCCCGGCACGGTCGCCGGCGTCCCGCACGGCTCCTCGTCAAACGCGATATCGCCCAGCGGATTGGGCACGCCGTCCGTCTTCAGGTCCGTGAAGCCGAACAGGTTACGGTCCATCAGGTGCGACGGGATCACGGTGGACAGCGACGAGAACACGCTTTCCACCCGGCCCGGATGCTTCTTCTCCCAGTCGCGCAGCATGGCCTTGATCTGCTTGCGCTGCAGGTTTTCCTGCGAGCCGCACAGGTCGCACGGGATGATGGGGAAGCCCTTCACCTGCGCGTAGCGCTCGGTGTCTTCTTCCTTCACGTAGGCCAGCGGACGGATTACCATGTGCTTGCCGTCGTCCGACACCAGCTTGGCCGGCATGCCCTTCAGCTTCCCGCCGAAGAACATGTTGAGGAAGAAGGTCTCGAGGATGTCGTCGCGGTGGTGGCCCAGCGCGATCTTGTTCGCGCCCAGCTCGTCGGCCACGCGGTACAGGATGCCGCGGCGCAGGCGCGAGCACAGCGAACACGTCGTCTTCCCTTCCGGGATGAGGCGCTTGACGATGCTGTAGGTGTCCTGGTTCTCGATGTGGAACGCCACGCCCAGCTCCGTCAGGTAGGCGGGCAGGATATCGGCCGGGAAGTTCGGCTGCTTCTGGTCCAGGTTGACGGCCACGATGTCGAAGTGGATCGGCGCGCGCTCGCGCAAGGTCATCAGGATGTCGAGCAGCGCGTAGCTGTCCTTGCCGCCGGACAGGCACACCATCACCTTGTCGCCGTCCTCGATCATGTTGAAGTCGCCGATGGCCTGGCCGACCAGGCGGCACAGGCGCTTGTGCAGCTTGTTGTTCTCGTAGGCCGTCTTCTCGGCGCTCTTGTCCTTCAGGACGGTTTCCGTCACCGCGTTCATACGTCTTCCTTGATCTTGAATACTTCGACGCCCACGCCCTCGCAGTCCGGATACACGTCCGGCTTCATCGTCGACACGCGCACGGCGCGCACGCGCGGGTGCGCCAGCATGGCCGCGACGACGTCGTCGCACAGCGTCTCCTGCAGGTGCACGTGGCCCTGCGCCATCCGGCGCGCGATGGTCTCGCGCATGAAGTCGTAGTCGACGACTTCATGCAGCTCGTCGGCTTTCGGCGTGGAGACGGCCAGCGGGATGTACAGGTCGACGTTGATCAGGACGCGCTGCTCGCCCTTCTTCTCGAAATCGTGCACACCGATATTGATCTGCACTTCGTAATTGCGCAGGAACAGCCGGCGGCAGTCCTGCAGGCGGGGATGGGTGAGGGCGGACAGCATGGTTTTACCTTCAAAGAATCGGATACTTTATTGTGCGAGGAACATGACGTCGCGCGGCAGGGGCATCAGGTGCTGGCCGCCGTCGACCAGCAACGTCGTGCCCGTGACGGCACGGGCGGTGGCGGCATACAGCACGGCCGCCACGACATCCTCCGGCGCGCTGGAACGCCCCAGCGGCGTCTGCGCATGTGCCTTGGCGAAGCCTGCCTCGCTCTGGTCGCCGGACACCAGCGTGATACCGGGCGCCACGCCGACCACGCGCAGCTTCGGTGCCAGCGCCTGGGCCAGCAGCGTCGTGGCCGTGTGCAGCGCCGCTTTCGACAGCGTGTACGACAGAAAATCGGGATTGAGATTGTACAGCTTCTGGTCCAGCAGGTTGACGACGACGGCCTGCTCGCCGTCCGGCGTGTGGCTGTGCAGCGACTGCGCCAGCAGCAGCGGGGCGCCCAGGTTGGCGTGCATGTGCGCGTCGAGCCGGGCCAGCGAGAAGTCGGCCGCGCTGTCGTAGTCGAACAGCGAAGCATTGTTGACGACGCACGTCACGCGGCCCAGTGCCGCGGCGGCGGCGGGCACCAGGTCCTTGACGGCGCCTTCGTCGGCCAGGTCGGCATGCAGCGCCACGGCGCGCCGGCCCATGGCCTCGATGCGGGCGACGACTTGCTCGGCCTCGGCGCGCGAGGCACGGTAATGGACGGCCACGTCCCAGCCGGCCTGGGCCATGCCCAGCGCGATGGCGCGGCCGATGCGCCGGCCTGCGCCCGTCACCAGCGCCACCGGGGCGGTCGCGGTATCGGTCCTATGCATTGCAGCAGTACTCCAGAAGATGAGGGAACATCAATATTGCCGGGCGCGTGCGATTCGCTACAATGCGGGGATGTCTCTTCCCGCACCTTCCGCCGACGCGCTGGCCGCGTCGCACGCCCTGCAGCACCGCATCGCCGCCGACATTGCCCGGCACGGCGGCGCCATCCCGTTTGCCAGCTTCATGGAACAGGCGCTGTACGCGCCGGACCTCGGCTATTACAGCGGCGGTGCCGCCAAGCTGGGCAAGGATGGCGATTTTACAACCGCGCCGGAGATGTCGCCCCTGTTCGGGGCCGCGCTGGCGCAGGTCGCGGCCGCTATTATGGCGCAAAGCGCCCCGCACATCCTTGAATTCGGCGCCGGCACGGGCAAGCTGGCGCGCGACGTGCTGACGGAGCTGGCGGCGCAGGGCGTCGCCGTGGAACGCTACGCGATCGTCGAATTGTCGGGCGAACTGCGCGCGCGCCAGCAGGAGGCCCTGCGCGACTTCCCGCAGGTGACGTGGCTGGACGGTATGCCCGCCCGGTTCGACGGCGTCATCCTCGGCAACGAGGTACTGGACGCGATGCCGGTGCACCTCGTCACGAAGGCGGCGGACGGCTGGCGCGAACTGCACGTGACGATAGCCGACGGCCGCTTCGCCTACCAGAGCGCCCCGCTGACGCCGGCGCTGGCGGCGCAGCTGGCCAGCCAGGTGCGGGAAGCGGACCTGCTGCCGGAAGGGTACGTCACGGAACTGCATGGCACGGCATGCGGATTCATGGGCAGCGTCGGCGCGCTGCTGGCCGGCGGCAGGGGCGCCGCGATCCTGCTCGACTACGGTTTCCCGGCCCACGAGTTCTATCATCCGGACCGCAGCACGGGCACGCTGATGTGCCACTACCGCCATCACGCGCACGACGATCCGTTCTACCTGCCCGGCCTGCAGGACATCACGGCGCACGTGGACTTCACGGCGATGGCGCTGGCGGCGCAGGACGCCGGCGCCGACGTCGTCGCCTACATGAGTCAGGCCACCTTCCTGCTGGGCGCGGGCATCGGCGAGCTGCTGCTGCGCACCGATCCGGCCGACGCCATGCGCTACCTGCCGCAGGCGAACGCCGTGCACAAGCTGCTGTCGCCGGCCGAGATGGGGGAGCTGTTCAAGGTGCTGGTGGTGGGCAAGGATGTCGAGCTGCCGCCCGCGCTGGCGGCCAGCGACCGCGCGCATCGGCTGTAGGGCGGGCTGTCGAGCGGGCTGTAGAGTGAGCCGGTATGGTGAGTTCGGCTATTATGGTTGACCTGGCGCGAAACCCCGTCGTGACGCGCGGCTGACAATATTGAAGCGATGGGAAAGATACATACACACTATGACAACCTGAAGGTGGCCCGTGGCGCGCCCCAGGAGGTCATACGTGCCGCCTACAAGGCGCTGAGCCAGAAATACCACCCCGACAAGAATCCGGGCGACGAAAAGGCCGCCCGGATCATGGCGATCGTCAATACGGCCTATGGCACGCTGGCCGATCCCCAGCGCCGCAAGGAGCACGACGACTGGATCGCCCAGGAAGAATTCGAGGTCGAGTGGCTGGAGAGCACGCACGAGGAGCGGTCCGTGGACGCGCCCGCGCAGGCCTGGAGCGAGCAGCCGGAAGGGCGCCGGCGCCGGGTGGCACTGACGCGCAACTGGCGCTGGTGGCTGTCGATCGCCGGCAGCCTGGCGCTGGGCTGGGTCGCCGGCGTGATGACGGTGGCCGAGCCGCGCCAGGTATCCACCGTGCTGGCCTCGGCCTGGGGCGGCAGCGAAGGCAGCCTGACGGCAAGCGCGGGACGACCGGCCGCGCGCGGCGAGCGCATGGCGGAAGCGGAGGGCTGGGGTACGCCGGCGGCCCGTGCTTCCGCCGAAGGCGACGGGGCCGACACGGCGCCGATCAAGGTGCTGGCCGTCTCGCAGGTGGTGCTGCCCGAGGCGGGCGCCGAATGCGACAACGAAACGCCGGCGCTGGTGGCGCCGAACGGCGAGCCGTGGCCCACGCGTTCCGGGTACGTCACCGGGTTCCCGGTCGCGAACAAGGGCCAGGACATGGAACTCACGCTGGACAACACCAACAACGCGCTGCCGGTGTTCATCAAGGTCTACGACCTGGAACGCCGCGCCAACGTGCGCTACGTATTCGTCCAGGCGCATGACCGCCACATCGTCGACGAACTGGCGACGGGGCACTACGAGATCCGCTACCAGAACATCGACCTGGCGGGCAAGAGCGACTGCTCGCGGCGCCAGGGCGGGTAGACAACCAGAGGCACCGGGGACAGGCACCGATCTTCGACTCGAAGATCGGTGCCTGTCCCCAGGGGTTTGCTACGGATTGATCGGATCGTTCAATCCCATCTCCGGGCTGGACATCAGCTTGTCGATGTCCATCAGGATCAGCATCCGTTCGCCGATCGTCCCCAGCCCGATCATGAATTCCTGCGAGAAGGCGGTCCCCAGTTCCGGCGACGGCTTGATCTGGTCCGGCGTCAAGGTCGTCACGTCGGACACGCTGTCCACCACCATGCCCACCACGCGGCCCTTGATGTTGAGGATGATGACCACCGTGAACTGGTCGTAGACGGGTTCGCCCA
Source organism: Pseudoduganella chitinolytica (assembly GCF_029028125.1). Taxonomy (GTDB): domain Bacteria; phylum Pseudomonadota; class Gammaproteobacteria; order Burkholderiales; family Burkholderiaceae_D; genus Rugamonas; species Rugamonas chitinolytica. Next base: position 5,345,161 of record NZ_CP119083.1, read on the forward strand.
GGTGGAACTTGATGCGCATGTCGACCACGGGGATGATGATGCCGCGCAGGTTGATCACGCCCTTGATGAATTCGGGCGCGTTGGCGATGCGCGTCACCGCCTCGTAGCCGCGGATTTCCTGGACCTTCAGGATGTCGATGCCATATTCCTCGCGGCCCAGCGTGAAGGCGAGGAATTCACGGCCCGCGCCGTCCGCACCGCCGCCCTGCTGGTCTGGATTGTCTTGCATGATGTGCTCCCCCGTTGGTTGTTGTCTAAGCGTACCAGACTCCCCGGCCATTTGCGGCACGGCAAGTTTTCGTTGGCATCGCGCGGCTTCTGATTTATGCTGCGTACTACCGACGGGACCGAAGGAGCACGCATGACGGATTCGACTGCTGCCGATGATAACTGGCTGCTGGACGAAGAGGAAGACGAGCACGCGCAATCGACGCCGCCGGACCAGCGGCAATGGCGCGTGCTGATCGTCGACGACGACCAGGACGTGCACGCCGTCACCCGGCTGGCGCTGCGCAACGTGACCTTCAAGGACCGCGAGCTGGAGCTGTTTTCCGCCTACAGCGGGCGCGAAGGCTTCGACATCCTCGCCAATACGCCCGACATCGCGCTGGTGCTGCTGGACGTCGTCATGGAAACGGACGACGCCGGCCTGGTGCTGGCGCGCCGCATCCGCGAGGAGCTGCACAATGCGATCGTGCGCGTCGTGCTGCGCACGGGCCAGCCCGGCCAGGCGCCCGAGCAGCGCGTGATTGTCGAATACGACATCAACGACTACAAGGCCAAGACGGAGCTGACGACGCAGAAGCTGTTCACCACGGTGATCTCGGCGCTGCGCGCCTACGAAAGCCTGAACATGCTGGAACGCAGCCGGGTCGGCCTGGGCAAGATCCTGGCCGGCGCGACCAACCTGTACCAGATCCATTCGCTGCGCGAGTTCGCCTCCGGGGTACTGAACCAGGTCTCGGCCATCCTCGACGTGGGCGCGGACGGCGTGCTGTGCCTGATGCAGGGCGATACCGGCAGCACTACCGTCGTCGCCGCCACCGGCGGCTATACGACGCTGGCGGAGGCCGAGCACCTGCCCGTGGACCATGCGCTGGCGCCCACGATCGCCAAGGCCTTCGCGGAAAAGAAAAGCCAGTTCGACCATCCCGCCAACGTGCTGTACATCCGCACCCAGGAGCACCGCGACGTGGCGATCTCCGTCACGCCGCCCTGGCCGCTGGCGCAGATCCAGCGCGACCTGCTGGAGGTGTTCTGCGAGCGCATCGCGGCAGCGTTCGACAACCTGTACATGTTCGGCCAGCTGCGCAAGGCGCAGGAAGCCACCGTGATCGCGCTGGCCGACCTGGCCGAGTTCCGCGACGGCGACATCAAGGGCCACGTGCGGCGCGTGCAGCAGCTGTCCACGGGCATCGCCGCGCGCATGAAGGAACGGGGCGCGTATCCGGAGCAACTGACGCCGCAGCTGCTCGACATGATCGGGCTGGCCAGCATCCTGCACGACGTGGGCAAGGTGGCCACGCCGGACCACATCCTGTTGAAGCCGGGTGCGCACACGGAAGAGGAGCGCGGCCACATGCAGGCCCATGCCTCGGTCGGGCAGAAGGTGCTGGAGCGTGCGGCCGGCATGGTCGACGGCGTCAGCTACCTGACCTACGGCGCCGAGATCGCCGGCGCGCACCACGAGCATTTCGACGGCCGCGGCTATCCGAACGGCTTGCAGGGCAACGCCATTCCGCTGTCGGCCCGTATCGTCGCCGTGGTCGACGTGTACGACTCGCTGATGCACGAACGCACGTACAACGCGGCGTGGCCGCAGGCGGCGGCGCTGCAGTACATCCGCGAGCGCAGCGGCACCCAGTTCGATCCGGAAGTGGTGGCCGCCCTCATCGACATCGTCAGCGGCTGATGCATTGGGGTCTGTCCCTTTGGGACTGACCCCGAAGTTTGTTCGCGTACAGTTAACTTCGGGGTCAGTCCCGCAGCGGTGCCGGCCTGCAAGCCGGCACCATGACCCCAGACATCAAACGGTCTCGGCGGTACTGGCCAGCACCTCGAACTCCGCCACGGTCACCGGCCGCGCAAACAGATACCCCTGCGCCTCGTCGCAGCGCTTGCCGCGCAGGAAATCGGCCTGCGCCTGCGTCTCGACACCTTCCGCGATCACCTCCAGCCCCAGCGCATGGGCCAGCCCGATCGTGGCCGAGACGATGGCGGCGTCGTCCGGGTCCGTCTCGATGTCCTTGACGAAGCCGCGGTCGATCTTGATGCGGTCGATCTCGAACAGCTTCAGGTACGACAGCGACGAGTAGCCGGTGCCGAAATCGTCGATGGCGACCTTGATGCCGCGCGAGCGCAGCTGCTGCAGCAGTTCGCGGCTGCGTTCCGGGTCCTGCATGGCCGCCGTCTCCGTGATCTCCAGTTCCAGCAGGGCCGGGTCGATGCCCGTCTCGGCCAGCAGGCGGTCCAGTTGCGGCAGCAGGCCGGTGCCATGGCACTGGCGGGCCGACAGGTTGACGGCCAGGCGCAGGTGGCCCAGCCCCAGGGAACGCCAGCGGTCCAGCAACTGCACGGCGCGCTGCAGGGCCCAGTCGCCCAGCGGCAGGATCAGGCCGGACTCCTCGGCGATCGGGATGAAGCGGTCCGGCCCCACCATGCCCAGCTCCGGATGGTGCCAGCGCAGCAGCGCCTCGGCGCCGATCACGGCACCGCTGTGCAGGTCGATCTGGGCCTGCAGGTACAGCTCGAATTCGTCCTGCTCCAGCGCCTGCCACAGGCGGTTTTCCAGCAGCAGGCGTTCATGCGTGGCCGCGTTCATGGCGGCCGAGAAGAACTGGAAATTGCCGCGGCCGCAGCTCTTGGCGGCGTACATGGCCGTGTCGGCATGGCGCAGCAAGGTGCTGCTGTCGTCGCCGTCGGAGGGGAACATCGCCACGCCCACGCTGGCGCCGCTGTGCACGGTCAGGCCCTGCAGCTGGTACGGCCGCGCCAGTACCTCGACGATGCCGGCGGCCAGGTGGCTGACGATGTCCGGCGTGACGGTACCGGAGGTCAGCACGATGAACTCGTCGCCGCCCAGGCGGGCGATGGTGTCGACGTCGCGCAGCAGCTCGCGCAGGCGTCCCGCCACGGCGATCAGCAACTGGTCGCCGGTCTGGTGGCCGTGCGTGTCGTTGATCTTCTTGAAGTGGTCCAGGTCGAGGAACATGACGGCCGCGCTGCCGCCCTCGCGCCGCGTGCGCGCCAGCAGCTGGTCCAGCCGCAGGTTCAGCGACAGGCGGTTGTCGAGGCCCGTCAGCGGGTCGTGGTGGGCCAGGCGGTAAATGCGCTCCTGGGCGCGCTGCTGCTCCGTCAAGTCGTGCAGGATCGCCACGAACAGGTGCTCGCCCGGCAGCTCCACTTCGCTGACCGACACGGCCAGCGGGAGCGACACGCCTTCGCGGCGCCAGCCGGTGGCTTCGTACGACTGGCTGGCCCCGGCGGCGATGCGGCGCAGCAGCGCGGCCGGGGCCTCGCCGTGCGTGGCCGGCAGCAGCTGCACCAGGGGCAGCCCGGCCATCTGCTCGGGCGCGTAGCCGAACAGCCGGCCGGCGGCGCCGTTGGCGGAGACCAGCAGGCCGATGCCGTCGATGGTCAGGATGGCGTCGGCCGCCTTGTCGAGGATCGCCTGCAGGCGTGCTTCGCGTTCCTGCAGGCGCGCCGTGCTTTCCTCCACGCGGGCCTGGATCTGCGCCCGCTCGCCGCTGGAGAGCAGCAGCAGGCCGCCCAGCAGGGAGGTCAGCAGCAGGCCGGCCGCCAGCACGGACCAGCTCTGCCAGCCGCGCTGGGTGGCCACGTAGGCCGCCGTCGGCGTCAGGGTCAGCAGGTAGTCGCGGCCGCCGAAGTGGATCGTCTGGCGCAGCGCGCCGGCGCGGTGGGCCGTGCCGGCGTCGTCCGCGGTGGCCAGCCGGTCGCCCGTGGCCACGTCGTCGACCGTCGCCACCAGGTGGGGGAAGGCGACCTGCTGCAGCACGCTGGCCAGGTAGCTCTCCAGCTGGACGGACATCAACAGCATGCCGACCGGTTCGCCGCCGTCGGGCGGGCGCACCGCCTGCAGCAGGATCACGCCGTGCTTCAGGTCGGGACGGAGCAGCATGAGCGGTGCGCTGGCGGTGGGCTCGTCGCTTTGCAGGGCGCGCCGCACGGCGGCGGCACGCGACGGTTCGGCCAGCATGTCCAGGCCCAGATAGATGCGGTTGCCGCGCGGTTCGATGAACGTGGCCACCATGTAGTCGGGGTGCGCGCCGACGGGCTGCATGACGCCGTTCTGGTCCGGCGCGCGGATGGCGAAGCCGGGATCGACGTGCTCGCGGCCCCAGCGTTCGAATGCGTCGCGCTCGTCGGCGGCCACGGGCCGAAGCCAGCTCATCGACAGCATCTCCGGATGGCGCGCCAGGTAGCCCTGGGCGACACGCTGGAAATCCTTGCCCTTCATTGCCAGTCCATGGCCGTTGATGGCGCTCGACATGGCGAACAGGAAGCGCTCGTGTTCGGACAGCTTGGCCTGCAGCAGGTCGCCGGCCTGCTGCGCCTTCAATTGCACCGTCTGCATCTGCTGGTTCCACTCCCAGCGGCGCACGTTGAGGAAGATCGTCACGAACAGTGCCGTCAGGACCAGCAGGGGCAGGCCGACCAGCCAGCGGCGGCGCCACCACAGGCGGCGTGGCCGGCCGCACAGGATCCAAACCAGCGGTGCCGCCAGCAGCATGCCCAGCGTGTCGCCGACCCACCAGGCCAGCCAGTTGGCGCCCAGGTCGCCACCGGGCAGCACGCCCAGCAACGCCAGCGCGCACAGCGACAACGTACTGCTCGTCAGTGCCAGCACGGGCGCCAGCAGCAGGAAGCGCAGCACGTCGCGGCCCGAATCGATGCCGGGATCGATCCAGCGCAGGAAGGCATGCATGGCGATATAGGCCTGCAGCGACGATGTGCCTGCCGCCAGCGCGGCGGCACCCAGGCGGCCGGTCCAGCCCAGCTCGGGCTGGACCAGGTGCAGCGTAAGGAGACTCATGACGGCCGTGCCGAGGGCTACCCCGGGCAGCAGGCGGACGCCGCCACTGACAAGCGCGGCCAGGGCGATGCCGGCGGGGAGGAACAGCGGCGTCGCAAACCCTGGCGCGAGCGCCAGCTGCATGCCGGCGCAGCCGGTTGCGGCGTAGGCGGCCGCCAGTATCAGATTGGCCAGCAGCAGGCTGGGCCAGCTGCGCAGTCGGGTGTTCAATCGAGGCTCCAGACGTGGGGACGGCAAGCGGGGCGCGGACAAAAGGGGCGTGCGCTGCCCGACGCCGGGGCGATTCTATAGCAACGCAGGCAACGAAAGGAGCGTGGGAAAGATTTTTAATGGCCGGGAAGCCGCATGGAATCAGGCCCGGCAAGATTTTTGATGAACTCGCAAAAACAACCCTTGCAATTGTGCAGGGGGAGCCGCTACAATCTCGCCCCGAAGCAGACAGTTAGCTGCGAGACACAAAGATGTTTGTGTCAAGGCGTTGACAGTTTTGATTTTATGCTTCATACTCTGCGGTTCCTCGCGGAGGGGTGGCCGAGTGGTTAAAGGCAGCAGACTGTAAATCTGCCCTCTTATGAGTACACTGGTTCGAATCCAGTCCCCTCCACCAAGTTTTTGCAAGGAAACTGAGTGACAGTGTAGTGAAACGGAACCTCGCGGGTGTAGCTCAATGGTAGAGCTGAAGCCTTCCAAGCTTAAGACGAGGGTTCGATTCCCTTCACCCGCTCCAGTTTTGTTGCAGCCGGTAGTTAATATCGCTAGCAGTACATATCAGTAGTACATCAGCAGTAAAAAAGCCCTTGTAGCTCAGTGGTAGAGCACTCCCTTGGTAAGGGAGAGGCCACGTGTTCAATCCACGTCAAGGGCACCAGAATTCGCAGTACGCAGCGTAGTATCCAGTTACGCAATACATCATCTGACAGTCGGGCGCGTGCCCAGCAATATCTTAAAATTGTTAGGAGTCTAAAATGGCAAAAGAAAAGTTCGAGCGGACTAAACCGCACGTGAACGTTGGCACCATCGGTCACGTTGACCATGGCAAGACCACCCTGACCGCTGCAATCGCAACCGTTCTGTCGAAGAAATTCGGCGGCGAAGCGAAAGCCTACGACCAGATCGACGCTGCACCGGAAGAAAAAGCACGCGGCATCACCATCAACACCGCCCACGTCGAGTACGAAACGGCTGCCCGTCACTACGCGCACGTTGACTGCCCAGGCCACGCCGACTACATCAAGAACATGATTACCGGTGCTGCCCAGATGGACGGCGCGATCCTGGTGTGCTCCGCTGCCGACGGCCCGATGCCACAGACCCGCGAGCACATCCTGCTGGCCCGTCAGGTTGGCGTTCCTTACATCATCGTGTTCCTGAACAAGTGCGACCTGGTCGACGACGCAGAGCTGCTGGAACTGGTCGAAATGGAAGTGCGCGAGCTGCTGTCGAAGTACGAATTCCCAGGCGACGACCTGCCAATCATCAAGGGTTCGGCACGTATGGCGCTGGAAGGCCAGCCAGGCGAAATGGGCGAAGACTGCATCATCCGTCTGGCCGATGCACTGGACAGCTACATCCCAACGCCTGAGCGCGCTGTGGACGGCGCCTTCCTGATGCCAGTGGAAGACGTGTTCTCGATCTCCGGCCGCGGTACCGTGGTCACGGGTCGTGTCGAGCGCGGCATCATCAAGGTCGGCGAAGAGATCGAAATCGTCGGCATCATCGATACCGTCAAGACCACCTGCACCGGCGTGGAAATGTTCCGCAAGCTGCTGGACCAGGGTCAAGCCGGCGACAACGTCGGTCTGCTGCTGCGCGGCACCAAGCGTGAAGACGTCCAGCGTGGTCAGGTTCTGGCGAAGCCAGGCTCGATCAAGCCGCACAACCACTTCACGGGCGAGATCTACGTTCTGTCGAAAGACGAAGGCGGCCGTCACACCCCGTTCTTCAACAACTACCGTCCACAGTTCTACTTCCGTACGACGGACGTGACCGGTTCGATCGAACTGCCAGCGGACAAGGAAATGGTCATGCCAGGCGATAACGTGTCGATCACCGTCAAGCTGATCAACCCGATCGCGATGGAAGAAGGTCTGCGCTTCGCTATCCGCGAAGGTGGCCGTACCGTGGGTGCTGGCGTCGTTGCCAAGATCCTGGGCTAATCGCCCGAAACAGGAATCCTGCCAAGCAGGACTAGCGCCCAACCCCGGTTGGGTGCTAGAATAACGGATTCCACTGTAGTGTTTTACGTAGGGGCGTAGCTCAATTGGCAGAGCGTCGGTCTCCAAAACCGAAGGTTGGGGGTTCGATGCCCTCCGCCCCTGCCACCGAATTCAGGTGCAGGGCACCGAAAGTAAAAACGAATGTCTAATCAATCCGTGCAAACCGTTAGCACGTCCGGCGATAAGCTCAAGGTCGTGTTGGCGGTGGTTGCAGCGATTGCAGGCGTAGCCGGATTCTTCATTCTGGCAGGTCAACCAACCCTGGTGCGGGCAGCTGCGCTTGTGGTTGGTTTGCTTATTTCCGTCGGCATTGCTTACACCTCCGCCTCTGGTCGCGATTTCCTCAATTTTGCGAAGGAATCCGTTCGCGAAACCAAGAAGGTCGTCTGGCCGACGCGTAAAGAAGCAACCCAGATCACGATGCTGGTCTTCGGCTTTGTGCTGGTGATGGCTGTGTTCCTGTGGGGCACCGACAAGCTGTTGGAATTCCTGTTGTACGACGTAATCCTGGGTTGGAAAAAATAATGAGCGAAAACGTGCAAGACGACGTATCCGGCGAGCCCGTACCGGGCGACGCTCCGGCGCAAGAGTCCGGCGCTCCGCTCAGCGTGCCAGTCAGCAACAAGCGCTGGTACGTTGTGCATGCTTATTCCGGCATGGAGAAAAGTGTGCAGCGTGCGCTGACGGAGCGCGTCGAGCGCGCCGGCATGCAAGATCAGTTCGGCCAGATTCTCGTCCCGACCGAAGAAGTCGTGGAAGTGAAGAACGGCCAGAAGTCCGTTACCGAGCGCCGTTTCTTCCCGGGCTACGTGCTGGTGGAAATGGAAATGACGGATGAGACCTGGCACCTGGTGAAGAACACCGCCAAGGTCACCGGCTTCATCGGCGGCAAGTCGAACAAGCCAACCCCGATTCCTGCCCGCGAGATCGAAAAGATCATGACGCAGATGCAGGAAGGCGTGGAAAAGCCACGGCCGAAAGTGCTGTACGAAGTGGGCGAGCAAGTCCGCATCAAGGATGGCCCGTTCACCGACTTCAACGGCAACGTGGAAGAAGTCAACTACGAAAAGTCCAAAGTGCGCGTCTCGGTCACCATCTTCGGCCGCGCGACTCCCGTCGAACTCGAGTTCGGTCAAGTCGAAAAAGTTTAAGCGCCCTACGGAGCGTTCCGGTCAGCCGGAGAATCCACCCGAGGAGCCCTGCCATGAAGTACCGGCGGGGCGCTACCACTCAAATCCAACGATAGGAAAGCCATCATGGCAAAGAAAATCATTGGCTTTATCAAGCTGCAAGTTCCAGCTGGTAAGGCAAACCCATCCCCTCCGATCGGCCCAGCACTGGGTCAGCGCGGTCTGAACATCATGGAATTCTGCAAGGCCTTCAACGCGCAGACCCAAGGTATGGAACCAGGCATGCCGATCCCTGTGGTGATCACCGCCTTCGCGGACAAGTCCTTCACGTTCGTGATGAAGACGCCTCCTGCGACGTTCCTGATCAAGAAGCACTCGGGCGTGCAAAAAGGTTCGCCGAAGCCACATACTGACAAGGTTGGCACGCTGACCCGCGCACAAGCGGAAGAAATTGCAAAACTGAAGACCCCTGACCTGACCGCCGCCGATCTGGAAGCCGCTGTGCGCACCATCGCCGGTTCGGCTCGTTCGATGGGCATCACCGTTGAGGGTATCTGATCATGGCAAAACTGTCCAAGCGCGCACAAGCCATCAAGGCTAAAGTAGACCGTACCAAAGTGTACCCGTTCGACAACGCTGTCGCCCTGATCAAGGAACTGGCCACCGCCAAGTTCAATGAATCGATCGACGTGTCCGTCCAGCTGGGCGTGGATCCGAAGAAGTCGGACCAGGTCGTTCGCGGCTCCGTCGTGCTGCCAGCAGGCACCGGCAAGACCGTTCGCGTCGCCGTGTTCGCTTCCGGCGACAAGGCTGAAGCTGCCAAGGCAGCCGGCGCCGACGTGGTCGGCATGGAAGACCTGGCAGAACGCGTGAAGGCCGGCGACATGCCGTTCGACATCGTCATCGCTTCGCCAGACACGATGCGTATCGTCGGTACCCTGGGCCAGATCCTGGGCCCACGCGGCCTGATGCCGAACCCGAAAGTCGGCACCGTGACGCCTGACGTCGCAACCGCTGTCAAGAACGCCAAGGCAGGCCAGGTGCAGTACCGTACCGACAAGGCCGGTATCATCCACGCCACCATCGGCCGCAAGTCGTTCAGCGACGCCGATCTGAAGACCAACCTGGTCGCTCTGATCGAAGCCCTGAACAAGGCCAAGCCTGCTTCGTCGAAAGGCATCTACCTGCGCAAGGTATCGCTGTCCTCGACGATGGGCGCAGGCGTGCGTGTCGACCACGGCACCCTGGCTGCTTAAGTAAGAATCAAGCCCCGGCGAAACACTAGCCGGGCACATCTTTGGGCTGGCAGGTGCGCAAGTGCCTGCCAGGCAATCAAAGACCGTTGGGCTGGAAGCAGCAGGCAGGTTTCCGGTTAATTGCAGGCGCAAGCCGGCGCCCAACGCAGATGGTGTACCCGAACAAGTTTTGCAGTCCATTGGACTCCTAACCTCGGACGCCGTTGTTCGAAACCGATGCAGGAATCCTCCTGTGTCTTTTAAGGAGATTGACCGTGGGTCTCAATCTGAATGACAAAAAGGCCGTCGTCGCCGAAGTTTCCGCAAAAGTAGCAACTGCGCAAACGATCGTCGTGGCTGAGTACCGTGGCATCCAGGTTGCTCACTTGACGAAACTCCGTGCAACCGCGCGTGCCCAGGGCGTATACCTGCGTGTTCTGAAGAACACGCTGGCTCGTCGCTCTGTCGAAGGCACGCAGTTCGCCAACCTGTCCGACGCAATGACCGGTCCGCTGATCTACTCGATCTCGGATGACGCCGTGGCCGCAGCGAAAGTCATCAACGACTTCGCCAAGACCAACGACAAGCTGGTCATCAAGGCAGGTAACTATGCAGGCAAGCAGCTCGACGTAGCTGGCGTGACTGCACTGGCGAGCATTCCAAGCCGTGAAGTCCTCATCTCGCAGCTGTTGGGCGTTATGCTGGCACCGGTATCGGGCTTTGCACGTGGTCTGGCTGCTCTGGCAGCCAAGAAGAGCGAAGGTTCGGAAGCTGCTCCTGCAGCGGAAGAAACCGCAGCTGCCTAAGTTTGCAGTGCGTTCGTCAAGTAATCAATTCTGTAGCATACAAATCAATTAGGAGTTTCAAATGGCAATTAGCAAAGACGATATCCTGAACGCAGTGTCCGAAATGTCCGTGATGGACCTGAACGACCTGGTCAAGGCTTTCGAAGAAAAGTTCGGCGTGTCGGCAGCTGCAATGGCAGCTCCTGCAGCTGGCGGCGGCGCTGCCGCTGCTGCTGTTGAAGAGCAGACCGAGTTCAACCTGGTGCTGACCGAAGTCGGCGCGAACAAAGTCGGCGTCATCAAGGCAGTTCGTGAAATCACCGGTCTGGGCCTGAAAGAAGCCAAAGACGTGGTTGACGGCGCACCGAAGACCGTGAAGGAAGCCCTGTCGAAAGCCGACGCTGAAGCCGCTAAGAAGAAGCTGGAAGAAGCTGGCGCCAAGGCCGACCTGAAGTAATTTAGTATTACCGGCGCCGGCATCCTTTAGCGCCTGAGCCAAAGCTGCGGATTTCCTTCCGGAAGGGAGGAGGTCCGGCTTTGGCTCCTTTGTCGTCTCTGTCGTATTTGTTGTCGTTTTACCCCGTTCTTGCCCGTTTTTTTGTCGTCCTGGCCTGAAAAGGTAGTGCCTTGAGGTTTCGCCTGTATGACATGGTGACACAAGCATACAAGCTGAAACCTGAATTTTCTATCCTTTCCTGTCACTCACGGAGTGTCCATGCACTACTCATTTACTGAGAAGAAACGCATTCGCAAATCATTCGCGAAACGCGCCAACGTCCACAACGTTCCGTTCCTGCTGGCGACCCAGCTCGAGTCTTACGAAAACTTCCTGCAGGAGCACACTCCGGTTGCCTCCCGCAAGAACGAAGGCCTGCAATCGGCCTTCACTTCCATCTTCCCGATCGTTTCGCACAACGGTTTCGCACGCCTGGAATTCCTGTCGTACGTGTTGGGCGACCCTGCGTTTGACGTGAAAGAGTGCCAACTCCGTGGCCTGACCTTCGCATCGCCGCTGCGCGCGAAAGTGCGCCTCGTGATCCTGGACAAGGAATCGCCGACCAAGCCGGTCGTCAAGGAAATGAAGGAACAGGAAGTCTACATGGGCGAACTGCCCCTGATGACGACCACCGGTTCGTTCGTGATCAACGGTACCGAGCGCGTGATCGTTTCGCAGCTGCACCGTTCCCCGGGCGTGTTCTTCGAACACGACCGCGGCAAGACGCACTCGTCCGGCAAGCTGCTGTTCTCGGCCCGTATCATTCCTTACCGCGGCTCGTGGCTGGACTTCGAGTTCGATCCGAAGGACATCCTGTACTTCCGCGTCGACCGTCGCCGCAAGATGCCCGTGTCGATCCTGCTGAAGGCCATCGGCATGACGCCGGAACAGATCCTGGCGAACTTCTTCGTGTTCGACAATTTCAACCTGCGCTCGGAAGGCGGCGAGATGGAATTCGTCGCCGAACGCTTGCGCGGTGAAGTCGCGCGCTTCGACATCGTCAATCCGAAGGACGGCAAGACGATCGTCACGAAGGACAAGCGCATCAACGCCAAGCACGTCCGTGAAATCGAAGCCGCCGGCATCGCCCACATCTCCGTGCCGGAAGACTACCTGCTGGGCCGCGTGCTGGCCAAGAACATCGTCGATCCGGAAACGGGCGAAGTGGTCGCATCGGCCAACGACGAGCTGACCGAAGAAGTCCTGAACCGCCTGCGCGATTCGAACATCTCCGCGATCCAGACGCTGTACACCAACGACCTGGACCAGGGCGCGTACATCTCGCAGACGCTGCGCATCGACGACACCGCCGACCAGACCGCCGCCCGCATCGCGATCTACCGCATGATGCGTCCTGGCGAACCGCCGACCGAAGAGTCGGTCGAAGCGCTGTTCAACGGCCTGTTCTACAGCGCCGACCGTTACGACCTGTCCGCCGTGGGCCGCATGAAGTTCAACCGCCGCATCGGCCGTGACGAACTGACGGGCGCCATGACGCTGTCGAACGAAGACGTGCTGGCCGTGATCAAGATCCTGGTCGAGCTGCGCAATGGCCGCGGCGAAGTCGACGATATCGATCACCTGGGTAACCGTCGCGTCCGTTGCGTGGGCGAACTGGCCGAAAACCAGTTCCGCGCCGGTCTCGTGCGTGTCGAGCGTGCCGTCAAGGAACGCCTGGGCCAGGCCGAAGCCGACAACCTGATGCCGCATGACCTGATCAACAGCAAGCCGATCTCGGCCGCGATCCGCGAGTTCTTCGGTTCGTCGCAGCTGTCCCAGTTCATGGACCAGACCAACCCGCTGTCCGAGATCACCCACAAGCGCCGTGTTTCCGCACTGGGCCCGGGCGGCCTGACGCGCGAACGCGCCGGCTTCGAGGTGCGCGACGTGCACCCGACCCACTACGGCCGCGTCTGCCCGATCGAAACGCCGGAAGGTCCGAACATCGGCCTGATCAACTCGCTGGCACTGTACGCCCGCCTGAACGAATACGGTTTCCTGGAAACCCCGTACCGCAAGGTCGAGAATTCGAAGGTCACCGACAAGATCGACTACCTGTCCGCGATCGAAGAAGGCCGCTACATCATTGCCCAGGCAAATGCCCGGATCAATGAAGAAGGCCAGCTGGACGACGAACTGGTGTCGGCCCGTGAAGCCGGCGAAACGATCCTCGTGTCGCCAGAGCGTATCCAGTACATGGACGTGGCGCCAGGCCAGATCGTTTCCGTCGCTGCCTCGCTGATTCCGTTCCTGGAACACGATGACGCGAACCGTGCACTGATGGGCGCCAACATGCAGCGCCAGGCCGTGCCTTGCCTGCGTCCTGAAAAGGCGCTGGTCGGTACCGGTATCGAACGTACCGTGGCAGTCGACTCCGGCACGACCGTGCAGGCGCTGCGTGGCGGCGTGGTGGACTACATCGATGCGGGCCGTGTGGTGATTCGCGTCAACGACGAAGAAGCGCAAGCTGGCGAAGTCGGTGTCGACATCTACAACCTGATCAAGTACACCCGTTCGAACCAGAACACGAACATCAACCAGCGTCCGATCGTCAAGGTGGGCGACCGCGTGGCCAAGGGCGACGTCATCGCCGACGGCGCATCGACCGACTTGGGCGAACTGGCACTGGGCCAGAACATGACCGTGGCGTTCATGCCATGGAATGGTCTGAACTTCGAGGATTCGATCCTGATCTCGGAAAACGTCGTCAAGGACGACCGTTACACGTCGATCCACATCGAAGAACTGTCCGTCGTTGCTCGTGACACCAAACTGGGCGCGGAAGAAATCACCCGCGACATTTCGAACCTGGCCGAAAACCAGCTGGCTCGCCTGGACGAATCCGGCATCGTGTACATCGGCGCCGAAGTGCAGGCCGGCGACACGCTGGTCGGTAAAGTGACGCCGAAGGGCGAAACGCAACTGACGCCGGAAGAGAAGCTGCTGCGCGCGATCTTCGGCGAAAAAGCCTCCGACGTGAAAGACACGTCGCTGCGCGTGCCTTCGGGCATGGTCGGTACCGTCATCGACGTGCAGGTGTTCACCCGCGAAGGCATCCCGCGCGACAAGCGCGCCCAGCAGATCATCGACGACGAGCTGAAGCGCTACCGCCTGGACCTGAACGACCAGATGCGTATCGTCGAGGGCGATGCCTTCCAGCGTCTGGAAAAGATGCTGATCGGTAAAGTCGTCAACGGCGGTCCGAAGAAGCTGGCGAAGGGTGCTGCGATCACCAAGGAATACCTGGCCGACCTGGACAAGTACCACTGGTTCGACATCCGTCCGGCGGACGACGATGCGGCCACGGCCCTGGAAGCGATCAAGGAATCGATCGCCGAGAAGCGCCACCAGTTCGACCTGGCCTTCGAAGAGAAGCGCAAGAAGCTGACGCAGGGCGACGAGCTGCAGCCTGGCGTGCAGAAGATGGTCAAGGTCTACCTGGCCGTCAAGCGCCGCCTGCAGTCGGGCGACAAGATGGCAGGCCGCCACGGTAACAAGGGTGTGGTCTCGCGGATCGTGCCGGTGGAAGACATGCCGTACATGGCCGACGGTACGCCGGCCGACGTCGTGCTGAACCCGCTGGGCGTTCCTTCCCGAATGAACGTGGGTCAGATCCTGGAAACGCACTTGGGCTGGGCTGCCAAGGGCCTGGGCATCCGTATCGGCGAAATGCTGGCACAGCAGATCAAGGTCGAAGAGATGCGCAAGTACCTGACGACCGTGTACAACGAGTCCGGTACCAAGGAAGACATCGCTTCGTTCAGCGACGAAGAGATCATGAACCTGGCGCACAACCTGAAGAAGGGTGTGCCGTTCGCGACGCCGGTGTTCGACGGTGCGCACGAATCGGAAATCCGCCGCATGCTGGACCTGGCGTACCCTGACGAGATCGCGACGAAGCTGGGCATGACCCCGTCGAAGAATCAGGTCACGATGTACGACGGCCGCACCGGCGAAGCGTTCGAGCGCAAGGTGACTGTCGGCGTGATGCACATGCTGAAACTGCACCACCTGGTCGACGACAAGATGCACGCCCGTTCGACCGGCCCATACTCGCTGGTGACGCAGCAGCCACTGGGCGGTAAAGCCCAGTTCGGTGGCCAGCGCTTCGGTGAGATGGAGGTGTGGGCACTGGAAGCGTACGGCGCATCGTACGTGCTGCAAGAAATGCTGACCGTGAAGTCCGATGACGTGAATGGCCGTACCAAAGTGTACGAAAACCTCGTCAAGGGCGACCACGTGATCGAAGCCGGCATGCCGGAATCGTTCAACGTGCTGGTGAAAGAGATCCGTTCCCTGGGTATCGATATCGACCTGGAACGCACCTAACGGCAAACGCCGACCCCAACGGCAGATGCCGGGGTCGGACCCGCCGGGTCCGACCCCAGGTTTTGCAGTTGGGGCTGAAACGCTAGCACGGCCCGCGGCCTGAAACCGCGGGAGAAAACTGAAGAATTCATCACTACCTGGAGTGATACGATGAAAGCCCTGCTCGATCTATTCAAGCAAGTACAGACGAACGAGACCTTTGACGCGATCAAGATCGGTCTCGCCTCGCCTGAAAAAATCCGTTCGTGGTCCTACGGCGAAGTCAAGAAGCCGGAAACCATCAACTACCGTACGTTCAAGCCGGAACGCGACGGCCTGTTCTGCGCAAAAATCTTTGGCCCGATCAAGGACTACGAGTGCCTGTGCGGCAAGTACAAGCGCCTGAAGCACCGCGGCGTCATCTGCGAGAAGTGCGGCGTCGAAGTCACGCTGGCGAAGGTGCGCCGTGAGCGCATGGGCCACATCGAGCTGGCCTCGCCGACCGCGCACATCTGGTTCCTGAAGTCGCTGCCGTCGCGCCTGGGCATGGTCCTGGACATGACGCTGCGCGATATCGAACGCGTGCTGTACTTCGAAGCATACGTCGTGACCGATCCTGGCATGACCCCGCTGAAGAAGTGCCAGATCATGTCGGAAGACGACTACGCCGCCAAGTACGAAGAGTACGGCGACGACTTCACCGCGTACATGGGCGCCGAGGGCATCCGTGAACTGCTGCGCTCGATCGACATCCACCGCGATGCCGAGACGCTGCGCGTCGAGCTGAAGGAATCGAAGTCCGAAGCGAAGATCAAGAAATACGCCAAGCGCCTGAAAGTGCTGGAAGCGTTCCAGCGTTCGGGCATCAAGCCCGAGTGGATGATCATGGAAGTGCTGCCGGTGCTGCCGCCGGAACTGCGCCCGCTGGTCCCGCTGGATGGCGGCCGTTTCGCCACGTCCGACCTGAACGACCTGTACCGCCGCGTCATCAACCGTAATAACCGCCTGAAGCGCCTGATGGAACTGCGCGCGCCGGAAATCATTACGCGTAACGAGAAGCGCATGCTGCAGGAAGCAGTGGACTCGCTGCTGGACAACGGCCGTCGCGGCAAGGCGATGACCGGCGCCAACAAGCGTCCGCTGAAGTCGCTGGCCGAGATGATCAAGGGTAAGGGCGGTCGTTTCCGTCAGAACTTGCTGGGCAAGCGCGTCGACTACTCGGGCCGTTCGGTCATCGTGGTGGGTCCGCAGCTGAAACTGCACCAGTGCGGCCTGCCGAAGCTGATGGCTCTCGAACTGTTCAAGCCATTCATCTTCAACAAGCTCGAACTGATGGGCCTGGCGACGACGATCAAGGCGGCCAAGAAGCTGGTCGAGATCCAGGAACCGGTGGTCTGGGACATCCTGGAAGACGTGATCCGCGAACACCCGATCATGCTGAACCGTGCACCAACGCTGCACCGCCTGGGTATCCAGGCGTTCGAGCCGGTGCTGATCGAAGGTAAAGCCATCCAGCTGCACCCGCTGGTCTGCGCGGCGTTCAACGCCGACTTCGACGGTGACCAGATGGCTGTCCACGTGCCGCTGTCGATCGAAGCACAGATGGAAGCGCGTACGCTGATGCTGGCGTCGAACAACATCCTGTTCCCGTCGAACGGCGAACCGTCGATCGTGCCGTCCCAGGATATCGTGCTGGGTCTGTACTACGCGACGCGCGAGGCGATCAACGCCAAGGGCGAAGGCATGCTGTTCCCGGACGTCTCGGAAGTGATCCGTGCGTACGACAACAAGGAAGTCGAGCTGGCCACGCGCATCACCGTGCGTATCGTCGAGAATCCACGCGATCCGGCGACGGGCGAGTTCGTCCGTACGCTGACCCGCTACGAAACGACGGTCGGCCGCGCCATCCTGTCCGAGATCCTGCCGAAGGGCCTGCCGTTCAGCGTGCTGAACCGCTCCCTGAAGAAGAAGGAAATCTCGAAGCTGATCAACACGTCGTTCCGCAAGTGCGGCCTGCGTGCGACCGTCGTGTTTGCCGACCAGCTGATGCAGTCGGGCTTCCGCCTGGCAACGCGCGCCGGTATCTCGATCTGCGTGGACGACATGCTGGTGCCGGACGTCAAGAAGTCGCTGATCGCGACGGCCGAATCGGAGGTGAAGCAGATCGAGCAGCAGTACGCCTCGGGTCTGGTCACCGCCGGCGAGCGTTACAACAAGGTCGTCGACATCTGGGGCAAGACCTCGGACGAAGTCGGCAAGGCCATGATGGACCAGCTGAAAGTGGAAGACGTCGTCAAGCGCGACGGCACCCAGACGACCCAGGAATCGTTCAACGCGATTTACATGATGGCCGACTCGGGCGCCCGTGGTTCGGCAGCACAGATCCGCCAGCTGGCCGGTATGCGTGGTCTGATGGCGAAACCGGACGGCTCGATTATCGAGACGCCGATTACGGCAAACTTCCGCGAAGGCCTGAACGTTCTGCAGTACTTCATCTCGACCCACGGCGCTCGTAAAGGTCTGGCCGATACGGCACTGAAGACGGCAAACTCGGGTTACCTGACCCGTCGTCTGGTCGACGTGACGCAGGATCTGGTCGTGATCGAAGACGATTGCGGCACGTCCAACGGCACGCAGATGAAGGCCATGGTCGAGGGCGGTGAAGTCATCGAAGCCCTGCGCGACCGTATCCTGGGCCGCGTGGCGGGCACCGACATCGTCAATCCTGAAACCCAGGAAACGGTGTACGAAGCCGGCACGCTGCTGGACGAAGACATGGTCGAGGACATCGAACGCATGGGCATCGACGAAGTCAAGGTCCGCACGCCGCTGACCTGCGACACGCGTTACGGCCTGTGCGCCAAGTGCTACGGCCGCGACCTGGGCCGCGGCATGCTGGTCAACTCCGGCGAAGCCGTCGGTGTTGTCGCGGCACAGTCGATCGGTGAGCCGGGTACCCAGCTGACGATGCGTACGTTCCACATCGGTGGTGCGGCGTCGCGTGCAGCGGTGGCCTCGTCCGTCGAAGCCAAGTCGAACGGTACCGTGCGCTTCACGGCCACGATGCGTTACGTCACGAACGGCAAGGGCGCGCAGATCGTCATTTCCCGTTCCGGCGAAGTGCTGATCACCGACGACCACGGCCGCGAGCGCGAGCGTCACAAGGTGCCGTACGGCGCCACGCTGATCGTCAAGGATGGCATGGCGATCAAGGCCGGCACGCCGCTGGCGACGTGGGACCCGCTGACCCGTCCGATCATTACCGAGTACGCCGGTACGGTGCGCTTCGAGAATGTGGAAGAAGGCGTCACGGTGGCCCGTCAGGTCGACGAAGTCACCGGCCTGGCAACCCTGGTCGTGATCGATGCGAAGCGTCGCGGTTCGCTGACCAAGACGATGCGTCCGCAGGTGAAACTGCTGAACGACGACGGCCACGAAGTGAAGATCGCCGGCACGGAACACGCCGTGGCGATCGGCTTCCAGGTCGGCGCGCTGATCATGGTGAAAGACGGCCAGCAAGTGTCGGTCGGTGAAGTCCTGGCGCGTATCCCGACGGAATCGCAGAAGACCCGCGACATTACCGGTGGTCTGCCGCGCGTTGCCGAGCTGTTCGAAGCCCGTTCGCCGAAAGACGCGGGCATGCTGGCGGAAGTCACCGGTACGGTGGCCTTCGGCAAGGAAACGAAGGGCAAGCAGCGTCTGGAAATCACGGACATGGACGGCAACAAGCACGAGTTCCTGATCACCAAGGACAAGCAGGTCCTGGTCCACGACGGCCAAGTCGTGAACAAGGGCGAGATGATCGTGGACGGCCCGGCCGATCCACAGGACATCCTGCGCCTGCTGGGTATCGAAGCGCTGGCACGTTACATCGTCGACGAAGTGCAGGACGTCTACCGTCTGCAGGGCGTGAAGATCAACGACAAGCACATCGAAGTGATCGTGCGCCAGATGCTGCGCCGCGTGCAGATCACCAACGCCGGCGACACCGACTACATCGTCGGCGAGCAGGTGGAGCGTTCGGAGCTGCTGGAAGAGAACGACAAGGTCATCGCCGCGGGCAAGCTGCCGGCGACGTACGAGAACGTGCTGCTGGGTATTACGAAGGCATCGCTGTCGACCGATTCGTTCATCTCGGCCGCATCGTTCCAGGAAACCACGCGCGTCCTGACGGAAGCGGCGATCATGGGCAAGCGCGACGGTCTGCGCGGCCTGAAGGAAAACGTCATCGTCGGCCGCCTGATCCCTGGCGGTACGGGCCTGGCCTTCCACCGCGCCCGTCGCGAGAAGGAAGTCTGGGAAGCCGAAGAACGCAACGCCCTGCTGCAAGCCGAGCGCGCAGCGATGAGCGGTGCGGACGTCGAGGCGATCGAGACGTCGACCATCTCGCAGGACGAGGGCGGCGAGGCGTAAGCTTCTTCTCTCTGATGTGAATGAAAACGGCACCTGCGGGTGCCGTTTTTTTGCATTTATTGCGTCCTAAATTAATAGCCTACGGCTTCGGCACATTGCCTATCACCAAAGTGGTAGACGTATGCGTTGCTATGTAAGTGCCTTATGCATCAACTATAGGAGTAAAGAATGAACGACAAAATAAACATAAATGAACTACAACAGCAATTAGAGAGCGAACGTCGACTTGTGTCGTTTGATAGTTATGATATGACTGTCCGGCAGCTGTATGATATGTTTTTAGAGGGAAACATATTCGTTCCGCCTGAATATCAGCGCCAATTCGTCTGGCCCGTTGACCGAGAGTCAGAATTGATTGAGTCAATCTTGCTTGGCATCCCAGTTCCGAGTTTGTTTATGGCGACAAATCCTGATGCCACGTGGGAAATTGTTGATGGAGTTCAACGATTGTCAACCATTGTACACTTTGCCTCAGACGATCCCGCACAATTAAAGAAAATCAATCGAAAGCATTCACTAGTAATTGCTAACTTGGAAAAATTGTCGGGCTTAAATCACGGTACTTACGCGGAACTGGCAAAGTCTATGCAATTGATGTTTATGACCAGGCCAATCCGTGTTACCGTGCTGAACGACAAAAGTGATATGAACGTTCGATTCGATTTGTTCGAGCGGCTGAATACTGGCGGCGTCTCTCTTACAAATCAGGAAATTAGGAACTGTATTTTCCGCGGGAAGTTTAACGAGTCCCTCAAGTTATTGTCGCAGAGTGAGGAATTTGTGAAGGCTGTAAAACTGAACGACGCGTCGCAGAAAAATGGTATGGCGGAGGAGTACGTCCTACGGTTCTTTGCTTATTATGATAATCATTCTAACTTTGATCACAGTGTCAAGGAGTTCCTAAACGATTATATGAAAGCTCACGCATCAAAAGGCCCGGCGGCCACAAAGGTCGCGCTTTTCAAACGCGTCTTTTCTACTTTAGCCGAAGCTTATCCGAATGGAATTACCCGCGGCCAATCGTCAATCACTGCCGCAAACTTGTATGAGGCTTTGGCGGTAGGAACTGCCTTAGCTATGAAAGCCAAGAAACCTATATCCGTTAGGAAACTGGCGAAGCTGGCAGATAACCCGGACTTGAAAAAACTAACCACTGGGGCGACAAATAGCCGGCGTATGGTTCTATCTCGGATAAATTTCGTTAAGGATGCGGTGTGAAAATATGGCGATCGAGCGTGCCGCTATTACTAATCGGCTATCCGAAGTGCACAAGCTCTGGCTTTATATAAAGCATAACGAATCTAGCGCCACGCCGCCAATCGATATTGATGAGATTAAGATGGTCCGTGGGCTATTTTTTGTGAGCCTCTACGGTGCATATGAGCGGTCAGTAAATGAGTCAGTGGTCCAGTACTTCACTCTAATAAACTCTTTAGGCATAAGCTATAATCATTTTTCCGGGAACTTCTATCCGGCGGCGTTTGATTCTATGTTTACGTCATTGCGCACGTCAGAGCAGAAGTGGAAAAAACGTGTCGAGTTCGGGGCGTTCGTTGAATCTTCTGAGGTGTGTCAGATAAATAGTGGTGTATTCGAAGATCAACTCCAGAATCCGAAGTCTAAAATATTGAAGATGATAGCGGAATATCTTGGTGCATCTCAGCTTTATAACCGGAATCATGCAGATGAACTTTATCTTGATGAGGTCGTGGAAAAAAGAAATCAGGTTGCCCATGGTAGGAATACCGCGATTGTTGTTGGAAGTACCGGACGATCAGATGAGCTAGTTATCCGCTATCAGGCAATAAGTCGGATTTTGGAGTCTTTTGTTCAGATGCTGGAAAATCATTATTTGTCGAAGGATTATATTAGGCCTCCATATAGGGGGCAATACAACTGATTGGTGTTGCGGTGGGAATCAATAGCGGAGAAGATCGCGAATGATACGCTTGGGATAACGCCGCGTTACAAGCTCGAGAGATATGGATAATACGGCTTGACTATATAGTCCGCCGACTCTAGGTCATCCATAAAGTAATCGGTGCGTTAGCGCGTGACATCGTCGACGAAGTGCAGGACGTCTACCGTCTGCAGGGCGTGAAGATCAACGACAAGCACATCGAAGTGATCGTGCGCCAGATGCTGCGCCGCGTGCAGACACCCGAGCCGATCGACACCGACTACATCGCAGGCGAAGGTGGAGCGTTCGGAGCTGCTGGAAGAGAACGACAAGGTCATCGCTGCCGGCAAGCTGCCGGCAACGTACAGGAAACAAAAAGCGCGTGCTGCTGGGTATTACCAAGGCATCGCTGTCGACCGACTCGTTCATCTCGGCCGCATCGTTCCAGGAAACCACGCGCGTCCTGACGGAAGCGGCAATAGGGCTAAGCGCGACGGTCTGCGCGGCCTGAAGGAAAACGTCATCGTCGGCCGCCTGATCCCTGGCGGCACGGGCCTGGCCTTCCACCGCGCCCGTCGCGAGAAGGAAGTCTGGGAAGCCGAAGAACGCAACGCCCTGCTGCAAGCCGAGCGCGCAGCGATGAGCGGTGCGGACGTCGAGGCGATCGAGACGTCGACCATCTCGCAGGACGAGGGTGGCGAGGCGTAAGCTTCTCCCTCTGCTTCAAATGAAAACGGCACCCTCGGGTGCCGTTTTTTTTTCGCCGGCGCGAGTAATACCGGGGACAGGCACGGATTTCAGGTCTCCCGACCTGAAGATCCGTGCCTGTCCCCATGGGTTTTGCTTGGTGGAGCGGTCGGAACCGCTGGAAGAGGGCGACGTAGAAAACGGCACCTGCGGGTGCCGTTTTTTTTGTCCGTTCGCCCGCAGCACACGTATCCAAGCGGCCTGTACTGTTACAAATAACATAACGCTTTCGATCAGCGCGACTATAATAGAAAGCTGTCGAGTACCGATCCCCCAGCGGAAAAGCCTATGCCTGATGCCATCCAGGGCTTGCAGAAACTTCTTGCCGACCGTCAGCACAACCGCCTCCTGCGGCTGTCGTTCCCGAACAGCGATGGCCCCGATGCCGAGTTGCTCGTCAACAGTCTCGACGCGGTCGAGGGGCTGTCCCGGCCCTTCGACTACACGCTCGAACTGCTGTCCGACGACGCCCATATCCACCTGAAGGACCTGCAGGGCAAGATGCTCAGCGTCCAGCTCGTGCGCAAGGACGGCACGCTGCGCTATTTCACCGGCCGCGTGTTCCGCTTCAGCCTGAAGAAGGTCGACGGCGGCCTGGCTTACTACGAGGCGAAGGTGGGGCCGTGGCTGAACTACCTCAGCCTGCGCAAGGACAACTATCTGTTCCACGAAGCCAGCCTGTACGACCAGACTGCCAGCATCTTCAGCGACTACGGCGCGCTGCCGGACTGGGACTGGCGCGTGGCAACGCCGCCAAAACCGATGACGGACGCCTGCCAGTTCGACGAGACCGACGCCAACTACCTGGCGCGCCGCTGGGCGGCCGCAGGCCTGGTCTACTGGTTCGAACACACGGAGGCGGGCCACAAGCTGGTGATCAGCGACGGCACCACGGCGGCTGAACCGGTCGACGGCGACCCTGAAGTTCCATACCAGCGTCATGGCGGTGCGATCGAGGAAGACGGCATCGGCGACTGGTCCCCCAGCCGCCAACTCGTGCACGGCAGCGTCGCATTGACGAGCTACGACTTCAAGAGCGGCCGCCCGGCCGTGCTGTCGCTGCCGACGCTGAACCAGCAGGGCGACGTGCCCGTCATCGAATCGTACGAGTACACGGGCGCGTTCGGCTTCAAGGACCTGGCCGACGGCGACGCGCTGGCCCGCCTGCGCATGCAGGAAATCGAAGCGCGCGGCAAGCAGTTCGAAGGCGCGGGCAACTGCCGCCAGATGATGCCGGGCCGCTGGTTCCGCCTGACCGGCCACTTCGACGACGCTGCCGGCGCGGAAGCCAGCGAGTTCCTCGTCATCGAGACGACGCATAAGGCCACCAACAACTACCAGGTGCGCGGCAGCACGCCGCACTACGAGAATCGCATCAGCTGCCTGCGCCGCCTGATCCCGTGGCGTCCTGGGCGCAGCTTCAACTGCACCGAAACAAAGATCTACGGCATCCAGACGGCCACCGTGGTCGGGCCGAAGGGCGAGGAAATCCATACGGACGAATACGGCCGCGTGCGCGTGCAGTTCCACTGGGACCGCGAAGGCCAGAACGACGAACGCAGCTCGGCCTGGATCCGCGTCGCCACGCCGTGGGCCGGCGCCAATTTCGGCATGACGTCGATCCCGCGCATCGGCACCGAAGTGATCGTCTCGTTCATGGACGGCAATCCGGACCGCCCCATCATCACGGGCATGATCCCGAACGTCGACACGATGCCTGCATGGTCGCTGCCGGCCAACAAGACGCAAACAGGGCTGATGTCGCGCTCCACGCCGGGCGGCGGCGTGGACAACGCCAACGCGCTGCGGTTCGAGGACAAGAAGGGTTCGGAGCAGTTGTGGATGCAGGCCGAGCGCAATCTGGATACGGTGGTCAAGAATGATGAGACGAAGGGTGTCGGCGGCAACCGTACCCTCCAGGTAGGCGCCAATCACACCATCGGCATCGGCGGCAACGTTAGCCACACGGTGGGCGGCACGCATACGGAAGTCATCAAGCGCAACATGACGCTCGACGTCACCGAAGGCCGCCAGGACAGCACGATCAAGGGCGACGTCACGATCACTTCGACGGATGGCGAAATCACCGTGACCTCGCCGCACAAAATCACCCTGGTGGTTGGCGGCAGCTCCATCACGATGACGCCGGAGGAAATTGTTCTCACGGCCGGCAACATCTTCCTGAATCCATGACATGAACGACCAATCGACCACGCCCATCCTGCCGAACCGTATCGGCCTGCACGAAGGCAGCGTGCTGCTGCCGGCCGGCTTTGCAGACCGCACGACGAACATGTTCGTCCCCGCACAGCCGCAGAGCCAACCCAATCTGAGCATCGCGCGAGACTGGTTCGCCGCGGGGGAATCCCTCGAACTCTACGTCGATCGCCAATTGGGAATCCTCAAAACTCGAATGCCGGGACATCGGCTGCTGGCCCGGGAGCCGGAAAAACTTGGGCCGGCCGAAGCACGGTTGGCGGGCGAACGCATCGACGCGCAGTACAAAACTGGCGCGACCATCGTCCGCCAACGCCAGGGTGCGTTTGAAATCGCACCTGGTAGGGTGCTGGTATTCACCGCAGCGACACCACGTGCGTTCGACGCGCAGTTCGAGGCGTTATGGCGTGAATGGCTCGACAGCTTCATGCCGGCGCCGAACGGCCCGGCTGGCACTGTCTAAAGGAGCGACCGGTCATGTTCGAAGCGGCCCGCCTCACCGACCCGATTGCCCACACCAGTGCCCTCGGCGGCTTCCTGGTTGGTGCGCTGATTGGTGTCGCACTGGTCGCGACAGTGGCCTTTGCGACGTTCACCTGTGGCTTTGGTGTCGCCCTGCTGGCTGGCTTGCTGGCCGGTGTGGGCGCCGCCGCGATTCTCGGATTGGGTGAGGCGATAGGGAGAATGTTCTCATCTCCCTCCGGAGCGATCAGCACCGGTTCGCCAAATGTCTTCACCAATCGCCTTGCGGCGGCATATGCGACCGTCAGCACGACGGTCTGCAGCAAGCACAATCCAGTTCCACTGGTCGCGCAAGGCTCCGCCACGGTTTTCATCAACGGTCTGCCCGCCGCGCGCAAAAGCGATGCCATTACTTGCGGCGCAAAAATCGACGCCGGGTCGAACAATGTCTTTATCGGCGGCGGCACGGAAACGTATCTGCCGGTGGCCGACGAAGTGCCAGCCTGGCTGCGCACTACGGTAGATTGGGCTTTCGCATTGGCCGGCTTGGCGGGTGGGCTGGCCGGGTTGGTGAAAGCCGCTGGGGGACTTTCTCGCGCCGTGCTGCCGTGCGCGGCGAAATTCATCGGCGGCTTCATGATCGGCGAGGCGGTTGGGCGCTATGTCGCGGCCCCGGTTGTCAGCCGCGTCATGGGGGGACTGTTCGGGAAGCCGGTCGATGTCTCGACGGGACGCAAAGTGCTGCTCGCGCAGGACGAAACCGATTTTGTCGTGCCGGGCCCAATGCCTGTGGTGCTGTCGCGCTTTTACGCCAGCGACCTGAGTTTTGAGAGCACCTTGGGCGTCGGCTGGGTGCTGCCCTGGGACTTGCGGCTGCAGCAGCGCGATGGCCAGCTCTGGCTGAGCGATGCCCAGGGCCGCGAGACCGGCTTTCCGCTCATCCCGCCCGGTCATACCCTGTACAGCGAGGAAGAGCAGCGCTATCTTGCGTGCACTGAGGACGGCCGCTACCTCATGTACGACCTCAATGAGAACTACTACGACTTCGGCTACATCGATGTGGAATCCGGTGAGATCGGGTGGTTACAGCGCTTTGAGGATCGGACCGGTCAATGGCACGTCTATTATCGCGATGCGAGCAGTCGCGTCCGGACGATCCACACCAGCTACGGCCAGCGCCTGCGGCTGACCTATAGCGACGGAGCGGTCACCCGTCTGCTCAACATCGAACGAATCGACCAACCGCTCGGTCTACTTGTGGGTTACGAGTACGATGCACGGGGCCAGCTCATTGCCGTAAAAGATGCGAACGGACACATCGCCAGACGCTTTACCTACGACCAGGGGGTGATGACGAGCCATACCAATGCGTTGGGATTCATCTCGCATTACGACTGGGCCGAAATCGACGGACAGTTGCGCGTCACGGCATGCTGGTCCAGCGAAGGCGAGCGGGCCGAGTTCAGCTACGACTTCGCCAATCGCCAGACCTGGGTGCGCGATGAATTGGGGCGCACGGCACACTGGCTCTATGACGCGCATCGGCAGATCGTCGAGTGCACCGATCTCGATGGTGGCACCTATCGCATGGCCTACAGCCCGGCAGGAAACCCGGCCACCATCGAACTGCCAGGCGAACGCAGGATCGCGTTCGAATACGACGAGGCCGGACGCATCATCGGTGAAATAGACCCCTTGGACCGGCGCACTGAAACCAGCTACGACGCCAACAGCATAAGGATCAGGCAGCTCACTTTGCCGGGCGGCGCACGCTGGCGGGCCGAATATGACTACCTGGGCCGGCTGTTGCAAACGACCGACCCGCTGGACCGCGTGGAGCGGTACGAATATGCCGAGGG
Organism: Pseudoduganella chitinolytica; assembly: GCF_029028125.1. Taxonomy (GTDB): domain Bacteria; phylum Pseudomonadota; class Gammaproteobacteria; order Burkholderiales; family Burkholderiaceae_D; genus Rugamonas; species Rugamonas chitinolytica. The sequence goes on from NZ_CP119083.1 coordinate 5,371,982, forward strand.
CATGAACCCGCTCCCGCAGGCACGCATCGATGCCCGGGGCGGGCGCCAGACGATGACGTGGAACCGCTACGGTCAAATCAGCGCGTACACGGACTGCTCCGGCAAGACGACAAGCTACGATTACGACGCCGCAGGCTATCTTTCGGCCGTTACCGATGCCTTGGGTCATACCACTCGCATCGACCGTCTGGCAACGGGGGAACCTGTCGCAGTGACCCTGCCGGACGGCCAGGTCGAACGGTACGCTTACGATGCTGCAGGCCTGCTTGTTGCCCAGCATCTTGCGCAGCAGCCGGGCCATCGCTGGCAGCGCAATGCGCGAGGCCAGGTACTGGAAGCCATCGATCCAGCTGGCAAACGGCTGCATTATCGTTATGACGAGCGCGGTAGGCTGACCGAACTGGCGACAGATGCCGCAACGCGCTATCGGTTTGAATATGATGCAGGCGACCGTCTCCTGCGCGAGGTTCGTCCAGACGGCGTCGAGCGCCATCTGCGCTATGACGAAACCGGAGAATTGGCGGAACTGATCAAACTGGGCGCACCAGCCAGCCCGACAACTGAACGGGCCCGACGAGTCACATCGTTCAGCCGCGACAAGATGGGCCGCCTGCTGAGGCAACTCACCGACACGTCTATCGGCAACTACGAATGGAATGATGCCGATCGCCTCGTCAGCGCCGAGCGGGTACCGACAGACTCAGGCGCAAACATGGGTGTCGCGGCCAGCCGCATCCTGTTCGATTACGACATCGCCGGGCGCCTCATTGCCGAGCATGGTACCGAAGGCACAGTCGCCTACACGCTCGACGAGCTGGACAATCTCACGACCCTCGACCTGCCGTACGGCCAACGGCTGGACATGCTGATGTACGGGTCCGGTCACGTTCATCAGATTCAGGCGGGTGGCCATATCGTGAGCGATATCGAGCGCGACGACCTGCACCGCGAGGTGCTGCGCTCGCAGGGGCGGCTGGCGCACCGCACCGGCTATGACCTGCTGGGACGGCGCAGTTGGCAGTCCGCGGCCATGCCGGCGGACCCGGTCGGGCCCGGTCAAGGCAGGTTCTGGCGCAGCTACCGCTATACGCTGCAGGGCGAGTTGGCCGAGCAACTCGACAGCGTCCGCGGCGATATTACCTTCGACTACGATCCAGCCGGCCATCTGCTGCGCCAGACGCGCACCGCGGACATGTCGCAGGAGCGTTTTGCGTGGGACGCGGCAGGCAATCTGCTCGAGCGCGCCAGCGGGACAAGCCAGGGCTTGGTCGAGGGCAACCGCCTGAAAGTCTGGCAGGACATCCGCTTTACCTACGACCCATGGGGCAACGTCAGCGAAAAGCGCAAGGGAGCCCATAGCACCCAGCGCATGTCCTTCGATGCGGAGGACCGCCTGCTGGCGGTAATCAGCGAAGACCTTGCCGGGTCGGTCGAAACGCGTTTCGACTACGACGCAATCGGCCGCCGTATCGCCACCAGCACCACCCATCAGCCGGCGTCGGGCACTGGCTACATCGAACGAAAACGCTTCGTCTGGCAAGGCCTGCGCATGGTGCAAGAAGTCCGGGAGAGCGGCGTCAGCAACTACGTCTACAGCCCTGACGAACAGTACACGCCGCTTGCCCGCGTGGACGCGTACATCGGCAGCGCCATCGCGACAGCGGCAATCGAGACGGCGAAGAACTCCTCGAGGGTCTACCATTTCCACACCGACGCCATCGGCACGCCGCTGGAGGTAACCGACGAAGCCGGTGAATTGGCGTGGGCCGGCAAATACTCGGCATGGGGCAAGGTGGACTGGGACGAGGACACGGCCCCAATGGCACGCATCGACCAGCCGCTGCGCTATCCGGGGCAGTATGCCGACCAGAGTACCGGGCTGCATTACAACACGTTCCGGTACTATGATCCGGATGTGGGGCGGTATATTAGTCAGGATCCGATTGGGTTGCTGGGCGGGGAGAACGTCTATGCCTACGCCGAGAACCCTACCAGCATGGCCGATCCGTTGGGGTGGTGTTCCACCGTGCTAGGCGAGAACATGGGGGCGCGGACGGGGGATGGGATGGCGAATCATCATCTCATCCCAGAAGAGATCCTCAAGGATGCTCGATTCAGCCGCATGTTCGCGAAGCTGAAAAGTATGGGCTTCCACGGCGATAAAGCATCGAATGGTATTTTCTTGCCAGGGAGCGAAACGTTAGCGAAGCAGACAGGTCTGCCCGGACACTGGTCGAACCATCGCAAGTATACAGAAGCGATACGGTTGGAAGTTCAAGATCTCAACCGCCGATTCTCGGTCGGTAGCCTCAGTGACACGCAATTAGTATTAGGCATCCAACGGATACAGAACCTAGCTCGTGAAGGGCTTGAAAGTGGAACATTCATCACCGACTCTATTACTGGCAGACTCCTATGAGTAAAAAATCTCTTTATATCCTGAAATATACAGATTCCGACCCCGGATGTCCCACCTACATGGCCGCGGAATTGAGCAGCGAACCCGAATGGGACCTTTTTGTAGCACACCCAGACGAGGTCGTTGTAGAAAAAAAATATGCCCTTCGAATCACCGATGGTGAGATTACGGATATTGATTTTGATATGGATAGCGGCGATCAGCGTTACGTATCCGCCGAGTTTTTAAAAGTCTGTAACGAGTTAAATGTCCCACACCGCGCTATACCGCTACGAATCGAGTTGCCTAATGGCGATAAAGCAAAGAAGGACTATTTCTTTTTTCTGCCAAAATGTAATTTATCCCTACTTGATCGCCTTAACTCAGATTTTCAGGAGGAGGTGGATCCGGAGCTTGGTGGAACCCTTATAAATGGTGTGTTCGGAACTCCGATCTACAGTAGTATATCGAAGTTCATACCTCTAGATATGGATACGCCGAATCTATTTTTCTGCGTGGATATATTTGAGCTCGTGTGCAGTGATGCGTTTCGGCTATTGTCTATAAGAAATAATCTGAAGGGAGTTGCATTTTTGCCACTTGATGAATCCTATCGGTACAATCCATTCAACAGTTTGCCGGAATGATATCGATATAACTGAGAAGTGGTTCTGCTTGTAACCTTATGGTGAAAATCACAGAGCGCGCGCGGTGGGCAACTAAGACAGATTTAGCGGACTGCCATCGCCGCCCTCGTCAATTGTTTCGAGCATACGGAGGGCGACCGCGCGCCGTTGATCGGCGACGACGCACCACGCCGGCCGAGTAGATCGATGGTGACCCGGAGGTACTGTATTAGCGTTCGGCGGCGCTATAGACGAAGACGACAATGATGACTGGTTACCCTAGCCGCCAACTCATGCACCGCTGCGTCGCCGACCAGCTAGGATTTGCGGCTGGGTCCAGAGAACGATCAGCGACGTGTTACCGCATGCTGGTCCAGCGAAGGCGAGCGGGCCGAGTTCAGCTACGACTTCGCCAATCGCCAGACCTGGGTGCGCGATGAATTGGGGCGCATGGCACACTGGGTCTATGACGCGCATCGGCAGATCGTCGAGTGCACCGATCTCGATGGCGGCACCTATCGCATGGCCTACAGCCCGGCAGGAAACCCGACCACCATCGAACTGCCAGGCGAACGCAGGATCGCGTTCGAATACGACGAGGCCGGACGCATCATCGGTGAAACAGACCCCTTGGGCCGGCGCACCGAAACCAGCTACGACGCCAACAGCATAAGGATCAGGCAGCTGACGTTGCCAGGCGGCGCACGCTGGCGGGCCGAATACGACTACCTGGGCCGGCTGCTGCAAACGACCGACCCCCTGGACCGCGTGGAGCGATACGAATATGCCGAGGGCATGAACCCACTCCCGCAGGCGCGCATTGACGCCCGGGGCGGGCGCCAGACGATGACGTGGAACCGCTACGGTCAAATCAGCGCGTACACGGACTGCTCCGGCAAGACGACAAGCTACGATTACGACGCCGCAGGCTATCTTTCGGCCGTTACCGATGGCTTGGGCCATACCACTCGCATCGACCGTTTGGCAACGGGGGAACCTGTCGCAGTGACCCTGCCGGACGGCCAGGTCGAACGGTACGCTTACGGTGCTGCAGGCCTGCTTGTTGCCCAGCATCTTGCGCAGCAGCCGGGCCATCGCTGGCAGCGCAACTCGCGTGGACAGGTGCTGGAAACCATCGATCGAGCAGGCAAACGGCTGCATTATCGTTATGACGAGCGGGGCAGGCTGACCGAACTGGCGACAGATGCGGCAACGCGCTATCGGTTTGAATATGACGCGGGCGACCGTCTCCTGCGCGAGGTCCGTCCAGACGGCGTCGAGCGCCATCTGCGCTATGACGAAACTGGAGAAGTGATCTGTATAATCTCTATCAGTCAGAATCGTACCAAAAACTTCTGCATTATGCGCGGGAGTTGGTAGGCCGGGCACTAAGCGAAGAGTTTCCTGAAATTCTATATTCTCATGATCTTAAAAAGATAGCGTGCGCCCAAATCACTTTAGAGACGCTAGCTAAGGTAGTGGAGGTGTCTCAACCGCAACTTGCAGAGTTCGTCAAGCTTAAATGGTACGGGTCATTAACTGACTCTTTGGATGGTGAATTTCCTAAAAATGAAAAACCCGGAGATGATGAGAAAGTAGCCGTGGTAGAAGAACTCCCACTTTATCGGAATTTTCTTTTGCCTTACCTAGTTGAATGGAGTCTGCTAAGCGAAAGGCCTGGCGATGTGGCTGCATATATCAGATGTGTTCGTATGCCTCATGCGGCTAAGTATGAGAAACGAATAAAACAGTGGTATGAACGTTCTATAGAGAATTGATAATCTATCAAGGGCTTCGTGCGGTCGGTCGGGACCACCGGGCGGCCGAATTCGCCTACGACAGCGCCCAGCGGCTGGTCCGCCTCACCAACGAGAACGGCGAGGCCTACCGCTTCACGTACGACCACAACGACAACCTCATCGAGGAAATCGGCCTGGACGGCACCGTCAAGCGTATCGAGCATGACGCCCGCGGCCTGCCGGTCAAGGTCATCGATGCCGCGGACACCGTGGAAGCCCTCACGCTGCACTTGGAGCGCGACGCGCTGGGGCGGCTGGCCATGAAACACGCACGCGGACGCAGCACGCTGTACCGCTACGACCAACTCGGCCAGTTGCTGCAGGCGGAAATCTTCAGCGACGACGGCCAGCGTCGCACCGTCCACGACAAGCTACTGTTCAGCTACAGCAAGCGCGGCGAACTGCGGTCAGAAACGGGCCACCTGGGCACGCTGCGCCACCGCTACGACGAACTGGGCAACCGCTGCGCCACGACTCTGCCGGACGGCCGCACGATCAACCGCCTGCACTACGGCTCCGGTCACCTGTGAGGTACTCTGATTTTTTCGGACACTCTTGTTTGGTAAAGTTCGCCAACAGGAGCCTTTATGAAGACATTGAAGAAGACGTACACCCCCGAACTCAAGGAAGAAGCTGTCAAGCTGGTACTGGCGCAGGGCCTGTCCATTGAGCAGGCGGCGGCACGTGTCAGCATTCCAAAAGGGACGCTGGCCAATTGGGTAGCAGCAGCCAAACGCGGGCCGGCTGCAACAACAGCACCTGGAAGCCGCTCCGTGGCCGAGCTGGAGGCGGAGAACGCACAGCTGCGCAAGCAGCTGGCGCAAGCAGAAATGGAGCGGGATATCGTAAAAAAAGCGGCGGCGTACTTTGCGCGCGAGTCGCTGCCAAGTACGCGTGGATAAAGACGATGCGACTCAATTTCCCTGACTATCCTGTGAAGCTGATGTGCCAAGTATTGGACGTCTCGCGCAGCGGCTACTACGACTGGCTGCGGGCGAAGCCGTCGACACGCAAGCAGGACGACGAGCGGCTGAAAGTATTGATTTCGGCAGTGCATCGGCAGACCCGCGAGACTTACGGAGTGCCACGGATAAAGCGAGAGCTCGCTGCGCAGGGACACGAGGTCGGCCGCGATCGGGTTCGACGATTGCGCCAGGAGCTCAATCTGCGCTGCAAACAGCGGCGCAAGTTCATCGCAACGACGAATTCGAATCACAACTTGCCCGTTGCTGAAAACCTGCTGGAACAGCGGTTCGCACCGCGCCGGCCTGACGAAGTATGGGTGACGGATATCACCTATATTCCGACTGCCGAAGGCTGGCTGTACCTGGCCGGCGTGAAGGACGTCTTTACCTGCGAGATCGTCGGCTACGCGATGGGCGAACGCATGACGCAAGATCTGACGACGCAGGCGCTGTGGCGCGCTGTGAGCTACAAACGGCCGGCACCAGGGCTGATCCATCATTCAGATCGTGGAAGCCAATACTGCGCCCATGCCTACCAGGAGCTGGTGGCGCAGTTCGGCATGCGCGCCTCGATGTCGCGCCGCGGGAACTGCTATGACAACGCGCCAATGGAGAGCTTCTGGGGCACGCTGAAGAACGAGCTTGTCCATCATCGCCGCTATGCCACCCGTGCTGAGGCAAAGGCCTCGATTCAGGAATACATCGAAATTTTCTACAACCGACAGCGGCGCCATTCCCGCATCGGCTTTGTTCCGCCAGCGCTGTTCGCCGAATCCTTCAGCGAACAGCAGGCGGCTTAAGACAAGCGTGTCCGTTATTGACAGTACACCTCAAGCCGGCATAGCCCGGCTCGACCGGTCACCTCCTTGTCCAAGTAGATGGCCGGCAGTGGCCGCACTTCCACAACGATCCTAACGGCATGCCGGACGAGCTGCGATGCAGCTCAGGGAGTTGGCTTGGACTGCTGAGTACTAGAGTTGAGGAGCAGCGGTTACCGAAAACTGGACCGCTAAACTTCTTGCCGATGGCGAACTGGCTTCGTTGCCGCAGAACATACAGTTCCAAGGCAAGTCTAGATCGAGATATCGGGCTTCACTACAATACTTTCCGGTTTTATGATGCGGATAATAGGCCCAAACTTTGCGTGCGTAGGATTGGACTATCAGATCTCGGATTGCCCCTTGATCATCACGCACTCATTAAAAGTAGGGTACTCGCGAAGTGGAGCAAAATCGACCTTCCACATGTCGAGTTCATAAAGCCGCCCATCTTCGTCCACGTTAAGAGCAATACTCACCGGGACCCCGTCGCAATCGGTGTACTCGGCCTCCGCCAGGCACGCGCCCTGCCTACGGTGTTCGTCACCCAAAAAGCGAACGCTTCCCATCCCTCCGTCGTTCAGGTCACTCACCTGAGCTTGCGCCAATTGTCGAATCGCATGCTCGTCATAGCTTACATGGCGAAGTAGAGCGTACAGGAATGAGTGCTCTTCAGTACGTAGAGGACGTGCGCTTGCGTTGTTCACGATCATTTATCGAGGTCCTTTTTCCAGAGCTTAGGCCGTTGTGTTGTGTATATCCTATGTCGAGCTGAATATCCCCGTCACCTGCAAAGTTTCGCACGACTAGAGGCTTCCCCGGCAGGCTGAGCCCGAGTTCAGCAGCGGTCCAGCAAATTCCTTCCGGACTTCAGGGTCAGTCCCTATGCAGGGACAGACCCTTGCGGAGCGAACGGCACGTTTGCACCGAGCCAGGCCACCGGCAGCCCGGCCGGCATGGCTCGGCTGGCGCGGGCGACTTCCTCGTACCAATAGATGGCGGGTAGTGGCGCAGCCTGTTCCGTCGTATCGGTCAAGTCGCGCCACGTCCGGTCGCACAGCTGCGCCAGCTCGTCGGGTCGGGGACCGGCGAGCCATTGGTGCGCCAGGCGTTCCAGGCGCGCTTCGCCGAGCGAGCCGAGGATGAAGCTTGCATCCATGCCATGGGTCAGCGGCACCACCGCGCCATCGGCCTGGACGACGAGGATCGGCGCGACGTCGACCAAAGTGGTCACGGGGCGCGCGGGAACGAACCTCGACCGGTACTGCAGCAATTGCCCGCTGGTGACCGCATCGACATGCACCGTCACGCCGAGTTCCGCGCCCAGCCGCTCCGCCTCGACCAGTGCGACGATGAGTTCCAGCGCGTCCGGGCTGGATTGCGGCAAGGCCGCGATGGCGCGGCCGTCCATTGTCAGCGGATGCGCTTGGACGGCGCGTGCACCGGCTTGGGCGGCGAGGCGGACGACGAATTCCAGGCTGTCGACATTGTGCTGCGTCAGCGTGAAGATGGTACCGAAGGGGACACCCGATGCCCGGATCACGGCAAGGTTCTTGACCGTCTTGTCGAAGGCGCCGCGCTGGCCGCGGATCGCGTCGTGCTCGGCCGGCTTGCCGTCGATGGAAATGGCCACGAAGTCGAGCAGGGGTGCGACGGATTCCCAGCGGCGTGCTGTGGCCAGCATGCCGTTGGTGGTCATCGTCGTGACCATGCCGAGCTGACGCGCCCGCGCCAGCAGGGCGGGCAGGTCGCGGTACATCAGCGGCTCGCCGCCGGAGACGGCAAGCTGGCGGTAGCCTGCCGCGTAGGCGTCGTCGAGGCAGTCGATCAGCATCTCGATCGGCAGTTCCTGCCGTATGTCCGGGCCGGACGACGAATAGCAATGCAGGCATGCCAGGTTGCAGCGCCGTGATGGGTGGAGCTGCAACACCGGCATGCCGCCGGTGGGGTTGTCGCTAAACACCGATACCCCAGCCCGTTGACGGCAGCTCGAGCGGTCCTTCCAGCGGCTGCACGTTGCCGAAATCGAGCTCCATCCGGATGATGTCCGGGAACGGAATCCCGTCGATGATGATCTTCGGCGGACGCGGCGTGCCGCCATGGCGCAGGTGCCATTTCACCCAGAATGCGATGTCGTTGCCGCAGATGGGCGTGTCGTCGCCACTGTAGCTGAGGCTGACGCGCGCGCCGTTGCCGTCGGCACCGCCCACGATGGCTGCCCGCTCCACCGTGCCGCCCGATTGCGCCAATGCGTCGGCGATTTCGCGTACCGACTCATCCGTCAGTGCGCGACCCTTCCATGCCGCCAGCAGTTTCTCCGAACCGCGGTTTTTAGTCTCTTCCATATGTCCCCCAGTGTGTGCGGCCGTGCGAGTGCACGGGCTCGCTCATTCAGGCTAGTCCGACTTTTTGCCGCACCTTTGATATTTCGCAAAGAAGGGGGAACTAAAGTGTGGCGGTCGTCAGGACGCCGTAGGGAAAATCGGAGTGGGACGCTGCTGGCGTGGATGAAAACCGGGGTCAGTCCCGGAGGGACAGACCCTGAGCCTTCCCCTCATTTTTAATAGATGAGTACTAGACTAGCCAGCTCCTGCATAGCTTCGCGGAGCTGGCTGTGCGTCAGCCTTCGATACCTGACGTCGGCGAGCCATTGGCGAGCTAAGGAAACGATCGACACAGTTTTCGCGGATTTGGGTTTGCTGCCGTAGCGCATACGATAGCCCCGACTTTGCGCAACGATGCCGATGATCCATAGGGCGAAGCTGAGCAAGGTCCCGATAAGAAGTAATGCGGCGAGACGCTTGGGTTGGCGTGTTTGACTGTGGCGAATCCCCATCCCCCACCGCGGGTTTTTGAGGTCGCGGAAAGTCTGTTCGATTTGCATGCGACAGCTGTATAAGGCGACGATCTGTTTTGCACGCAGCTTCGATAGCCCTGGTGAGACGGACAACAGTCAGGGTTCGGATTGTCCCTTACGCTGTTTGTTGCTGTGATGGCTGCCGGCGTCATTGCCGAAGACGGTCAATTTCTTTCGTCCTTGGGGCGACTTCTTCACCAAAGTCAGACGGCATTTCACCAAGCGCGATTGGGTATGTTCGAACCGTCCCAAATCGCGTGGGACCTTAGTGGCGTGAGGGTAAAGCTCTTTGCAAGGCTGCCACTTCGTGGTGCCTTCTGCGCGAACCGTGTCGAGATTACGAATTCTACCGATCCAATCGTAGCCGAGCTCGCCGAGCATCTGGAACCAAGTCCCCCGAAAGCCCGCGTCGGTGATGATCACTGGACTGCGGTGTGGAGGCAGTACCGTCCGTAGAGTCTCCAGGAAACGATGATGGACTTGTCTGCTGCCATACGACTTGGTCGGATGCAGCTCCTCATAAATCGTGATCGCACGGCCCTCCACTACCACGGCGGCGCGCAGCAAATGCTGACTTACATCCGGCAGCAAATCAGACCAATCGACGATCACTGCAATGCGCTCCTGATGCGGCAGGACGTGGTGCGCCAAGGCCTTGAAGATGCTTACCCGCTCCTTGGCCAAGTGAGCGTTACTTAGAAGGCGGTCGATGCGCTTGATCCGATAGCGTAGGCTTACTTCACTTTCTAGCGCCTTGCTCATTCCCATCATTGCCAGCCCGCCGCTGCGGGCCGCTTCGACAGCATCGGCCAAACATCTCCGCCGTTTGGCGTGCATCGCGGAGCACTGATCGGCCAAAAACTTCTGTATGATTTGCTGTGCATGCATGGTCTGTGCCTTTCATTCGCAGTTTGGTCGCTACGAATAAAAGGGCTAACACAGCCATGCATGCGCCGTTTTTGGGATTGAAAGTTAACAGCTTCCGCTTCCGTTTACAACAGAAATTTGTGGGGAAGGCTCAGGGACAGACCCCAAGCCTGCGAGCGCCGGTGGTTAGAGATGCGCCGTCACGGCCGGCGCGTCGAGCCACCGCTCGTCGCGTCCGTCGAGATACCGGATCGGCACCGCGGCCAGCACCTCATCCGGCACGCCATCCAGCGCCATGACGTTGAGTGCGACGAAGTCGCCCCGCAGCGGCGAACGGCCGAACTCGAACATCCGCACGCCGCAGTGGCGGCAGAACTGGTGCCGCTGCTGGTGCGAAGCGAACGTATATTGCGTCAGTGCGTCGTCGCCCGCCAGCAGACGGACCTGGGCGGGCGCGATCATGGCGCCCCACCAGCGCGTCTTGCTGCAGATGGAACAGTTGCAGCGTACGGTGCCGTCGGCCAGCTCGAAATCCGCCTCGAAGCGCACCGCGTTGCAGTGGCAGCTGCCACGATAGTTTGTCATCGCAGCTCCTCAGCGCACTGGTTTGCCGTCGCTGTCGAGCACCGTCACGTCGCCCCAGCCCAGTGCGCGGATGCGCGGCTCGACCTTGCGCAGGTCGCCGATGACGATCCACACCAGGCTGTCGGGCTGAATGAACTTGCCGGCCGCCGCGGCCAGTTGCGGCTCGGTCAGGCTGCGGACGTTGCTCGCGTAGCGCGCCCAGTAATCGTCCGGCAGGCCCAGGTTCACGGTCTCCAGCGCGGCCGCTTCCAGCGCGTTGATGGTTTCGAAACGGCCCGCCAGGCGCGACGTCATGTTGCGCATGATGCTGGTGAACTCCTCGCCCTTGATCGGTCGTTCGCCCGCGATGGCGCGGATTTCCTTGCGTACCTCGGCCATCGCTTCCGTGGTCTTGTCCGTCTGCACGGGCGCGATGACAACGAAGCTGCGCTGGCCTCGCACATTGGACAGGCGCCCGCTGGTGCCGTAGCTCCAGTGCTTGTCCAGGCGCAGATTGCGGTTCAGGCGCGACGTGGCCATGCCGCCGAAGTTCTGCATGACCGGCTCCATCGCCAGGTCTTCCGGTTGTCCCTGCGGCAGCGCCAGGTGGGCGGCGACGATCGTCGATTGCGATGCGTCCGGCTTGTCGAGCAGGTAGATCTTGCGCGGCGCCGGCGTGGCGGCGGCCGTCGCCTTGGCGGGCGCGCGGCCGCCCTGCCATTTGCCGAATGCCGCTTCCAGCATCGGCTTGACCTTCGCCATCGTCGTGTCGCCGGTGACGATCACGGTCGTGCTGGCCGGCTTGAACCAGTCGCCATGCCACTTGACGAGGTCGTCACGCGTCAGCGTGCGCACCGACTCCTCGAAGCCGGACGACGGGCGGCCGTAGCCGTTCGCCGGGCCGTACAGCAGCCCCGGCAGTACACGCTGCGCCAGCGCCGTGGGCTGCGCCTTCTCCTGGGCGATCTGGGCCAGGCGGCGCTGCTGGTACAGGGTGAACTGGTCCTGCGGGAAGGCGGGCTGCAGCGCCGCTTCGGCCAGCAGCGCCAGCGACGGCGCCAGGTTGGCCGACGTCGCGTGCAGCCGCACCAGCGACAGGTCGGCGCCGGTCGCCGTCGTCAGCCGGGCGCCCTGCGATTCCAGCGCGTCCGACATCTGGTAGGCGTCGCGCTTCGCCGTGCCCTTGTCCAGCAGCTCCAGCGCCAGCGATGCCAGCCCGGCCTGCGCGGGCGTATCGGCAGCCACGCCGGCATCGACAGCGAGCGCCACGTTGACGATGGGCGCGCCGTGCCGCTCCAGCAGGACGACCTTCAGCCCGTTGGCCAGGGTGGCGTGCTGCATGGCGGGGAACTGGACGTTCGGTGCGTCGCCCAGGCCCGGCAGCACCTTGCGGTCCACCGTGCTGCTGGCCGCCGCCAGCTTGGCAAATGGTCGCACCGTCATCGTGTAGTGGTGCGCGCGCAGCCATCTGGTGCCCGCCGCCTTCAGCTCGGCAGGCTTGGCAGCGGCAACGATGTCGAGCTGGTCCAGGTAGGCATCCGGCCGGCCGCCGTAGGTCATGCTCTCGGCCAGCACGTCGGCGCGGCCGCCCAGGCGCTCGATGCCGCGGGCAAAGTTGGCCAGGGTCATCGTGCGCACCCGCGCCACTTCCGCCGCTGTCGGTCCCTTGTCGAGCAGCTCGTCCAGCACGGCATCGAGCTCGCGTTCCGCCGCGGCCGGGTCCACGCCGGGCCGCACCGTGACAACGACATCGAAGGTGCTGGACAGCTCGCTCGCATCCACGCCGGCCGCGACCGCCGTGGCCAGGCGCTTGTCATCGATCAGGCGCCGGTTCAGCCGGGCGTTCTTCGAGTTTGCCAGCACGTCCGTCAGCATGCCCAGCCGGGTCATGTCCGCATCGCGCCAGCCGGGCAGGTGATAGCTGCGGTAAATCCGCACCTGCGGCACCTGGTCTTCCATTTCGTCGCGCAGATTGCGCTCCAGTTGCGGAATCCAGCTGGCCATGCGCGGCAATGGTGGGCCGGGCGGAATCGATTCGAAGTATTTTTGGACGAGCGCCAGCGCCTGTTCGGGCGTGATGTCGCCGGCCAGCGAGATCACGGCATTATTCGGGCCGTAATAGGTGCGGTACCACTCGCGGATATCGTCCAGCGATGCCGCATTCAGGTCTTCCATGCTGCCGATCACGGGCCACGAATACGGGTGCGAATACGGATACATCTTGGCCGCTTTCTCCAGGTGCACCCGGCCATACGGCTGGTTCTCGCCTTGCCGCTTTTCGTTCTGGACAACGCCCCGTTCCCGTTCCAGCATGTCCTTGGAAATATAATTGCCCAGGAATCCCATGCGATCCGCTTCCAGGTACAGCGTGCGTTCCAATGCCGACGTGGGTACGTCCTCGTAGAAATTGGTACGGTCGTTATTGGTGGTGCCGTTGCGGTTATTCGCGCCCAGGTCGTCCATGGCTTCGCGGAAACCATGCGGATAGTTTTCCGAACCATTGAAGAAGAAATGTTCGAACAGGTGCGCGAAACCGGTCTTGCCGCGTTTCTCGTTGCGCGACCCCACGTGGTACCAGATATTCACGCCCACCAGCGGCACGCTGTGGTCCTCGTGCACGATCAAGGTCAGGCCATTTTTCAGGACAAATTTCTGGTGCGGGATGGCATAGGCCTTGCGGTCGACCGCGGCGGCCTGCGCCACCGCCGGCACCTTCGCCGGTGCCGCGCTGGTCAATGGGACGGTCGCGCCAAGGCCGAGGGAGAGAAGCAGTGCGAGGGTACGCTGCATGGGGTCACCTGGAGAGTTAGCAATCGGATATTGTAGCGCGGTGACGGTACCGTGGGTCGTGCCAGGTTCCAGCGCCTTCATGCTAGTATCTGGTCATGATTGCCTCGGCCTTGTTTACTCCCGCCCAGCAAAAACTGCTGGGCCTATTGTTCGTACGCGTCAACGAGGGATTCCACCTCAACGAGATCATGCGGCTGACGGGATTGGGCAGTGCATCTGCCCAGCGCGAATTGAAGCGGCTGCACGAAGCAGGGTTGATCGTTTCCGAGCGTATCGGCAATGTGCGCCAGTTCCGGCCGAACAAGCAAAATCTCGTGTACGAGGAATTGACGAGCATCGTCAAGAAAACCTTCGGCCTGGTCAGCGTCCTGAATTCCGCCTTGGCGCCGATGCGCAAGTCGCTCAACGTGGCCTTCGTGTACGGTAAAACGGCGAAGGAACAGGAAGCATCCTCGGACGCGATCGAATTATTGCTGATCGGAGAAAATACGACGTACGGCGAATTACTGAGCCGTCTGCCGGTGGCGGAGCGGCTGCTGCGCCGCAAGATCAATCCGAACCTGTATTCGCTGCCGGACTTCCAGCGCCGCCTGCGCGAAAAGCAGGGCTTCATCCTGAACGTGCTGAACGAGCGTAAGATATTCGTGTTGGGCGACGAAACCGATCTGGACGATATCGTCAAAGGGGCAGCCGATGGAGAAGCGCTTTAGGACGTTCCGGGAATTCTATCCCTATTACCTGGCCGAGCATGCCAACCCGGTATGCCGCCGCCTGCATTTCGTCGGCTCGACATTGGTGCTGCTGGTGCTGGTCATCGCGCTAGCCACACGCCGCTGGGAGCTGCTTTGGCTGCTGCCCGTGCTGGGTTATGGATTTGCGTGGGTCGGGCATTATTTCTTCGAACATAACCGGCCCGCCACGTTCACGTATCCCTTATTTAGCCTGATGGGGGACTGGGTAATGTTCCGCGATATGCTGGTCGGCCGCCTGCGATGGTAGGTTCGTGGGGAAACCCACGGTAAAGCGGGTAAACGATCCCTGTACCGATTCGCAGCCGATCGTTCCGCCAAACGCGGTGATGACCTTGTGACAGAACGCCAGCCCCATACCGGTACCGCCGCCCGAGTGCCGCGTGGTATAGAACGGGTCGAAGACGTGGGGCAGCACGTCCGCCGCGATACCCAGGCCCGTGTCGGTCACGACGAGTTCGTTCTGTCCCGTCCCCGTATGGCATTCGACCAGCACCGTGCCCCGTCCTGCGCCCTTGACGGCCTGCAGCGCGTTTTTCAGCAGGTTGTACAGCACGTAGACCAGCAGCGTATCGGAACCGAAGAAGCGGAAATCGTCGCGGATCGATACGCTGACGCGTTCGCGTTCCCGTTCCGAGAACGGATAGCAGGCCAGCGCTTCGTCCACGCAGCGCTTGACGGAATGGACGGCAAAGCCGTCGCGCTGCAGTGAGCCGGCGCGGGCCGACGCCAGCAACATATCGACAATAAAATTCGAGCGTGACACTTCGGCCTCGATGTGCTGGGCGATCTCGCCCAGGTATTCCAGTTGCTGCGCGTTCAATCCCGGGGCCTCGGAGCGCTTGTAGCCGGCAATCAGCTCGGGCAGGCTGCGCGCCAGCACCCGCGACTGGCTGCGGATCGTGGCCAGCGGCGTGCGCACCTCGTGCGCGATGCTGGCAGCCGTGGCGATGGGGTCGGCCAGCAGGTTGTGCCGCACCATGGCCTGGGCAATCAGGCCGAGGCTGGTGGCGATGAAGATCACACCCGGCGGATAGAGCTCCACGCCGTAGTTGCACAGGTAATCCACGACGGCCCCGAAATAGATGAGGATACTGACGAGGCAATAACGCAGCCGGGCCTTTTCCGTTGATACCGCGACCTGCTGGCGGCGGTACAGCAGGTACAGGCCGCGCGTGACGACAACGACCGTCTGTACCAGGTGCAGCGGATGCAGCCAGCCGGCCTGCGGATAATGGCCGAAGAAGAAAGTGTGCATGCCGGCGATGAACCAGTCGGTGGTCGCGATCATCACGGCCAGCGCCCCGGCCAGCGCGTAGCTGCCATACACCAGGGGCTTCTCGCTGCGATGGCCCGTCAGCTCCGTGATGAAGTGGTACAGCGTGGTGGGCAGGAACAGGATGGGCAGGTAGCCCAGCCGGGCGATGTCCAGTGCCAGCGCGGGATCGTCCACCTGGAACAGCACCGCCCAGGCGGCCTGCCAGCTGAACGTCGTGAAGCAGACCAGGAAAAAGGTCATGCTGATGCGGCTCACACCGCGCGAATTGAGCACATAGGCACCGTAGCCAATGAAGAGCAACGACACCAGGCCCGGCAGAATGGAATACATGCAATCCTCTCGCCAGAGTAACGAAACCGAAGCAGGCAAGCGATCTTAACAACGGAAAGTGGCGATGTCCCTGCGATGTTGGCCCTACTCAACCCGGAGTTGCGTTAAATCAAAAGTGCCACATGCATTTAGGAAAAAAGTAGAGGTGTTCGGCAACTGATGCCGTACGCCACCGGACCCCAGAGCCGGACGGCTACCAATCCTAGGGAGCAATTCATGTTCATGCACGCCAACGTAGCGAACGATGCCAGCAACACCGCAAGCCACAATGCCAGCACCAGCGCCGAATTGACGTTCCACCACCAGCTGTCGATCTACCTGAAAGATTCGAATGCCTACGGGAATACCTACTTCGCCCGCTATTTCGAATGGCAAGGCATCTGCCGCGAGAAATGGTTCTACGAATGCATCTCGCGCGACATGCTGCAGCAGGAAGGCGTGTTCATCACCAAGCATGCGCAGCAGGACTACCTGGTCGAGACCTTCCCGTTCCAGGAAATCTCGTGCGAAGTCAATGCGTACGACGTCAAGCGTTGCTCCTTCTGGCTGGAATTCCGCTTCTATGCCAACGGCGTGCCTGTCTCGGTCGGCCGCCAGCAGCTCGTTTTCGCCAACCATGCCAAGCAGATCACAGCCTTACCGGAACTGGTCATCAAGCGCATCAAGCGCTATGCAATGAAATGATCGGTCCCGGTCGCCTGAGTTGTTTACGGGCAACTTCGTGGCCGGCTTGCAGGGTACACTGAAGATTACTCCACTTCGGAGATACCATGAAGCAGGACAGGTGCAAATTGTGGAACCCTTGGGCCGCCGCCGGCTGGAGCCTGTTGTTTTCACCGGCATTCGGGGCCTGGCTGCATGCGGCGAACTGGCATGCGCTGGGGCGACCCGACAAGGCCGTCGCCGCCCGCCGCTGGGGCTGGCTCGTCATCCTCGCGATCCTGCTGGCGGGGGTGATGGCCGCGCTGTTCGAGAGGTACGCGCGGCATTTGCCTCTCGTTGCCACCGTCGCGCTGACGGCGACGTGGGTGGGCTTTCCCGCACGCGAACACTGCCGCTACGTGCGGGCCACCACGGGCGACGACTACCGCCGCCGCAGGTGGTGGCCGGCGCTGCTGGGCGGCATTGCCGGCTGGGTCGCGTTGACGCTGGTGTCGCTGGGCGCCGCAACAGCAATGGTGGGCTTGGGCGGCTTCTACCTTTAGCGCGCGGCCGCCTTCTGCTGCACGATCCAGTGGTCGATCTTGGCCTCGAGCAGGCTGAGCGGTAGGGTGCCGTCGCCCAGCACCTGTTCGTGGAATGCCGGCAGGCTGAACTTGTTCCCCAGCTCGGCCTGCGCGCGCTGGCGCAGTTCCATGATCTTCAGCGCGCCGATCTTGTACGCCAGCGCCTGCCCCGGCCACGCCATGTAGCGTTCCGTTTCGCTTTTCGCCACCGCGTCATAGCCCAGCGTGTCCTTCATGTACTGGATGGTCTGCTCGCGCGTCCAGCCTTTTGCATGCATGCCGGTGTCGACGACCAGGCGGGTGGCGCGCAGCAGCTCGTCGCTCAGGTGGCCGAAGTACTGTGCCGGGTCCTCGAACAGGCCCATCTCGCGGCCCAGCGTTTCCGCATACAGTGCCCAGCCTTCCGTAAATGCCGTGTTGCCGCCGAACTTGCGGAAGTTCGGCAGGCCCAGCTCCTGCATCAGCGCGATGTGGAAGTGGTGGCCCGGCTTGCCTTCATGCAGGAACAGCGTCGTCATGCCCGTGCTGCCGTATTTCTTTGGGTCCGTCACCACCGACCAGAACACGCCGGGACGCGAACCGTCGGCGGCCGGGGCCGTGTAATGGTCCGATGCCGTGTCGCGGCTCAGCTCCGGTTCCAGGCGCAGGTCCAGCTTGGCTTTCGGCAGCAAGGTGAACATCGCCGGCAGCTTGGTGTCCAGCAGGTCGTTCAGCTTGTGGTATTCCGCCTGCACCTGCTCTTCCGTCTTGAACGGGAAGAAGCGGGGCTGCTGCGAGACCCAGACGGGCAGGCCGGCCGGCGGGCCGTCATAACCCAGCTTGGGACCCAGCCGGGCGAATTCGCCCTGGATGCGCGCCACTTCCTTCAGGCCGATCGCGTGGATCTGCTCGGGCGTCAGGTCCGTCGTGGTGGAGTCGGCCACGCGCACCTTGTACCAGGCGGGACCGTTCGGCACGTCCGCCAGGCCGGTCGACGTGCGGCAGGCCGGCACGTACTGCTGCTCCAGGAACGTGGCCAGGCGCGCCAGCGCCGGCATCAGGTTCGTGCCGATCGTCTTGCGGTAGGCCGCCGTCAGGCGGGCCTTGTCGGCCGGCGAGAAGGTGGCCGGCAGCTTGGCGATCGGCGTGTAATAGATGCTCTGCTCGGGCGTGGCGCTGACCAGTTTCTGGAACTGGGGCAGGGCGGACTGCATGATCGCCTTGGGATGCGTGACGCCCTGGCGCATGCCTTCCTTCATGTTGACGATGGCCTGGTCGATCCATGCCGGCAGCTGCGCCAGGCGGTTCAGGTAGGCTTCGTACTGCTTGACCGTGCCCAGCGGCTGCGATGCCTCGCCGCCGGCGAAGTTGGCCAGCGTGATCGGCAAGCTGTCCATCTGGCTGATCGGCAGCAGGTGGCCCGGATAGGGCTCGAACGACAGCAGCGTTTTCAATTCGAAGGCCAGCACGTCGTAGTTGATCTGGTCGCTGCGCACCAGCGCGCGGCGGTCGATGGCGTTCAGGCGCTGCTGGAACCGGCGGTAGCGAGCGTACTGGCGGGCCTGCTCGGCAGGCGCGATCGCCATGCCGATCCGGTCGTCGAAACGGTTGTCGCCATTCTGCGTGGCCGCGACCGGCTCGAAGCGGGCGAGGGCATCGTAGTACTCGTCGGCCAGCTGCAGGAAGCGCTTGCCGGCGGCGTCCGCGACGGCGGCCGAGACCTTACCCTTGGCCGGGGCCGGCGTGGTCGCCTGGACAGGACCGAATGCCAGCAGCAGCGCGGCGGCGCACAGTGTGACGCGGAGAGATTTCATGCGAATTCCGTTTCTGTATGGGTTGGAAACAAGCGCGACAGCATAAGCGATCGGCGGCCAGCAGCCAAGATGTTGCCTTTACGGTACGGAAATATGTAAAGTTTTGTCTTCCTTACATTGTTCAACGGGAAAGATTGCTATCATGCCGCGTCGCTGCCGTTGCGCAGTCTTGCAACACGATGTCCCAACAAGAACAGGAATGACAATGAAATTTTTGACCGTCGCGGCCGTCCTGGCCGCCACGCTGGCGCTGCCTGCCGCCGCCGTCCCCGCTTCCGCAACGAATGCTCCCGCCGCCAAGGCTGCGCAGCCGGTGTCACCGCGCCAGGCTCCCGAGCCAGCGGGCTGGGCCTTGCTGGCCATTGGCGGGCTGTTGACGGCCCTGCGCATGTCCCGCCGCCCCCGCCGCGCCGAGGCGTTCTCGCAACCGGCCTGACGCCGTTGCCAGCTCAGGCGGACGCCGCTGCCGGCGCCGCCTCGGCAAGGCGGTGCTCGTACAGTGCCGCCACCACGTCCGATTGCGTGACGATGCCGGCAAACCGGTCCTCATGGTCCACCACGGGGACGTGGTGCAGCCCGGCATCGGCCATCAGCGGCACCAGGTCGACGATCGGCGTGTCGATGCGTGCCACCTTGGGGCGTGGCGTCATGATCTGCCCCACCACCTCGGCCTTCTCCGAATGGGACCTCCCGCTGGGCCGCAGGAACTCCAGCAAGCGCTCGCGCATCGAGCGGTAATCGTCCAAACCGCTGTGCTGCAGGAAGTCGCCTTGCGTGACCATGCCGATCACCCGCCGCGCGGGATTGAGCACGGGTACCGCTGCGATACGGTGGCTGCGCATGTCGCGCCAGGCCGTAACAAGGCTGGTGCCGAATTCCGCCGTGATGACGTCCTTCGACATGATGTCGCCGCAGCTGATCACGCCAAAGCGGCGTTGGTAGGCGCGCAACTCCGTTTGCAGGAACAGCGCTTCGAGGTCGTCGCGGCTGATGTCGAGCACCTGGCCGTAGCGCTTCAGCACGTCATCCAGGTCCTGCGGCTGGAAGCCCAGGCGCACGGTCGGGACTGCATCTTTCGTTGCGTGGGGATTCGGATGGGCCAGCACCTGGCTGTGCGGGTAGCGCCGGCCCGTCAGGTTGTTGTACACGATCGCGGCGGCCACCAGCAGCAGCGAATCGGTCAGCACGGGGCCGAAAGCGAAGCCGAACCCGGCCGCATGGACCGCCGGGCCGCCGATGACGGACGTCAGCGCGGCGGCGCCGCCGGGCGGGTGCAGGCAGCGCAGGCTGAACATGGCGCCGATCGCCAGCGCCGTCGCCAGCGCCGCCAGGGCAGGCAAGGGCAGCGCATGGCCGAGCCAGCGCACGCAGGCCGCGCCCACCAGTGCCGAGATGACGTTGCCACCGACGACGGACCACGGCTGCGCCAGCGGACTGGCCGGGAGGCAGAACAACAGGACGGAGGAAGCACCCATCGGCGCGACGAGCCAGACGGCATCCGCCCCAGCAGCAGGTGGGCGGCCACGCCGGTAACCAACAGGCCCAGCAGCGCGCCGCCACAGGCGCGCAATCGTTCGGCCGCGCTGGCCGTCCCTGCCGCCGGGACGAATGCGGTAAAGAAAGATTTGGGAAGCATCTTTCCATTATCCCACGGCTGAGCCACCGCTGCAGGGCTAGCTGGGGCTCGTTCCGTGGGCGACCAGGTCGAGCGGCAACGCCGTCGTGTACTTGATCTGCTCCATCGAGAACGCGGACGACACGCCGGTCAGGTTGGCGGTGCGGATCAGTTTCTTGTAGAAGCGGTCGTAGCCGGCGATGTCCGTCGTGACGACCTTCAGCAGGTAATCGACGTCGCCGCTCATGCGGTGGAATTCCAGCACTTCGGGCAGCGCGATCACGGCGGCGGCGAAGCGTTGCAGCCATTTCTCGTCATGCTGGCTGGTGCGCACGCTGACGAAGACCGTCACCGGCAGGCCCGTCTTCTGGCGGTTGACGATGGCGACGCGGCTGTCCAGGTAGCCTTGCTCCTCCAGCCGTTTCAGCCGCTTCCAGCATGGCGTGCTGGTCAATCCGACCCGCTCGGCCAGCTCGGCCACGGACAGCGTGCCGTCCACCTGCAGGGCGCCCAGGATGGCGTAATCGAACTTGTCGAGATGGTTCATGCTGGCGCTGTCATAAAAGCGGAATGTATGTGCTGTTGTTGGCCTTGATTCGAGTCATTTTAGGACAAATTCTCCGGTCATAACAATTATCCTATCCGCATGACGACCGAAATCTATCTCGATGGCAATGCCACGACCGCCGTGCTGCCAGCGGCGCTGCATGCGGCCGTGCGGGCCATGGAGCTTTGTTATGGCAATCCCAGCAGCAGCCACGCGACCGGCCTGAAGGCCAAGGCCCTGCTGGACGAGGTACGCGCCCGCGCGCGCCGTGTGCTGGGCAGTGGTGACGGCCGCCTGATGTTCAACAGCGGCGCCACCGAAGGCATCCAGACAGCGGTGCTGTCGGCGCTGTGCGCCATTCGCGAACGGCGCGCCGCCGGCCTCCCGACGGGCAACTTGCTCGTCTACGGCGCCACCGAGCACAAGGCCGTGCCGGAAAGCCTGGCGCACTGGAACCGCCTGCTGGGATTGAACCTGACCTTGCACCGCCTGCCTGTCGATGCCGACGGGCGCCATGACCTGGCCGCGCTGCGCGCCGTGGCGCCGGATGCCGCGTTCGTCTGCACGATGGCCGCCAACAATGAAACGGGCGTCATCTCCGACCTGGACGGCATTGCCGCCGCGCTCGACGGCAGCCCGGCGCTGTGGCTGGTCGACTGCGTGCAGGCGCTGGGCAAGCTGCCGCTGGCGCTGGCGGCCACCCGCATCGACTACGCGCCGTTTTCCGGCCACAAGCTGTACGCGCCCAAGGGCATCGGCATGCTGTATGTGCGCGCCGGTACCCCGTTCACGCCTTTGATGATGGGCGGCGGCCAGGAAGGCGCGCAGCGCTCCGGCACGGAAAACATGGCGGGCATTGCCGCGCTGGGTGCCGTGCTGGCCGCTTTGGAGGAGGGCGGCACGTTCCGCACGCCGGTCGAGCTGGCGATGTTGCGTGACCGGGTGGCCGCCAGCCTGCGCGAGGCGCTGCCGGGCATCGTCTTCAATACGCCGTTCGACAAGGCGCTGCCCACCACGATCAATTTCTCCGTGCCGGGCCTGTCCAGCAAGGAGCTGCTGGACGTGTTCGACGCCGCCGGCATCCGTGTTTCCGCCGGCAGTGCCTGTTCCGCCGCCAAGGCCGCGCCCAGCTACGTGCTGGAAGCGATGGGCCTGTCCGCATGGCGCAGCAGCAGCGCCGTGCGACTGTCGTTCGGTCCGGCCACCGATGCCGCGACGATTGCCGCGGCCTGCGAGCGCCTCGTCCGCTGTGGTGACGCGCTGCGCCGTGCTGGCGTCGTCGCCGACGGCACGACGGGCACGGTGGCGCTGGACGGTCCACTGCAACTGTCGGTCGCCGGCACGCATACGTGGCTCCTGTGCGACGCCGCCAGCCGTGTCTGCGTGCTGATCGACCCCCAGGCGGCGCTGGCGGCGCGCGTCGAGACGCTGCTGGGCAGCCACGGTTACCGGCTGGCGGCGCGGCTGTCCACCCGCGACGGCGCCACGTGGCCGGTCGAGGGCGACGTGCTGATGCTGGGCGCCCGCCCGCTGCGCCGGCTCGCGCTGGGGCCGGACAGCGTGTGCTATGTGCTGGGCCACGCCGACGGCACCCCGTCGCACGCGTTTTCCGGTTGTGCCGACCCGGCCTCCCTGGCATCCCTGCTGCCGCCGGACACGCTGCTGTGCCCCGGCCGTGATGAGCAAAGTGCGTGTTGTACCAGCCTGCGCGTGGCGCTGGCTGGCCAGGACGCATCCGCGACTGCGGACATGCATCTGGATGGGCCGGCGCTCGACGCGCTGCTGCGCGCCCATCCGGATGCGCTGCTGGTGGACGTGCGCGAGGCGTACGAGCACGCGGCGGGCGGTGTCGCGGGCCTGCATGCCGTCAGCGTTCCCCTGAGCCGGTTCGCCGCGCACCTGCCCGCCTGGTTGGGCCGGGGCGACGGCGCGCCGCTGGTCTTTGTCTGCCGCAGCGGCAACCGCAGCGCCCGCGCCGCCGAATGCCTGCGCCGCCATGGCTACCGCCGCGCCTACCACCTGGCCGGCGGCGTCGCCCTGGCCGCCTGACGATCCTCGTAGTAGTTTTGCCTTTCAGGCGGCCCCAGGGCCGCCTTTTTTTGTGCTGCAAAATCGGGGACAGCCTCCAATTTTTTTTGCAACATTGCCTGGAAACCCGGGTCCGTCCCGGGTTTTTTGTTATTGTCGTCATTCGTCAGGACAGGAGGCGACATGAGCGACCAGCAACTCCACGGCAGCTGCCTGTGCGGCGGCATCGTCTACCGGGCCGCCGGGCCCGTCCACTACAGCAGCCACTGCTACTGCACCATGTGCCAGAAGCAGCATGGCGCGGCGGCCGGCACCTATGCCAATGTCGATAGCGCCGGTTTCGTCATCGAGCGCGGCGGGGAACTGGTGACGGAATACGCGTCGTCGGACGACGGCCGGCGCGGCTTCTGCCGCGTGTGCGGCTCGACGCTGTACTGGCGCAGCACCTAATCGCCGGACCGCATCGCGGTCACCCTGGGCACGCTGGAGCCGGCATACGATGGCCCCGTCGAACGCGAACTGTACGTGGATACCAAGCCGGGCTGGCTGCCCACCAGGTAACGGCCGGGTTGCATCTTTTATATTTCTTTCCGGCTATATGTACGCTGGCGTACAGTGGCGTCCCCTGCGCCCGCCTAACATCGACTGTCACATACTGTCAGTTGCGTAAGCGAGGCCAAGTTGAACGAGACGCTCCCCGACACTCCCGCCGAAGATGACCTGCCGCTGCGCGCCGAGCTGTTCAGTGCGCAGCAGATGGCCAACCACGGCCGTGCGCTGGCGACGTCGCACCGGCTGAGCGGCAAGGGCGGTCCCGACCGCCTGCTGGCCCGGCTGACAGCCAACGCAACCGTCCTGCGCACGACGATCGAGGGACTGACGACGGCCGTGCGCGAGGGCCGCCAGGTGACGCCCGCCTCGGAATGGCTGCTCGATAATTACTACCTGATCGAAGAGCAGGTGCGCATCGCGCGGCGCCACCTGCCGAAGGACTACAGCAAGGAACTGCCGCGGCTGGCCTCGGATAGCGACACCCCGCGGGTGTACCGGCTGGCGCTGGAGGTGATCGCCCACGGCGACGGCCGCGTCGATCCGGAGAGCCTGTGCCGCTTCGTCGAGGCCTACCAGGAAGTGGCGCCGTTGACCCTGGGCGAGCTGTGGGCCATTCCCATCATGCTGCGCCTGGCGCTGCTGGAGAACCTGCGCCGCGCGGCCGCCCGCGTCGCGGACAACCGCTTCCAGCGCGACCTCGCCAACAGCTGGGCCGACCAGATGGTCGACGTGGCCGACAAGAACCCCAGTGGCCTGATCCTCGTCGTGGCCGACATGGCCCGCTCCAACCCGCCCGTCACCAGCGCCTTCGTGGCCGAACTGTCGCGCCGCCTGCAGGGGCAGAGCCCCGCGCTGACGCTGGCGCTGACGTGGGTGACGTACCGCCTGGCGGACGCCGGCCAGACCATCGAGCAGCAGATCCAGGCCGAGATCGGCCAGCAGGCCGCCGAACAGGTCTCGATCGCCAACAGCATCGGCAGCCTGCGCTTCCTCGGCACGATGGACTGGCAGGAGTTCGTCGAGACGATGAGCAAGGTCGAACACATCCTGCGCACCGATCCCGCCAGCGTGTACGGCACGATGGACTTCGCCACGCGCGACCAGTACCGCCACGTGATCGAGAAGATCGCCCGGCGCAGCAAGCTGTCCGAGGCCGACGTGGCCCGGCAGGCGGTGGACCTGGCGCGCGCCCATGCGGGCAGCGACGATGCACGCCATGGCCACGTGGGCTTCTACCTGATCGGCAAGGGCGTCGTGCTGCTGGAGCGGCAGGCCGGCATGCGCCGCACGCCCGCCCAGGCGCTGCGCCAGACGTTGCGGGCCGCGCCGTTGACGTCGTACCTGGGCGGCACCGCCGTGCTGTCCGTCGTGCTGACGGCGCTGATGCTGGAACGGGCCGTGCGCGATGGCGTGCAGGGCTGGGCGCTGGTGGTGCTGGCGGTGCTGGGCCTGATGGGCAGCAGCCAGCTGGCGTTGGCGCTGGTGAACTGGGTGGCCACGTTGATGGTGCGGCCGAACCCGCTGCCCCGGCTCGATTTCAAGGAAGGCATCCCGTCCGACGCGCGTGCGCTGGTCGTGGTGCCCTCGCTCCTGTACAGCGCCGCCAACATCGACGAACTGTGCGAGCAGCTGGAAGTGCGCTTCCTGGCCAACCGCGATCCGAACCTGCGTTTCTGCCTGCTGTCCGACTTCAACGACGCCGCCAGCGAGACGCTGCCCACCGATGCGGCGCTGCTGGCGCGGGCCCGCCAGCGCATTGAGGAGCTGAATCACCGCTACGACGAGGGCGACGGCGGGCCGTTCCTGCTGCTGCACCGCCCCCGCACCTACAACGCGGGCGAGGGCGGCTGGATCGGCTACGAGCGCAAGCGCGGCAAGCTGGGGGAGCTGAACCGCTTCCTGCGCGGCGGCGCGCGCGAGCGCTTCATGCTCGTCGTCGGCGAGACGGCGCAGCTGCACACGATCAAATACGTCATCACGCTCGATTCGGATACCCAGCTGGCGCGCGACTCGGCCCGCCAGTTCGTCGCCACGATGCGCCATCCGCTGAACCAGCCCCGCATCGATGCGCGGCGCAACCGCGTCGTCGAGGGCTACGGCATCCTGCAGCCGCGCGTGTCGGTCAGCCTGCCCAGCGCCAATGCGTCGCTGTACGAGAAGCTGTGCGGCGGCGAGCCAGGCATCGACCCGTACACCCGCACCGTGTCCGACGTCTACCAGGACGTGTTCGCGGAAGGCTCCTTCATCGGCAAGGGCATCTACGACGTGGACGTGTTCGAGCAGGTGCTGGGCGAGCGCTTCCCGGAAAACCGCATCCTCAGCCACGACCTGCTGGAAGGCTGCTACCTGCGTGCCGGCCTGCTGTCGGACGCGCAGCTGTACGAGCAGTATCCGCAGCGCTACCGCGACGACGTGACGCGGCGCCAGCGCTGGATCCGCGGCGACTGGCAACTGGCCGGCTGGCTGGCCGGGCGCGTGCGCACGGGCGCCGGCACGCGCGAACGCAATCCGCTGTCGGCGCTGTCGCGCTGGAAGCTGTTCGACAACCTGCGCCGCAGCCTGGTCGCACCCGTGCTGACCCTGGCGCTGCTGCTGGCCTTCGCCGCCTTGCCGCACCCGTGGTTCTGGACCGGGGCCGTGCTGGCCATTATCTTCGTGCCGGCGCTGGCCGCGGCGCTGTACGACCTGGCGCACAAGGCGCCCGACACGCTGTGGCGCCAGCACGTGCCGAACTCCCTGCGCCGCAGCGGCCTGCATTTCGCCCACGGCATCCTGATGCTGGTATTCCTGCCATACGAAGCCTGGTTCAGCCTCGATGCCATCGCCCGCACGCTGTGGCGCATGCTGGTGTCGCGCCGCAATCTGCTGGAGTGGCGCGCTTCGGCGCTGGCCCGCTCCAACGGTGGCCTGGCCGCGTCGTGGCGCACGATGTGGATCTCGCCCGCGCTGGCGCTGGCCGCCGGCGCCGCCCTGGCCGTCACGCGCATCCAGGCTTTCGAGGCCGCGGCGATCTTCCTCGTCGCATGGTTTGTCGCGCCGCTGGTCGCCTGGTGGATCAGCCGGCCGATCGAGCCGCTGCAGGCGCAGCTGGCGCCCGAGCAGCGCCAGTTCCTGCACACCCTGGCGCGCAAGACGTGGGCCTGGTTCGACACGTTCGTGGGACCGGACGACCATTGGCTGCCGCCCGATAACGTGCAGGAGCACCCCGGCACCGTCATCGCGCACCGCACGTCGCCCACCAATATCGGCATGGCGCTGCTGGCCAACCTGACGGCCTACGATTTCGGCTACGTCACGGTGCAGCAGCTGATCGGCCGTACCGCAGGCACGCTGCGCACGATGGGCACGATGGAGCGCTACCAGGGCCACTTCTACAACTGGTACGACACACAGTCCACCAAGCCGCTGCTGCCGATGTACGTCTCCACCGTCGACAGCGGCAACCTGGCCGGCCACCTGCTGACGTTGCAGGCCGGCCTGCTGGGCCTGGCGGACCAGCCCATCCTGGGACCGCAACTGGTGGACGGCCTGGCGACGACGTACCGCATCCTGGCCGACGAGGCCACCGCCGCCGGCATCGCGCCCGAGCAACTGGCGGCGTTGCGCGAGACGCTGGCGCCGGCGCAGCCGCGCTCCCCGGCCAACCTGGTGCAACTGCGGGCCTGGCTGATGGAAGCCACGGCGGCTGCGGATGCGTTCCTGGCGACGGGCGCCGACGAGGTGCGCCAGTGGGCCGCCGCGCTGGCCGCCCAATGCCATGCGGCGCTGGACGAAGTCAACCTGCTGGCGCCGTGGACGGGCGCCGAGGCGGGCAACGTGTTCGACGCCAGCCTGCTGCGTATTCCCACGCTGCGCGAACTGGCGGGCTACCCGCTGGCCGGTGCCGCGCTGTCGGACCTGGCGCCGGGGGAGCGCGAGCGGCGCCAGCACCTGTCCGTGCTGGTCGAGCAGGGGGCGGCGGCGGCCCGCGAGCGGCTGGCGACCTTGCAGGCACTGGCGGCGCAGGCGCGCGAGTTCGCCCAGCTGGACTACGGCTTCCTGTTCAACCGCACCACCAAGCTGCTGGCGATCGGCTACAACGTCAGCGAGCGGCGGCTCGATGCGAGCTACTACGATTTGCTGGCTTCCGAGGCGCGCCTGGCCAGCTTCGTCGCCATCGCCCAGGGCCAGCTGCCGCAGGAGCACTGGTTCGCGCTGGGCCGGCAGCTTGCCATCGTGCACGGCCAGCCCGTGCTGCTGTCGTGGAGCGGTTCGATGTTCGAGTACCTGATGCCGCTGCTGGTGATGCCGACCTATCCGCATACGCTGCTGGACCAGACCTACCGTTCGGTGGTCGCGGCGCAGATCGAGTACGGCCGCCAGCGCAACGTGCCGTGGGGGATTTCCGAATCGGGCTACACGACGGTGGACGCGGCGATGAACTACCAGTACCGCGCCTTCGGCGTGCCCGGCACGGGCATGAAGCGCGGCCTGGCCGACGATCTCGTGATCGCGCCGTACGCGACGATGATGGGCCTGATGGTGGATCCCGAAGCGGCTTGCGCCAACCTGGCACGCATGGCGGAACTGGGCTTCATGGGCCGCTACGGCTTCTACGAGGCGGTCGACTACACGCCGGCGCGCCTGCCGCGCGGCCAGGCGTTCGTCATCGTCAAGTCGTTCATGGTGCACCACCAGGGCATGGGCCTCTTGTCGTTGTCGTACCTGCTGCACGACCGGCCGATGCAGCGCCGCTTCGAGTCCGACCCGATGCTGCAGTCGGCCCTGCTGATGCTGCAGGAACGCAGCCCCCGCGTGGGCGCGTTCTACGCCAGCAGCGGCGGGCAGGCGCCGGCCCTGCGCGAGGCGGCCGCGCAGGAACAGGCCAGCCCGATGCGGATCCTGACCAGGCCCGATACGGCGGTGCCGGAGACCCAGCTGCTGTCGAATGGCCGCTATCACGTGATGGTGACGGCAGCCGGCGGCAGCTCGAGCCGCTGGAAGGACCTGATGGTGACGCGCTGGCGCGAGGACAGCACGCGCGACAACTGGGGCAACTTCTGCTACGTGCGCGACGTCGACAGCGGCCGCTTCTGGTCCAATACGTACCAGCCCACGCTGGCCGAACCGGAGCGCTACGAGGTGATCTACTCCGAAGGGCGGGCCGAGGTCCGGCGCAGCGACCATGGCATCGACCTGTACACGGAGATCGTCGTGTCGCCGGAAGACGATATCGAGATGCGCCGCATCCGCGTGACCAATAAGTCGGACCGCCAGCGCACCATCGAGCTGACCAGCTTTGCCGAGGTGACGATCGCGCCGGCGGCGGCCGATGCCGCGCACCCGGCGTTCTCCAAGCTGTTCGTGCAGACCGAGATCGTGCCGGACGAAAGCGCGATCCTGTGCACCCGCCGCCCGCGCAGCAAGGGCGAGCACACGCCGTTCCTGCTGCACGTGATGACGGTGCACGACGCCAAGGTGGTCGAGGTGTCGTACGAAACGGACCGGGCCCACTTCATCGGCCGCGGCAACTCGGTGCAGGCGCCGCGTGCGTTGCTCGAGCCGGGCGCGCTGGCCGGCGGGCACGGGTCGGTGCTGGACCCCGTCGTGGCGATCCGCTACCGCATCGTGCTGCAGCCCGACCAGGTCGCGACCGTGGACATCGCGACCGGCATGGCCGATACGCGCGAGGCGGCCCAGTCGCTGATCGACAAGTACCAGGACCGCCACATGGCCGACCGCGTGTTCGAGCTGGCCTGGACGCACAGCCAGGTGGTGCTGCGCCAGTTGAACGCCAGCGAGGCGGACGGCCAGCTGTACAGTCGCCTGGCCAACCACGTGATCTATCCGAATGCGACGCTGCGGGCCGAGCCGGCGGTATTGATCCGCAACCAGCGCGGCCAGTCCGGCCTCTGGCCATATGCGATCTCGGGCGACCTGCCGATCGTGCTGCTGCAGGTGAAGGATGCGGACAATATCGAGCTGGCGCGCCAGATGGTCCAGGCGCATGCCTACTGGCGCCTGAAAGGGCTGGTGGTGGACCTGGTGATCTGGTACGAGGACACGTCCGGCTACCGCCAGGCGCTGCACGACCAGATCATGGGCCTGATCGCATCGGGCATCGAGGCGCAGTCGATCGACCGCCCCGGCGGCATCTTCGTGCGCCCGCTCGAGCAGATCTCGCCGGAGGACCGCATCCTGCTGCAGACGGTGGCGCGCGTCATCGTCGGCGACGGCCGCGGCTCGCTGGCCGAGCAGGTCAAGCGGGCCGGCCCGCCGCCGCTGCGCATGCCGCCGCTGCTGGCGGACAACCGCGGCGAGTATGACGACGCCGGCCCCGTCACGCACGTGCCGCACGACCTGATCCTCGCCAACGGCATCGGCGGCTTCACGCCGGACGGGCGCGAGTACGTGATCGTCACTGGACCGGGCCGGCGCACGCCGGCACCCTGGTCGAACGTGCTGGCCAACCCGCAGTTCGGCAGCGTCATTTCCGAAAGCGGCCAGGCCTACACGTGGCACGAGAACGCGCATGAATTCCGCCTGACGCCATGGCACAACGACCCGATCACCGATGCCAGCGGCGAAGCGTTCTACCTGCGCGACGAGGCCAGCGGCCACTTCTGGTCGCCCACGCCGCTGCCGGCGCGGGGTGCCGGCGACTACGTCACGCGCCACGGCTTCGGCTACAGCACGTTCGAGCACACCGAGGCGGGCATCGCGTCCACCCTGACGACCTACGTCGCCCAGGATGCGCCGCTGCGCTACACGGTCCTCAAGGTGCGCAATGACTCGCCGGTGCCGCGCCGCTTGAGCGCGACGGGCTACGTCGAATGGGTGCTGGGCGAGATGCGCTCGAAGTCGGGCATGCACATCGTCACCGAGGTCGATCCCGTCAGCGGCGCGCTGCTGGCCCGCAATGCCTACAACACGGAGTTCTCCGGCCGGGTGGCGTTCTTCAATGCCGATACGACCACGCGCACCGTGACGGGTGACCGCACCGAGTTCATCGGCCGCAATGGCACCCTGGACAGCCCGGCGGCGCTGGGGCGCCAGCGCCTGTCCGGCAAGGTCGGCACGGGGCTGGACAGCTGCGCGGCGATCCAGGTGCCGTTCGACCTGCAGCCCGGCCAGGAACGCGAGATCGTCTTCGTGCTGGGCCTGGGCGGCCGGCGCAACGCCGATGCGACGACGATGGTGCAGAAGCACGGCGGCGCCGCGGCCGCGCAGGAAGCGCTGGCGGCTGTGCGGGCGCATTGGGGCACCACCTTGTCGGCGGTGCAGGTCGCGACGCCCGATCCGGCGCTCGACGTCATCGCCAACGGCTGGCTGATGTACCAGACCATCGCCTGCCGCCTGTGGGCCCGCAGCGGTTACTACCAGTCCGGCGGCGCGTTCGGGTTCCGCGACCAGCTGCAGGACGCGATGGCGCTGGTGCACACCGAGCCGCACCTGCTGCGCGAGCACCTGCTGCTGTGCGCCACGCACCAGTTCGTGGAGGGCGACGTGCAGCACTGGTGGCACCCGCCGGCCGATCGCGGCGTGCGCACGCATTGTTCGGACGATTACCTGTGGCTGGCCCTCGCGGCCAGCCGCTACGTGGAGGTGACGGGCGATGCGGCCGTGCTGGACGAGCCGGCGCACTACCTGGAAGGGCGCCCCGTCAAGCCGGAGGAGGATTCGTACTACGACTTGCCGGCGCGCTCGGCGCAGGCGGGCGACCTGTACGAGCACTGCGTGCGTGCCATCCGCCATGGACTGCGCTTCGGCGAGCACGGCCTGCCGCTGATCGGTTCCTGCGACTGGAACGACGGCATGGATAAAGTAGGCGCCGAAGGCAAGGGCGAGAGCGTATGGCTGGCATGGTTCCTGATCGAGGTGCTGCGCCGCTTCGCGCCGTTGGCCGAAGGACGCGGCGACGCGGCGTTCGCGGCCGAATGCCGCAGCGAAGCCGACAAGCTGGCCGCCAACGTCGAACAGCATGCGTGGGATGGCGATTGGTACCGGCGCGCCTGGTTCGACGACGGCACGCCGCTGGGATCGCAAGAGAACCCCGAGTGCCAGATCGATTCGATCTCGCAGAGCTGGGGCGTCCTGTCCGGCGCCGCCGATCCGGAGCGCTCGCGCCAGGCAATGGCGCAGGTCGATCGGCGCCTGGTGCGGCGCGATTTCGGCCTGATCCAGCTGCTCGACCCACCGTTCGACAAGTCCGACCTGAACCCCGGCTACATCCGCGGCTACGTGCCGGGCGTGCGCGAGAACGGCGGCCAGTACACCCATGCCGCCATCTGGACGGTGATGGCGTTCGCCCAGCTGGGCGATACGGACAAGGCGTGGGAGCTGATGCGGCTGATCAATCCGGTGCAGCATGCCAGCGACAGCGACAACGTCGCGACCTACAAGGTGGAGCCGTATGTCGTCACGGCCGACATCTACGCGGTCGAACCGCACGTGGGGCGGGGCGGCTGGAGCTGGTACACGGGCTCGTCCGGCTGGATGTACCGGCTGATCCTGGAATCGCTGCTGGGTGTACGGCGCATGGGCGACCGCCTCGCCGTCGCCCCGCGCCTGCCGGCCGGCTGGAACGGCTTCACCATGAGCTACCGCTACGGCAGCAGCCGCTACCTGGTGCGCGTCACGCGCGGCGCCGCGGCGGTGGTGGTTGATGGCGACTTCATTGCCGACGGCGTGATCGCGCTTGTCGACGACGGCAGGGAGCATGCGGTGGAAGTGCGCGTCGGCACCCCATGAAGCACCGGGGTCTGTCCCTGCGGGACTGACCCCGAAGTTTACTCAAGGTACCGTAACGCACGCAGACTTCGGGGTCAGACCCGGAGGGTCAGACCCCAACCTTACAACCCCACAGCCTGCCCGACCCCCAGCAACGTCGCCACGCCCAGCGCGACAAAGATGACCGCGGCAATCCCATGCACCAGCTTCAGGTTGACGGCGGTGGCGGCCCGCTTGCCGATATAGACCGCCGGCACGTTCGCCAGCATCATGCCCAGCGTGGTACCGACGACGACAGGCACGATCTGCTCGAAGCGGGCGGCCAGGGCCACGGTGGCGATCTGCGTCTTGTCGCCCATCTCGGCCAGGAAGAAGGCGATGACGGTGGCGGCGAACACGCCGTAGCGGCTCGTGTGCGGTTCGTTCTCGTCGATCTCGTCGGGCACCATGATCCAGGCGGCCATGGCGAGGAAGCCCAGGCCCAGTACCCAGCGCAGCACTTCGGGGCCCATGACGCCGGTGATCCAGCTGCCCACGGCGGCCGCGAAGAAATGGTTGACGAGCGTGGCGACGAAGATGCCGAAGACGATGGGCAGCGGGCGACGGAACTGCGTGGCAAGGACAAAGGCGAGGAGCTGGGTCTTGTCGCCGATTTCAGCAAGGGCGACGATACCGGTGGAGACGAGGAAGGCTTCCATGAGGGTGGCGAATGAATGGCAAGGGCCGGACGTTTACCAAGGACCCATGGGCAGCCCCGGCCCGTTAGCGGCCGCCCGTGGATCATTGGTCTCGCCAAGCCTTTCGGCCACCTGCACCACGGCCGCAAGACGGCCGATCATGTTGACGCAGGTTCTTCGCGCACCAGGGCGGAAGGAGGCTACTCCCCAAGAACGCGCACATCATAGCAGAACCCATCGCGGAACAGGCGGGCGGCTCGGCGATAAGCGGTCCGGGCCACACTGCCGGATGGCTCTTGTATGCTATTCTCACCGCGCCGCCCGCGACCCGGGCCCGGCCCACGTCATTAGGAAAGAGACTTCATGCGAACACCCTTCACACTGCGCGCCGCAGGCTCCGTCATCATGCTGGCGCTGCTCGGCCCCGTCTCCGCGTTTGCCCAGGATCCCCTGAGCTATGCCCGCTACAACGAAGTGCGCACCACCGCGCTGCACCTCGACCTGAAGGCCGATTTCGGCCGCAAGACGCTGGCCGGCTATGCCGAACTGACCTTGAACTGGCTGGACAAGAACGCCCGCACGCTGGTGCTGGACACCAGGCAGCTGAGCATCGCGCGCGTGCAGGTGCAGACCGCCAACGGCGGCTGGGCGCCCGCTTCGTACATGCTCGACAAGGCCGATCCGAAGAAGGGCCAGGCACTGCGCATCTCGTTGCAGAACCAGCCGAACAAGGTCCGCATCTACTACCACACCGCGCCCACGGCCAATGCCTTGCAGTGGCTCACGCCGACGCAGACGTTGTCCGGCAAGCGTCCGTTCATGTTCAGCCAGTCGCAGCCGATCGATGCCCGCTCGTGGGTGCCGGTGCAGGACACGCCGGCGGTGCGCTTCACCTACACGGCCCGCGTGGCGGCGCCGAACGGCATGCGCGTCGTCATGAGCGCGGAGAACGATCCACAGGGCACGGGCAAGGGCGGCTGGACATTCCGCATGCCGCAGCCGATTCCGTCGTACCTGCTGGCGATCGCAATCGGCGAATTGCAGGTGCGCAACCTGGGGCCCCGTTCGGCCGTGTACGCGGAACCGGGCCGCATCGAGGCTGCCGCGTTCGAGCTGGCCGATACGGAGAAGATGATCGCCGCCGCCGAATCGCTGTACGGCGCCTACCGGTGGGGCCGTTACGACATGCTGGTGGCGCCGCCGTCGTTCCCCATCGGCGGCATGGAAAACCCGCGCATGACGTTCCTGACGCCGACGATGATCGCCGGCGACCGCAGCCTGAACGACCTGATCGCGCATGAACTGGCGCACTCGTGGTCCGGCAACCTCGTCACGAACGCGTCGTGGAAGCACTGGTGGCTCAACGAAGGCTTTACCACCTACGTGACGACGCGCGTCATCGAAAGCCTGTACGGCAGCGAAGTGGCGGACATGAACCTGCAGGTCGAGCAGGAGGAGGCGATCGCGTCGCTGAAGGAGATCCCCGTCGCCAAACAGGCACTGCTGACGCGCGACCCGGACGTCAACCCGGACACGTACACGGACGAAGGCCTGGCCTATCCGAAGGGCGCCTGGTTCCTGCGCACGCTGGAGCAGCGTGCCGGCCGCGAGGTGT
Source organism: Pseudoduganella chitinolytica (assembly GCF_029028125.1). GTDB lineage: Bacteria > Pseudomonadota > Gammaproteobacteria > Burkholderiales > Burkholderiaceae_D > Rugamonas > Rugamonas chitinolytica. The sequence goes on from NZ_CP119083.1 coordinate 5,406,786, forward strand.
TCGATCCGTTCCTGCGCGGCTGGTTCGACCAGCACGCGTTCCAGTCCGTCACGACCGAGCAGTTCCTGGCCTACCTGCGCGCCAACCTGCTGGACAAGCATCCGGAGATCATGACGCAGGCGGAGCTGGACGAGTGGTTGTACGGCGCCGGCATTCCAGCCAGCGCCAAGCGCGTCGTGTCGCAGCGCTTCGCCGCCGTCGATACCCAGCGCGACGCCTGGCTGAAGGGCGAGCAGGCCACCGCCGACCTGACGGCGCGCACCTGGACGGCGATGGAATGGATGCACTTCCTGAACGACATCGACAACAAGGCCAATGCCAACCAGCTGCGTGAGCTGGACCAGACCTTCGGCCTGCGCACGAGCCGCAACAACGAGATCGCCTACCGCTTCTACCTGGCGGCCGTGCACGCGAACTACGACGTGCGCCCGCAGCTCAATGCCTTCCTGATGAGCGTGGGGCGGCAGAAATTCGTCGTGCCGCTGTATACCGCGCTGCTGAAAAACCCGAACCAGGCCGCGTGGGCGCGCGACGTGTTCGCCAAGGCGCGGCTGCGCTACCACCCCGAAACCCAGGCTTCGGTGGCGAAGCTCTTGAAGAAATAAACGGAACGAAACGGAGCATGCCGATGCACCTGAAAAAACCATTCATCGCGGCGCTGCTGCTGGCCGCTTGCGGCGCGGCGGCGTCGCACATTCCCGTGCTGGCGGCCGACGCGGCCGGCGCCATTGTCACCAATGCCCCCACCGCGGCGGCATTCGACCTGGAACGGGACGTCAACGCCGCGTTGAAGGCATTCGACGTGCCCGGCATGGCGATTGCCATCGTCAAGGACGGCCAGGTCGTCGCCGCCAGGGGCTTCGGCATGCGCAAGCTGGGCGACCCGGCACCGGTAACGGGCAAGACGCTGTTCGAGATCGCCTCGAATTCCAAGGCCTTCACGGCGGCGGCACTGGCCCAACTGGTCGACCAGGGCAAGCTGGCGTGGGACGATCCGGTCACCAAGCACGTGCCGGAGTTCCAGATGTACGACCCGTACGTGACGCGCGAGATGACTGTGCGCGACCTGCTGGTGCACCGCAGTGGCCTCGGCCTGGGCGCGGGCGACCTGCTGTGGTGGCCGACGACGAAGTTCAGTACGGACGAGATCATCCACCGGCTGCGCTACGTGAAACCGGCCACCAGCTTCCGCGCCAACTACGCCTACGACAACCTGCTGTATATCGTGGCGGGCCGCATCGTGGCGCAGAAGACGGGCAAGAGCTGGGGCGAAGCGGTACAGGCGCAGATCCTGGGCCCGCTGGGCATGACGGGCACGACGACCAGCGTGGCCGCGATGTGGCAGTCGCCCGACCATGCGTCGCCGCACAGCCGCATCGGCGAACGGATCGCCGTCGTCAAGCCGATGCCGGTCGAGAACGCGATCGGCGCCGTCGGCATCAATACCAACGCCGAGGACTTCGCCAAGTGGATGAACGCGCTGCTGGCAAGCGGTACTGCCGGGGACACCCGCCTGTTCAGCGCCGCCCAAGCGCGCGAACTGTGGACGTCGCAAACGCCCGTCAAGATCGTGGAGCCGAAGCCGGCGCTGGCGGCCACGCGCGCCAACTTCAATTCGTATGGCCTGGGCTTTTACGTGCGGGACTACCGCGGCCGCAAGCTCGTCATGCATGGCGGCGCACTGCAGGGCTTTTATTCGCGCGTGATGATGCTGCCGGACGAGAAGCTGGGCGTCGCCATCTTCACCAACGCCGAGAACGGCGCCTCGATGGCCGCGCTGGGCTGGCGCATCCTCGACCATTACCTGGGCGTCGCGCCGACCGACTGGGTCGGCCTCTACGCGGCGCAGCAGCAGCAGAACCACCGCGACGAACTGGCGCGGCAGGCCAAGGCCACGGCGGCGCGCGCGGCGGGATCGAAACCGTCGCTGCCGCGCACTGCCTACGATGGCGAGTACAGCGATCCCTGGTACGGGAGCGCCGTCATCCGCCACGAGGGCAGGAAGCAGATCCTCTCGTTCACCCGCACGCCGGACCTGACGGGCGAGTTGGAGCACTTCCAGCACGACACGTTCATCGTGCGCTGGAAGGAGCGCAACTTCAACGCCGATGCCTACGTGACGTTTGCGCTGAATCCGGATGGCTCGATCGAACGCATGAAGATGGCCGCGGTATCGACCGAAACGGACTTCAGCTACGACTTCCACGACCTGTCGTTCACGCCGGTGAAGGCCAAGGCGGCACCGTAAGCAAGGAAAACCGGTGTCAGGCAGCTGATTGCAGGTGAAGACCTGCAATCAGCTGCCTGACACCACGCGTTTCTCCACAGGGCCTACCCTGTCAAACCTGCCAGCTTCGGGCGAAAATTCGCAAAAACAGATGTAACAGTGCGTTTCAGTGAGTCTCTTTCATGTGCAAATGCAGCATAATCATGCTCTTGTCATAAGATGAAGGTTGTCTCCGCATGAACGAGCTGGTTGTGTCGATTGTCGTCGTGTGCGGCTCCATGGTCGCCGGTTTCGTGGCCTTTTGCACCCTGATGAGCCGGATCCAGCGCCGCTGAGGCGAGCGGGTCCCCGAACAAGAAAAGCCGCCGGAACGTGTGTTCCGGCGGCTTTTTTGTTTTGGCGAGCCTACTGTTTATTTCTTGACGAACTTGAGCGTCATCCGGTCGCTCTCGCCGATCGCCGCGTACTTCGCGCGGTCCTCGTCCTTGTTGCCGTACGTCGGCGGCAGGGCCCACACGCCGCCCTTGTGGTCGGCCGTGTCTTTCGGATTGGCGTTGATCTCGGACTTCTCGGCCAGCTTGAAGCCGGCACCTTCCACCATCTTGATCACATAGGCCTCGTGCATGTAGCCGCTCGACGCGGTCGCGTCCTGCTTCTGCGCGGCGGGCAGGCGGTGCTCGACGACGCCGAACACGCCGCCCGGCTTCAGCGCCGTGTGCACGCTGGCCAGCAGCGCCTTCAGCTTCTCGTCGCCCGCGCCCATCCAGTTGTGCAGGTTACGGAACGTCAGCACCATGTCCACGCTGCCAGGCGCCGCGTAATTGAAGACGCCCGCACCCGGTTCGAATGCACCCAGCTGCACCTTGCCGTAGGCGGTCGGGTTGGCGTCCAGGCGCTGCTTGAAGCGTTCGCCCGCCTTGGCCGTGTTCGGGGTCTTCGAACCCGGCGTCGCGCCGGCCGCGATCAGTTTGCCCTTGTCGCGCAGGTAGGGGGCCAGGATCTCCGTGTACCAGCCGCCGCCCGGCGCCAGTTCGACCACCGTCATGTCCGGCCGGATGCCGAAGAAGGTCAGCGTCTCGTAGGGATGGCGATAGGTATCGCGCTGGACGTTGTCCGGGGTGCGGGAGCTGCTGGCAATCGCTGCCTTCAGGGCGGCGTCGTCCGCGGCATAGGCGGGGGCGCTGCCGGCGGCCGCCAGCAAGGCGGCGGCGAGGAATCGTTTCATGCGTGGTCTCCTGTGATGGGAATGAACGGGCGGCGCCATGGCCGCCCCAGTTGATCATCAGTCAAGATGGCGGCCCGGTCAAGTGTCCGCGCCGGACGACCGCGGACAGTCGTGGACAGGTCGTGTACACGCCGCGCGGCCGTTGCGACCCTGCGTGCCGGGGCGATGTCGTCAAGTACGCAACACTTTCAAAATGGCATGAACTTTGCATGCTCGACACGTTGGTTTGCTGGTAAGGTTGCCGGTCAAATCATGCGCCCTGTCTTACTTACCTGGAGACTTTATGGAACGACGTGCATTTCTCAATCTGGGCGGCGCCGCCCTCGGCACGCTGCTGCTGCCGCCCTTCGGCCATGCCATCGCGGCCGAGGAACTGGTCAAGCCGGTCGAAACGAAGTTCAAGAAAATGCTGGCCGACACGGCCCTGCAAGCCGCCACGCAAGCCGGCGCCAGCTACTGCGACGTGCGCGTGGGCCGCTACCTGAACCAGTTCATCACGACGCGCGACCTCAATATCGAGAATGTCACGAACACGGAATCGGCCGGCGTCGGCGTGCGCGTCATCGCCAATGGCGCCTACGGCTTTGCCGCCACCAACGACATGACGCCGGACGGCGTGGCCGGCGCCGCGCGCCAGGCCGTCGCGATTGCCCGCGCCAACGCCAAGCTGCAGACCGAACCGGTGCAGCTTGCACCGACACCGGGGGTCGGCGAGGTGGCCTGGGCCACGCCGTTCAAGAAGGACTGGCGCCTGGTGCCGATCAAGGAAAAGGCCGAGCTGCTGATCGCCGGGAACAAGGCCGGCATGGAAGGCGGCGCGTCGTTCATGCAGTCGCTGCTGTTCCAGGTCAACCAGCAGAAGTATTTTGCGTCCACCGACGGTTCGTACATCGACCAGGACCTGCACCGCCTGTGGGTGCCGTTCTTTGCGACCGCCGTGGACAAGAAGAGCGGCAAGTTCCGCTCCCGTTCCGGCCTGTCCACGCCCGTCGGCATGGGCTACGAATACCTCGACGGCCGCAAGGAGGACAAGTTCCAGGCCGCCGGCGGCGTCACGACGCTGTACCGCAACTCGTACGACCTGGTCGAAGATGCGCGCGCGGCCGGCAGGCAGGCCAAGGCGAAGCTGACGGCCAAGTCGGTCCAGCCGGGCAAATACGACCTGGTGCTGTCGCCCGAACACCTGTGGCTGACGATCCACGAATCGGTCGGCCACCCGACGGAACTGGACCGCGTGCTGGGCTACGAGGCCAACTTCGCCGGTACCAGCTTCGCCACGCTGGACAAGTGGCAGTCGAAGAACTTCAAGTACGGGGCCGACATCGTCAACATCGTGGCCGACAAGACCACCCCGGGTTCGCTGGGCGCGGTCGGCTACGACGACGAAGGCGTCAAGTGCAAGCGCTGGGACATCATCAAGGACGGCATGCTGGTGAACTACCAGGCCACGCGCGACCAGGCCCACATCATCGGCGAGAAGGAATCGCACGGCTGCTCGTATGCGGACAGCTGGAGCAGCGTGCAATTCCAGCGCATGCCGAACGTCTCGCTGGCCGCCGGCAAGAAGCGCCTGACGCCGGACGAGATGATCAAGGACGTCAAGAAGGGCATCTATATTGTTGGCGACGGTTCGTTCTCGATCGACCAGCAGCGCTACAACTTCCAGTTCGGCGGCCAGCTGTACTACGAAATCCGTGACGGCAAGATCACCCAGCCGCTGGAAGACGTGGCCTACCAGGCCAACACGCAGGAGTTCTGGAACGCGTGCACGGCGTTGTGCGACGAACGCGACTGGCGCATGGGCGGCTCGTTCTTCGACGGCAAAGGCCAGCCGAGCCAGGTCAGCATCGTGTCGCACGGTGCGGCGACGACCCGCTTCAACGGCATCAACGTGATCAATACCGCCCGCAAGATCGGCTGAGAGAGGACAGGCAGATGAAGAAGTTGAACCAGGAAGACACCAAGCGCATTACCGACAAGGTGCTGTCGCTGTCGAAGGCCGACGAATGCACGGTCACGATCAACGGCGGGCGCACCGGCAATATCCGCTACGCCCGCAATGCCGTCTCCACGGCCGGCCTGGTGGAGAACACCAGCCTGTCCGTCTCGGTCGCCTTCGGCAAGAAGCAGGGCACCGCCACCGTCAATGAATTCGACGACAAGTCGCTGGAGAAGGCGGTGCGGCGCGCCGAGGACCTGGCACGCCTGGCGCCGGAAAACCCGGAGTTCATGCCCACGCCCGCCGGCGTGGCCTTCAAGCCTTCGGCCACGTTCAGCGAGAAAACGGACGCGATCGATCCGGAGTACCGCGCCCAGGTCGCGGCCTACAGCATCGAGGCGTGCCGCAAGAACAAGCTGGTGGCGGCGGGCTTCTTCACCGACGAAAGCGCGTTCCAGACGATCGCCAACTCGCGTGGCGTGTTCGGCCACCAGCAGCGCACCAGCGTGGACTTCACGTGCACGGTACGCACGGAAGATGGCCGCGGCTCGGGCTGGGTACGGCGCGACGCCAGCGACGTGAGCAGGTTCGATGCCCGTGCGGCATCCGACATCGCCATCGAGAAGGCCCTGCGTTCGGTCGAGGCCAAGGCGCTGGAGCCGGGCCGCTACACGGTGATCCTGGAGCCGGCCGCAACGTCGGACCTGATGGCCTACATGTTCAACAGCTTCGAAGCGCGCAGCGCCGACGAGGGCCGCAGCTTCCTGGCGAAAAAGGGCGGCGGCAACCGGCTCGGCGACAAGCTGTTCGACGAACAGGTCAACGTGTGGGCCGACCCATGGCATCCGGACGTGCCCGTGCTGCCATGGGACAGCCAGACCATGCTGCCGCGCGAGAAGATGGACCTGATCAAGGGCGGCAAGATCGCGGCGCTGAACTACTCGCCGTTCTGGGCCAAGAAACAGGGCGCACGCGCCGTGGGCCAGCCGGGCAATATTGTCATGGCCGGCGGCAGCAAGTCGACCGCGGAGCTGATCGCCAACACGAAGAAGGGCGTGCTGGTCACGCGTACCTGGTACATCCGCATGGTCGACCCGCAGTCGGTCCTGCTGACGGGCCTGACGCGCGACGGCACGTTCTATATCGAGAACGGCAAGATCAAGCACCCGATCAAGAACTTCCGCTTCAACGAAAGCCCCGTCACGATGCTGAACAATATCGACGAGCTGGGACGCCCGGAGATCCTGGCGGGAGACGAGAGCGACTTCCAGCTGCTGATCCCGGCGATGCGGGTCAGGGATTTCAACTTTACGTCGTTGTCGGACGCGGTCTAGCTGTCGGCGCCAGATGCACTGGGGTCGGTCCCCGCAGGGGACTGACCCCGAAGTTGAGTGTCGCAAAAATTCGGGGACAGTCCCCTGCGGGGACGGTCCCCAAGGAGCACAAGTGGAACGTCGTACTTTTCTGAAAGTCAGCGCCGCCGCCGGCGGCACGCTGCTGGTGCCGGTCTTCGGCAACGCCATCGCGGCCGAGGAGCTGCTCAACCCCCTGTCGGTCCAGTTCAAGAAGACGCTGGCCGATGCCGCGCTGAACGCGGCCACCAAGGCCGGCGCGTCGTACTGCGACGTGCGCATCGGCCGCTACCTGAACCAGTTCATCACGACGCGCGACACCAACGTCGAGAACATCGTCAACACCGAGTCCTCCGGCGTGGGCGTGCGCGTCGTCGCCAACGGCGCCTATGGCTTCGTGGCGACCAACGTCATGACGGCCGACGCCGTGGCGGAGGCGGCGCGCCAGGCGGTGGCGATCGCCCGCGCCAATGCGCGCCTGCAGAGCGAGCCGGTGCAGCTGGCACCCGTCAAGGGTGTCGGCGAGGTCGCGTGGGCGACGCCGTTCACGAAGGACTGGCGCACGGTGCCCGTCAAGGACAAGGCTGAGATGCTGATCGCCGCCAACAAGGCCGCGCTGGGCACGGGCGCCACGTTCATGACGTCGATGCTGTTCCAGGTCAACCAGCAGAAGTACTTCGCGTCGACCGACGGCTCCTACATCGACCAGGACATCCACCGCCTCTGGTCGCCGTTCACGGCAACGGCCGTGGACAAGGCCAGCGGCAAGTTCCGCACGCGCGACGGCCTGTCGTCGCCGGCGGGCATGGGCTACGAGTTCTTCGATGCCCAGCCGCGCCACAAGGTGCGCGCCGCCGGCGGTGTCACCACGCTCTACCACGGCGCCTACGACATCGTCGAGGATGCCCGTGCGGCGGGCCGCCAGGCGCGCGAGAAGCTGACGGCCAAAAGCGTCGAGCCGGGCAAGTACGACCTCGTGCTCTCCCCTGAACACCTGTTCCTGACGATCCACGAGTCCGTCGGCCACGCCACGGAGCTGGACCGCGTGCTGGGCTACGAGGCCAACTACGCCGGCACCAGCTTCGCCACGCTGGACAAATGGCAGTCGAAGAAATTCAAGTACGGCTCGGACATCGTCAACTTTGTTGCGGACCGCACCACGCCCGGCTCGCTGGGCGCGGTGGGCTACGACGACGAGGGCGTACCGGGCAAGCGCTGGGACATCATCAAGGACGGCGTGCTGGTGAACTACCAGGCCACGCGCGACCAGGCCCACATCATCGGCGAGAAGGCGTCCCATGGTTGCTCGTTTGCCGACAGCTGGAGCAGCGTGCAGTTCCAGCGCATGCCGAACGTGTCGTTGGCGGCCGGGACGAAGAAGCTGACGCCGGACGAACTGGTGAAAGACGTCAAGAAAGGCATCTACATCCTGGGCCGCGGCTCGTATTCGATCGACCAGCAGCGCTACAACTTCCAGTTCGGCGGCCAGCTGTTCTACGAGATCAAGGATGGCAAGGTCACCCAGCAGCTGGGCGACGTCGCGTACCACGCCAACACGCAGGAGTTCTGGAACGCGTGCACGGCCATGTGCGACGAGCGCGACTGGCGCATGGGCGGCTCCTTCTTCGACGGCAAGGGCCAGCCGAGCCAGATCAGCGCCGTGTCGCACGGGTCGAGCACGACGCGCTTCAATGGCATCAACGTCATCAACACGGCGCGCAAGATCGCCTGAGCGGCAAAGGACAAGCATGAAACTACTGAACCAGGATGAGGCCAGGCGCATCAGCGACAAGGTGATGGCGCTGACGAAAGCCGATGAATGCCGCGTGACGATCTCGGGCGCACGCAAGGGCAATGTGCGCTATGCGCGCAACAGCGTGTCCACGGCAGGGCTGGTGGAGGACACGCAGCTGGCCGTGTCGGTCGCCTTCGGCAAGCGCCAGGGCACGGCGCAGGTCAATGAGTTCGATGACAACTCGCTGGAAAAGGCCGTGCGCCGTGCCGAGGAAACGGCGCGTCTCGCGCCGGAAAACCCGGAGTTCATGCCGGCCATGGCCAAGCAGGCCTTCCGCCCGTCCGCCACGATGCATCCGAATGCCAAGGCGTTCACGCCGGAGTACCGCGCCGAGGTCGCGTTCCAGAGCATCGACGCGGCCCGCAAGAAGGGCCTCGTGGCCGCCGGCTTCTTTGCCGACAGCACGGGCTTCGAATGCATCGCCAATTCCAACGGTGTGTTCGGCTACCAGGAGCTGGCCAGCCTGAACTTCACGGTGACGACGCGCACGGAGGACGGCCGCGGCTCCGGCTGGGTCAACCGCGCCGCCTACGACCCGAAACAGTTCGATGCGCGCGCCGCCTCCGAGATCGCCATCGAGAAGGCGCTGCGCTCGGTCGAGGCGAAGGCGCTGGAGCCGGGCCGCTACACGGTGGTGCTGGAGCCGTCCGCCTCGTCCGACCTGCTCAACTTCATGTTCAATGCCTTCGATGCGCGCCAGGCCGACGAGGGCCGCAGCTTCCTGGCCAGGAAGGGCGGCGGCAACCGGCTGGGCGAGCGCCTGTTCGACGGGAAGGTCAACGTGTGGGCCGACCCGTGGGATGCCAACGCGCCCGTGCTGCCGTGGGAGCAGCAGTCGATGATGGCGCGCCAGAAGACGGACCTGATCAGGAATGGCCAGGTCGCCTCGCTCGACTACGACCGCTACTGGGCGCAGAAGACGGGCAAGCAGGCCAGCGCGGATCACGGCAACCTCATCATGGCCGGCGGCAGCAAGTCGACCGAGCAGCTGATCGCGGAAACGAAGAAGGGCATCCTCGTCACGCGCACGTGGTATATCCGCATGGTCGATCCGCAGTCGGTATTGCTGACGGGCCTGACGCGCGACGGCACGTTCTACATCGAGAACGGGCAGGTCAAGCACCCGATCAAGAACTTCCGTTTCAACGAGAGCCCCGTGGTCATGCTGAACAACATCGACGAGCTGGGCAAGCCGATGCTGATCGGCGACGCCGGTTCGCGCTTCCGCATGATGATTCCGGCGATGCGCGTGCGCGACTTCAACTTCACGTCGCTGTCGGACGCCGTCTGAGGAACCGCACGTGCCGGCCCACGATTTCTACTTCACGCGCCTGACCTACGAGTCGGGCGACTGGGACGTCGACATCCGCATGCCGAGCAACGTGCTCAATTCCCTCGTCGAGTACACGACGCTGAAGGTCGATACGGTCGAACGGATCGTCGCGCTGTCGGATCCGAAGATGCTGGAGGCGCCGTTCTGCTACCTGGCCGGCCACAAGCTGGTGCAGTTCACGGCCGCGGAACGGAAGAACTTCGAGCGCTACGTCAAGGGCGGCGGCTTCGTCTTCGTGGACGACTGCAACCACGATATCGACGGCCTGTTCGCCAAGTCGTTCGAAGCGGAGATGGCGCGCATCTTCGGCGCCAGGGCGCTGCACAAGATCCCCAACACGCATCCGCTGTACTCGTGCTTCTTCCGCTTTGACGGCCCGCCCAACACGGGCATGGAGCTGAACGGCTGGGGCGACGACCTGGTGCACGAGTACCTGCAGGCCATCGAGGTCAAGGGCCGCATCGGTGTCCTGTACAGCAACAAGGACTACGGTTGCGAATGGGATTACGACTTCCGCAACAAGCGCTGGCTGGCGGTCGACAACACCCGCTTCGCGGTCAACATCATTCAATACGCATTGGGAGCCTGAAGGCATGGCGGAAAGCGGCATGAACACGCAATGGAACGAACAGGAAATCGCGGCGCTGACGGACAAGGTGGCGGCGCTGCGTGCCAGCATGGGCCAGGTCATCGTCGGCCAGGCTGACGTCATCGAGTCGCTGATCATCTGCCTGCTGGCCGGCGGCCACGCGCTGGTCGAAGGCGTGCCGGGACTGGGCAAGACGCTGCTGGTGAAATCGCTGGCGCAGGCCACCGACATGCAGTTCCGCCGCGTGCAGTTCACGCCGGACCTGATGCCGTCCGATATCGTCGGCACCGAGATCCTGGAGGAGGACACGGCCACGCGCAAGCGCGAATTCCGCTTCCAGCAGGGGCCCGTGTTCACGCAGGTACTGCTGGCGGACGAGATCAACCGCGCGCCGCCGAAGACCCAGTCGGCGCTGCTGGAGGCGATGCAGGAACGCGCCGTCACGTTCGCCGGCCAGACGCACCGGCTGCCGAGGCCGTTTTTCGTGCTGGCCACCCAGAACCCGATCGAGCAGGCCGGCACGTACCCGCTGCCGGAAGCGCAGCTGGACCGCTTCCTGCTGCGCATCGACGTGGGCTACCCCAGCGAGGACGAGGAGATCGCGATGGTCTCCACCACCACGCATGGCGCGCTGCATGATGCGCCGGCGGCCATGGACGTGGCCGCGCTGCTGCGCCTGCAGGCGCTGGTACGCGATATCGAAATCGGCGAGCACCTGGTGCGCTACGCCACCCGCCTGGTACGCGCGACGCGGCCGCGGGAAACGCTGGTGGACGCGGTGAAGAAGCACGTCGGCTGGGGCGCCGGTCCGCGTGCCGGCCAGGCGCTGGTGCTGGCGTCGAAGGCGCGCGCGCTGATGCATGGCCGCCTGGCCGTCACGCGCGAGGACATCGGCGCGCTGCTGCTGCCCGTGCTGGCGCACCGCGTGCTGCGCAACTTCGAGGCGGAGGCGGACGGTATCGCGATGGCCGACATCCTGGCGCACCTGCTGGACCAGATCAAGCCCGCATAAGCTGCGATGTTGTCCACGCCCGCGCTGCTGGCGCATGCCGCCAAACTCGATCTCGTGATCCGCCACGTGCTGGCAGGGCTCGGCCATGGCATCCATGCGGGCCGCGAGCGCGGGGCCGGGGTCGAGTTCTCCGAATACCGCGCCTATGCGCCCGGCGACGAGTGGCGCCGCGTCGACTGGAAGCTGCTGGCGCGGGCCGACCGCTATTACGTGCGCGAGGCGGAGCGCGACAGCCACGTCGCGGCCTGGCTGTGGCTCGATGCCAGCGCGTCGATGGCCGAACCCAGTTACGCCATCCAGGGCCTCGACAAGCTGTGGTACGCCCGCACAGCGCTGGCCTGCGTGGCGGCCATCGCCCAGCGCCAGGGCGATGCGTTCGGCCTGGTCGTCTGTGGCGATGGCCGGGCGGAAGTGACGCCGGCATCGCGTGGGCCGCGCCAGTTGCAGCGGGTGCTGGCAGCGCTGGCGCGCACGTCCGCCAGCGGCAGTTTGCCGGCAGAGGAAGGAATGAGGACGGCGCTGCGCATCGCCGCCGCGCCGGCCGTCGTGTTCGCGGCCAGCGACTGCCTGGACTGGCCGTCGCCGCTGTCCGAAGCGCTGCAGCGGCTGCGCCACCTGCGCCATGACGTCAGGCTGCTGGCGCTGCGCACGCAGGCCGAGGTGGATGGCAGTTTTCCGTCCGGCGTGGCCTATCGCGAACGGGAAGCGCTCGCCGCTACCGCGCTGCACCGCTTGCTGCCGACGGATCGCGAAGCGTACCGCGAGCGGGTCTTCCAGCATTTCGACGGTGTCGCGGCCCACTGCCGCCAGCACGACATCGTGCTGGCGCAGGCGCGCATCGAAGAGCCGCTGGAAGCGGTGCTGCGGGGCTGGCTGCGCCCGCCCGCGGGCCGGGGAGCGCGCCGATGACGAGCCTGCAGCCCTGGTGGTGGGCCGCGCTGCCGGTGTTGCTGCTGCCGCTGTGGTGGCATCGGCAGAAGCGACAGCGCACGGCGGCCGAACTGCTGGCGACGGCCCGGTTCCTGCCGTCGTCCGCGCCGCAGCAGCGCCGCATCTGGCGCTGGACCGGGATCCTGTTGCTGCTCGCGCGCCTGGCCCTGCTGCTGGCCCTGATCGCCTGGCTGGCCGTTACCGTGTTCCCCTGGCGCGGCGACGCCGTGCTGGTGGCGCCGGGCCTGGCCGCCGACTGGGTCGAGCGCGAGGTGGCGGCGGCCGGCATGGCGGAGGCGACGCGGCTGCAGCCGGCCGGAGCCCCGCTGGACTGGTTGCGCGACAACGAACACGAATGGCGCGCGGACGCCCGCATCCTCGTGCTGGCACCCGCAAGCGACATGCCGATGCCGGCACGGCCACCACGCTTCGGCCATGCCGTCACGGTACGGCTGGCGCCGGCCGCACCGATGCCGCGAGCGGTACATCGCGTCGTCGTGGCGGCGCCTCCTGAACGGCTGGCCCGCTGGCAGGCATTGTTCGCTGCCTTCGGTGCCGCCGGCGAACGCTATGAGCTCGCCGCCGTGCCGGATGACCGGACGGCGCTGGTCGTGTGGGACCAGGCCGGCCAACCGCCGGCGGCCTGGCGTGGCGCGCACTGGTGGCGCGGCGGTCCCGTGGCCGGCCAGCGCGTGCCGGCAGCCGGCCTGCAACTGGGCTATGCCGATACGGCGCAGGGGCGCGTCTGGACCGGCATGCCCTGGCCGCCCGCGGGCGCAGCCCAGGCGGCGGCATTGCACGGAGCCTGGCAGGCGCTGGCGGCCACGCCGGTGCCGTATCCACTGCCGGCGGCGGCGCTCGCCCCGGCACGTTCCGTACCGGTGCCCGGCGGCGCGCGTGCGGCCTGGTGGCCCTGGCTGCTCGCCGGGCTGTTCCTGCTTGAACGGTTGCTGACCCATGCACGGCGAAGCTGACCTGGGCGGCGCCATCGAGCGTGGGCTGTGGCGCGCCGTCGTGCGGCGTCGACTGCCATGGTGGCTGGCCCCGACAGTGCCGGCGCTGGCCGCATTGCCCGCGTCCTGGCCGGGCGGTACGGCCCTGCTGGCCGCCGCCGTCGGCTGGGCCGCATGGGATGCGCGCCGCTGGCGCCGCCGCACGGCCGCGCAATGGCCGCAGTGGCTGGACGATGCGGTACCGGCGCTGGAGGACAGCAGCCGGTTGCTGGCGACGGCGCCGGTATCGCCGCTGGCGCGCCTGCAGCAGGCCCGCCTGGCCGCGCGGTTGGCAGCTGCGGTGGGGCCCGTGCAGTTCGACGCCATCGCGCGGTCGAAATCGCAGCGCGACTGGCTGCCGCTGGCACTGACAGCGCTGGCTGCGGCCGCGCTGTGGCTCGTGCCGGTTGCGCGCCATGGGCAGGTATCGCCAGGACCCCTGCCGGCACGCACGGCGCCACCCGCCGCGGCCACGTTCACCCTCAAGGTAACGCCACCGGCGTACACAGGGGCGCAGCCGTACCAAACCGCCCCGCGCGATTTGCAGGTGCCGCGCTACAGCAGCGTGGACTGGTGCGCCACCGGCGCCGCGCGCATCGAACTGGGCGACGGCACCGAGCTGCCGGTCGCGGCGGGCGGCTGCGCCTCGTGGCGGGCTTTGGAGACGGTGTCGTGGCGCAGCGGCAGCGTGCGCCACGACATCCGCGTCACGGCGGACCAGCCCCCCACGGCGACCGTGGCCGCTCCCGTGGAAGCGGTGCAGCTGCTGGCACCCGGCACGGCCGCGGTGCGCATCGCGGTGGCGGCGCGCGACGATCACGGTATCGCCCGCGCCACCTTGCACCTGACGCTGGCGCGCGGCAGCGGCGAGAACATCCGCTTCAGCGACCGCGAGATGCCGCTGCCCCAGGGGCGCGACCCGAAGCGGCGCGACTGGCAGAAGGACTGGACGCTGGCGGAGCTGGGCATGGAGCCGGGCGACGAACTGTACTTCTTCGTGCGCGCCACCGACAACGACCCTGAGCATCCGCACACGGTGCAGTCGCCCACCCACACGCTGCGCCTGCCGGGACCGGAGGCCGAGGCGGTGGAGTCGTCGGCGCTGCCCAGCATGGTGAAACCGGAAAACCTGCGCAGCCAGCGCCAGATCATCATCGACACGGAGCAGCTGGTGGCGGACATGCGTCGCAAACTGCCAGCCGTCGTCGTACGCGAGCGTAGCGAAGGCATCGCGGCCGACCAGGCGCAACTGCGCCGCCGCTACGGCCAGTTCCTGGGCGAGGAATCGACGTTGTTCGGCGACGAGCACGAGGAACATGGCGAAGCCCACGCCGGGCACGAGGGCCATGACGAGCATGAGGAAGAAACCGGCAAGCCGATGAGCGCGAACACGAACCTGGCCGCGCAGTTCGGCCACGCCCACGACATGGAAGACAACGCGACGATCTTCGACCCACAGACCAAGGCCGTGCTGCGGCGCGCCCTGGCGGCCATGTGGGATGCCGAGAAGGCGCTGCGCGCCATCGCCCCGGCGACGGCGCTGCCACCTGAGTACAAGGCGCTGGCCGCGATCAAGGAACTGCAGCAGGCCGAACGCGTCTACCTGCACCGCGCCGCTTTCGAACCACCGGCGATCAAGGAGGACAAGCGCCTGAGCGGCGACGCGGCGGGCGCGGCCAGCTACCGGCGCGCGCAGGCGCGGGATTCCCTGGCCGATACCGGCCCGGCCGACGTGCGTGCACTGGCGCAGGCGTTGTCCGGCGACGGCGCGCTGCCGGCCCGCTGGAGCAAGGGTGCACTGGAAGTGCTGGCAAGCCTGCCGGCGGACGAACAACGGCTGGCGGCGCAGCGCGCCGTACAGGACGTTGCCGATGGCTGCATGCCGTGCCGCGGCACGCTGCGCGCGTGGCTGCGTGCGACGTTGCCGGCGACCCCGGTCCTGCAGGCGCGGCCCGAGGCCGAAACGGCGTTCAGCCGTGCCTGGCACGCGGCGGGAGGGCGGCCATGACGCCGCTCGCCATTGCCGCCATTGCTACCGGCGCCGCCAGCGCCGCCTTGTACTTGCGCCGGCGCCGCTGGCTCGACGCGGCATTGGCAACGACGGCCGGCTGCGCGCTGGCCGGGTTGCTGACGCTGCCATCCGCGGCCACGCCCGATGTCGACGTCCTCACGGTCACGGACGACACGGTCGCCGCGGACGTGGTCCGGGCGCGCGGCATCGCCGTGGCGGGCCACGGCCTGTTCGAGGCGCAGTGGCGCGACCTGCCGGCGCGGCCGCTGGCCTGGCAGGCGCCGCGCGATGAGCTCCTGTGGCTGGACTTTCCCCGCACCGTGGCGCTGGGCCGGGCGTTCGCCCTGACGGCGCGGCGTAGTGCCGCCCCTGGACCCTGGCGCCTGCAGCTGCTGGCGGAGAATGGCGCCGTGCTGCACGAGACGAAAGGCGAAGGCCCGCAATTGACGGTGCAATGGCTGCCACCGCTGGCCGAGCGGATGGTACTGCGTGCCAGGCTGCTGGACGGCGCCGGCAAGACGCTGCACGAAGGCCCCGTTCCCTTGACGGTCGTGCCTTCAGTGCCGCTGCACGTGCTGGGCCGCTTCGGCAGCGCATCGTTCGACACGCGCGTGCTGAATGAGTTGCTGGCCGCCAGCGGCGCGCAGCTCGACTGGCGGACGGTGCTGGGCAAGGCCGTCACCCGCAGCGAAGGCGCGGCATCGATGACGGCCCCCGCCAACGCCGCCGTCATCGATGCCGCCTGGTTCGAGCAGCAAGGCGGCGCCGGGCGCGCCGCGCTGCTGGCCCAGGTGGCACAAGGCATGCCGCTGCTCGTCCTGGGAGGCAATGCCGCCACGCCGGCCGTTTGGCGCGAGGCGCTGGCGCTGCGCCTGGTGGAGCAGTCGGCGACGACGGAACAGGAAGATACGCGCCACGTGATGGCGGGCGATACGGTGCTGGCGCTGGCGCCCGCGGCATGGCATCCCGTTGCCAGCGCCGACTGGACGGTGCTGGCCGCCGACCGGGCCGGCAAACCCTGGGCCTGGCAGCGGCCATGGCGGCAGGGCCGCGTCGCCTGGCTGGATGTCGCCGGCTGGCACCGCCACGCGATCACGGCGCCGGCCGGCGTGGCGCTGTGGTGGCAGGAGGTGCTCGATCTGGCCACGCGCGGCAGCCCCACGCAAATCGGCTGGGTGCAGCCGGACCCGCTGCCGCTTCCCGGCCTGCGCACGGAACTGTGCGCCCATGGGGTGCGGCCGGGCAGTGCGTTGACGGTGGACGGGCACGGCACGCTGACGTGGCAGGCACGCGCCGACCGGGGCGGGGCGGTCTGCGCCGCGTTCTGGCCGCGCCAGCCCGGCTGGATCGCCGCGCGCGCGGGCAAGGAGACCGTCGATACCTTTGTGTATGCCGCCACCGACTGGCCGGCGTGGCAGCGCGCACTGCGCCACGAGGCCACGCAGCGCTATGCCGCCCGCGCGCTGCCCGGCGCCGTGCGTACCGGGGCAGCGACGGCTGCCTGGCCGGCATGGCCGTTCGCGCTGCTGCTGGCGGGTTCGTTGCTGGGACTGTGGTGGCGCGAGCGCCGCTGAGGCGCTGATACCAAGCACCAGGGACAGGCACCAATGCCGCCAAGTTAAGACCGTAAGCCACCCCTACGGCGGAGGGCCGGGGTCGGACCCGCCGGGTCCGACCCCGGTTCCTGGTCCTGGGTCGAAGGATAAGCCAGCGGCTCGCCGACCGATAAGCCTTGACTTGGCGGTGCCTGTCCCCACGGGTTGCCTCAGCCGACCCAGGCCTTTACGTAATCCGGTGCCGCCAGCGTACAGCCTTCCTCGACCACCGGCGCGCGCCGCGTCGTCACCAGCGGCAGCACGCCCGTCCAGACGGCGATGCCGAGATCCTCATCCTCGTCCTTCGGCGGCCCCGTGCGGGTCTTGCAGGCCGCCTCCGCCAGCGCGATGCGCATCACCGTGGTGGCGTTGTACTCCTTGTCGTTGCCGGCGCGGACTTCCACCTGCCGGCCCGGCACGATGTGCTCCATGAACGCTTCCATCGCCACCCGTTTATGCGCGTCATCGACCGCCTCGAAGCGGCCGTAGATCATGGCCGAGCGGTAGTTCATCGAGTGGTTGAACGCCGCGCGGGCCAGCACCAGGCCGTCCACGTGCGTGATCGTCACGCAGCATTCCTGTTCCTGCAGGCGCTTCAGCATGCGGCTGCCGTTCGAGCCATGGATGTACAGGTAGTCGCCGATACGCCAGCAGGCGGTGGGAATGCAGTGGCTGCCGTTGGCGTCGCCAAAGGCGATATGGCAGACGTAAGCGCTGTCGACAATGGCGTGCAGCAAGGCGGTGTCGTAGGACGCATACTCGG
This sequence comes from Pseudoduganella chitinolytica, assembly GCF_029028125.1. GTDB lineage: Bacteria > Pseudomonadota > Gammaproteobacteria > Burkholderiales > Burkholderiaceae_D > Rugamonas > Rugamonas chitinolytica. The sequence continues at coordinate 5,424,549 of NZ_CP119083.1, forward strand.
CGACGCGCTTGACCTGCGTGCGGGGCGTGGGGGCGGAAGGCTTGTTCATGATCTCCATTCGGTTGGTTGAGCCCGCAATATAATGGCTGCGTTGGCCCCTGCGACAGGTCCAGGGGCGCCAAATTCGATGGAGCCACGGATGGATTACGCCCTGCTGTTGTCAAGCTTCGACCGCGAGCACGGTCATCCCACCTGGCCGCGCCAGCGGTTGCTGCACGAATGCCTGCGCTGGGCCATCCGCGACGGCACGCTGGCAGCGGGCACGCGGCTGGTGGCCACGCGCACGCTGGCGGCCGAGCTCAGCATGGCGCGCAACACGGTGCTGTACGCGTACGAGCAGCTGGCCAGCGAAGGCTTCGTCGTGCCGGACCGGCGCGGCACCGTGGTGGCGTCGCTGGCGCCGCTGGCCCCGGTATCGGGCCGGCGCAAGACGGCGCCGGTGCCACAGGCGGGCCTGTCGCGGCGGGCGCGCGACCTGCGCCACGTCAGCAACAGTGCCAGCGACGGCCTGCCGTTCGTGCCCGGCGTGCCCGACCTGGCCAGCTTCCCGCTGGCGCTGTGGCGCCGCCTGCTGGACCGCGCCTGGCGCAACCTGACGCCGGCACAGCTGAACTACAGCGACCCGGCCGGGGTGCCGGCGCTGCGCGCAGCCATCTCCGACCACCTGCGCGCCTCGCGCGGCGTTGTCTGCGAGACGGCGCAGGTATTCATCACGGACGGCAGCCAGAGCAGCCTCGATCTGTGCGCGCATGCATGCGCCGACGCCGGCGAGACGGTGTGGATCGAGAACCCGGGTTACGGCGGCGCGCTGGCCGCGTTCCGCGGCGCGGGCCTCGTCATCGAGGGCATCGACGTCGACGACGAGGGCATGGCGCCGACGGCGCACGACTGGCGCACGCGTACGCCGCGCCTGGTCTATGCCACGCCGTCGCACCAGTACCCGGTCGGCACCGTGCTGTCGCTGGCGCGGCGCATGGCGCTGATCGACGGCGCGCGCGCGTGCGGCGCCCTGATCGTGGAGGACGACTACGACAGCGAGTTCCGCCACGACGGCCCGCCGCTGGCCGCCATGCAGGGCCTGGCGCCGGATGCGCCCGTGCTGTACTGCGGTACCTTCAGCAAGACCATGTTTCCGGGCCTGCGCATCGGCTTCCTGGTCGTGCCGCCCGAGCTGGCGCCGCAGCTGGCCACGATGCGCGCGCAGTCCGCCGCCACGGGCCGCGTGGCCGAGCAGCTGGCGCTGGCGGAGTTCCTGACGAGCGGGCAGTTCGCACTGCACCTGCGTCGCATGCGCCGGCTGTACAAGCAGCGGCGCGATGCGCTGGTGGCAGCGTTGCAGCGCCACCTGGGCCGCATCGCCGTCGTCGATGGCGCGTCGGCCGGCATGCACCTGTCGCTGCGCTTCACGGAAGCGGGGTTGTCGGACGTGGCGGTGGTCGAGCGGGCACGCGCCGAGGGCATCGTGGTGAACGCCCTGTCGACGCATGCGGTGCAGGGCACGACGGCGTTCAATGGGCTGATGCTCGGCTACGCGCAAGTGCCGGCGGAGCGGATGGAGGAGCTGGTCAAGCGGCTGGCGGCGGTGATCTACCTGGCCGCTTATGAGGCAAACAAGACGCAAGGGGCCAGGAAACCCCAGGGGACAGGCACCTGAAGGTGCCTGTCCCCGGTGTTGTTATGCCGCGGGGATCACGTCAGAACGCGTAATCGGCGCGCACGTACATCGACCGGCCGTTGATGCCGAAGGGGCAGGTTTCCCAGCAGTGCGTGAAGCCCAGTTGCGGGAACGGTGCCGCGCGCGTCTTGTCCCATTCGGTCGGGTAGGTGTCGAACACGTTGTTGATGCCGCCGGCGATGCTCAGCTTCTTCGTGAAGTTGTAGCGCAAGGTCAGGTCGGCGATCCACTTGGCGTCCCACGTCTGGATGAAGCCGGGCGTGAAGCCCTGGCCCTGCACCTCGCCGTAGTAGTTGGCGCGGGCGTTGACGTTCCACGGGCCGCGCGTGTAGTCGGCGGCCAGCACGTGGTGGCGGCGCGGCTGGCCGCGCTCGATCAGCGTGACCTGCGAGGCGTCGAACAGCTCCTCGCCCGACAGGATCGACGACGTCGAATGGCGGCCCGTCACTTCGGTCTTGTTGAAGCCCAGCTGCGCGGACAGCGTCAGCGTGGCGCCCGGCAGCGGCATCTTGTAGTCGGTGACGATGTCCAGGCCGCGGGTCGTCGTATCGACGGCGTTGGTGAAGAACTGCGCCTGGCCCACCTTCAGCGGATCCAGGATGGCGCCGACCGCGGCACCGTTGATCTCTTCCGAGATATTGCTGGAGAAGACGATGCGGTCCTTGATCTTGATCTGGTAGACGTCGGCCGTGAACGAGAAGTTCTGCATGGGACGCAGCACGATACCCACGCTGGCGTTGCGCGACGTTTCCTCTTTCAGGGGCGCGATGCCCAGCGCGCGCGTGACGGCGCTGTTCTGGCGTGCCGTCAGCGTCTCGGTCAAGACGCCGTCGGCGTTCAGGTTGGTCGACACGGAGCTGTAGAAGGCCTGCTGCACGCCCGGGGCGCGGAAGCCGGAGGAGTAGCTGCCGCGCACGCCGACCTGCTTGGACGGATCCCAGCGCGCCGTGATCTTGCCCGTCGTCGTGTTGCCGAAGTCGGAGTATTTTTCGTAGCGCACGGCGCCGGCCAGCAGCAGCTCGGGTGTCGGGCGGTATTCGAGGTCGCCGTACAGGGCGATGTTGTGGCGGCCGTCGTCCACTTCGGTCGACGGCGTGTAGCCCGGGAAGCCCTGCGTGCCCGAGGCCGCGATGCCGCCGAAGCGGTCGAAGATGTCGATGTCCGGATTGTTGGTACGGCCGTACTGGTACGACACCGGGTCGCCGGCGACGATCTGGTAGTTGTCCTCGCGCCATTCGAAGCCGGTGGCGAAGAACAGGTTGGCGCCGCCCAGGTTCAGCGGGCCCTTGAAGTCCAGGTTGAACGTGGTCTGGTCGAACTTCAGCTTGCCGGTGTCGGCTGCCAGAGGCGATTCTTTATAGGGACCGCTGCCGTCCGGCTTCGGCTCGTACCAGTAGCTGACGTTGACGGTGTTTTTTTCGGAGAAGGCCAGTTCGCTGCGGCCGTGGTTGATGCTGACGTCGGCCTTCCAGTCGTTCGGCAGGTCGCGGCGGAAGCCCACCGCCAGCGAGGCATCCTTGACCGTCGTGCGGATGTTCGGCAGGTAGCCGTTCTCGTAACCTTTGATCTCCGGCACCGTGCGGGCATCGTCGGCCGCACGGAAGAAGCCGGAGGAGTCGCCCTTGCGCTTGGAGGCACCGCCAAACGCGTAGAATTCGCCGCCGTTGCCGCCGAAGGGCAGGGCCGCGTTCAGCCACAGGTAGGCGTCCTTGGCGTCGCTGTCGCCGATGCGCTGCGTCACGCGCGGCGGGTTGGTGCGGGCCGTGTCGAGGCCGGCGCGGTTGGTTTCCTTGCGCACGCGGCCTTCGGCCGAGACGTTGATGAAGCCGCCATCGGTGCCCAGGGCCCAGCCGCGGTTGACGCTGCCGGAGTAGTTGTCGCCGTCGCCTTCGGACGTGGTGCCCAGCTGGCCGGACAGCGCGGTCTCGTTGACGTTCGACTTCAGCACGATGTTGATGACGCCGGCGATGGCGTCCGAGCCGTACTGCGCCGCCGCGCCGTCGCGCAGCACTTCGATGTGGTGGATGGCCGACAGCGGGATGGCGTTGATGTCGGTACCGGCCGAGCCGCGGCCCACCGTCTGCTGCACGTTGACGAGCGCCTGCTGGTGGCGGCGTTTGCCGTTGATCAGGACCAGCAACTGGTCGGGGCCCAGCGAGCGCAGGGTGGCGGGACGGATGATGTCGGTACCGTCACTGATGAATGTCGAGGAGAAGTTGAACGACGGGTCCAGCGTCTGCAGCAGCTTGCCCAGCTCCAGCGGGCCCGCGTTCTGCATGTCCTTCATGTTGATCAGGCCAACCGGCGCGGCCGTATCGAGCGCCGTCTTGGCGGCCGAGCGCGAACCCAGCACGACCACGGTCTGCTGTTCGGATGCCGCCGGCGTGGCGCTGGCAGGCGCGGTGGCGGTATCGACGGTCTGGGCATGGGACTGCGCCGCCAGCAGCAGGGCGGCGCCGGCCAGCAGGGTACGGCGGAAGGCTGGGATGGTCTGCTTCATGTCTCTCGTTCTCTCTCGTGTAAGCGGTGGTGGCGCAGAAATTTCGGACGGGACCGTGTGTCCGGGCTTACCGATACTAACCGCCGGTTCTGGGAGCGAACAGGGTGATAAAAGCATACTGTTGCGTACTTTGTACGCCTGGCAAATTTTGCGTGCTTTATTGCCAAATGTGCCGTACTCTAATCGGCCTCATGGGGTTGCCGGTGCCCGGTTTACCCCGCCGGCGCGGCATTTTTACGACACTTCCACGGCTGAGTAGCCGGCCACTTTTATTGTTGATCCTGCATCCAGGATTTCAGGCCGTTGACCCAAGCCTTGGCGGGCAGGTTGTACTGCTTGCGGATCGCCGCGGCGCGCTCGTACAGCACGGAAAAATCGAGGACCGGTGCGCGCTTGAAGGCGATGACGACGATGTTCGCGTCGTGGACCTCCGGCAGCCAGACGACGGCATCGAAGGCCAATTCCATGTGCTGCAGGTTCTTGTCGTAGTTGCTGAAGTCGCCGAAGACGTTCGCCGTCATGATGCCGTCGTCGCCCAGGCAGTCGGCGCAGGCCCGGTAGAACTCGGGCGTGTCCAGCACGGGGCCGCGGGCCTCTTCGTCATACAGGTCGACCTGCAGCACGTCCACCTTGCCGTGATTGGCAGGGTCGTTGACGAAGTCCAGCGCGTTCATCTCGCGCACGTTTAGGCGCGCATCGTTCGGCGGCAGGCCGAACAGCGATTCGCAGATGGCGATGACGTTGGGATTGAGTTCGGCCGCGCTGACGCGGGCATGGGGGAAACGGTGGTAGCAGAACTTGGTCAGCGCCGCGCTGCCCAGGCCGAGCTGGACGATTTGGCGCGGGTCGTCGTTGAACAGCAGCCACATCATCATCATCTGCACGTATTCGAGCTCGATGGCATCGGGCTTGGACAGCCGCATGGCGCCCTGTACCCAGGAGGTGCCCAGGTGGAGCGAGCGTACGCCCTGGTATTCGGTGATGGTGGCGGGAGGGTGACCGGGTTGGTCGAAACGTCGGTTCGGCATGGGCGACAGTTTACCAGTGGACGTAAATACCAGCGGACGTAAAAAAAGACGCCGAGGCGTCTTCTTTTTCATGGGGCACCGGCGAACCGGCGCGCCAATCAAGCTTGCTTGCGGCGACGTGCCAGGAAGGCCATTACGCCCAGGCCGCCGATCAGCATGCCGTAGGTGGTTGGCTCTGGAACGGCCGACGTTACGTCCATCGTGCCCGAGTAGCTGGCGTTGGTGCCGAAGGCCTTGCCCGTCAGGACCAAGGTCAGCGTGCCGTTGACTGGCAGGCCGAAGAATTCAACTTCGGATTTTACAGCACCGTTGGTGATGTCCAGCGCCACACCGTTCAGCGTTGCGCTGTAGAAGTCGATGTTGTTGACGCGGGTCTGCACGTTCTTGACGAAGCCGGTAGCTTCAGCAGGAATGCCGCCGTATTTGAACGTCCACGTGTCGGTGAAGTCGCCGACTACGTGGTTGGTTTCGAAACCTTTGGTCCAGCTGCCAGCATCGTCGCCGACCAAAGCGATGACTGGGGAGGTGTAGTTTTCAGCCATGGCGCCACCGAAGGCGGTGCTCAGGAGTGCGGCCAGAACGATCGATTGCAGTTTCATACTAAGATTTCCTCAAATGCCAAATTGGTTATCGAGTTGCTAAGATACATTGTGCTATCTGTTGTTGTCAATCGTTTATTACCATGTCTTCAAAAAAAATATAAATGCACAACGAAAAGGGCGCCGCAGCGCCCTTGCCTTTGCTGTGGGAAATGTTCAGCTACGTCGCCGCGCCAGGAAGGCCAGGATGCCCAGCCCGCCTATCAGCATGCCGTAGGTCGCCGGTTCCGGTACCGGCGAGATATTGATCGTGCCCGCATAGCTGGCCGAGGCCGCCCAACTGGCGGTATCGACCGTGCCGTACACGGTCAAGATCAATGGCCCCGGGATGGGTTCCTGCAGCATGTAGGCGAACTCATAGACGCCGGTCGGGCTGAGCGACATCGCATGCCCGTTGATCGCCGCATAGGTGAAGTCGATGTCGGTATCGGCATTGAAGCCGATCGTGATCAGGCTGGCATCCACCAGCCACTCGCCATAGGTAGGCGAGAACGTGATGGTGTCCTGAAATGTGCCGCCCTCGTAGTGAGTGATACCAAAGGCGCCCGTCAGGTTGGGCCAGGCGTCCCCTGCCAGGTTGACGTTGGCGGTGATGTCGTCCGCCTGCGCGCCGGTGCAGGCCAGCAGCGCCGCGGCCAGTGCAATGGTCGATAATTTCATGGTTGTGTCCCCGGTGAAAAGCGGCCCCCACGGTCCGCATACCTTCACGATAGGGCGCGCCCCGACGTTTGCAAAAGCTAAGGATGCGCGGGCTGAGCGCCGTCAATCTGTCAGGTAAACCGACGGCAGGATCAGCGTGACGGCCAGGCCGCCGCCGGCGCGATTGGCCAGCGTGATGCGCCCGCCATGCGCTTCGGCGATTTCGCGCGCCAGCGCCAGCCCCAGGCCCGTGCCGCTGCGCTTGGTCGAGTAGAACGGCACCAGCGCATTGGTCAGCACGGTATCGCTCATGCCCGGTCCGGCGTCCTGCACGTCGATGCGGACCACGTCCTGCACGCGCCGCACGGCCACCGTCACGGCCTCCGGCGGCGAACCGGACTCGTGGGCGTTCTTCAGCAGGTTGAGCAGCGCCTGTTCCAGCTGCGCCGCATCGAAGGCGCAAGGCTCGGCGGGCAGTTCGCCCTGCACACGAAACGGCACCTGGTCGGCCAGTCTGGCAATGAAATCCTGCCAGCGCTGCGGTTCCAGGCGCGGCGCCGGCAGCTTGGCGAAGCGGGCGTAGCCGAGGATGAATCCCTCCAGGTGACGCGTGCGCTCCTCGATGGTGGCCAGGATCTGCGGCAGGCGCTCGACCTGGCCGCGCCGCACCAGCTCCGCGCCGGAGTGGGCCAGCGACGTCAATGGCGCCAGCGAGTTGTTCAGTTCATGACTGATGACGCGGATGACTTTCTTCCACGTCTGCACTTCCTGCCGGCGCAGCTCCGAGGTCAGCTGGCGCAGCAGCAGCAGCTCGTGGCGGCGCCCGTTCAGGTTGAAGCGGCGCCGCGCCAGGTGGAACACATCCTCGTCTTCGCCGTCGCCGGTGGTAAACAGGCCGTCGCCGCCCCGTGCCACCGCATCGGCCAGCGCCGGCGTGGCCTTGCCGAGCAGTGCATCGAGGCGCTGGCCTTCCAGCTTGCGGCCCTCGTCCAGCATCTGGCGCGCGGCGATATTGGCGTAGACGACCGGGCCGTTGTCCGCCACCAGCAGCATCGCGACGGGCGTGTTCTGCACCATCGTATCGAGCAGCAGCTCGCGCTGTACGAGGTCGAGGCGCTGGGCACGCAGCACTTCGCCCAGTTCGTTGTGCGCGGCTACCAGGTCGCACAGCTCGTCGTTCTGCGGCCAGTAAAGGCTGAACGAGAAATCGCCGTCGCGGTAGCTGGTCACGGTGCCGGCCAGGGCGCGGAACAGCGACAGCATCGGCATCAGTTGGGAACGGATCGTGATGATGGAGAGCGGCACCACGCACAGCAGGCAGACGCCCAGCACCAGCAGCGGGCGATTCGGGAACCAATACTCCAGCGCCAGCGCGATGACGATGCCCAGCGTGAGCAGCGTGCCGACCAGCGCCGACCAGCGCGTCAGCAGCGAAAGCCGCAGGCCGGATGTCATCAGGGCCGGCCGATGCCCAGCCGCTCCATGCGCCGGTACAGCGCCTGGCGCGACAGGCCCAGGTCGGTGGCCGCCTGCGCGACGATACCGTTGGCCCGCGCCAGCGCCTGGCTGATGGCATCGCGGTCCGGTTCCGCTTCCGCCGGGGCTCCAGGCGGCAGCGCGACGGCCGGCAGGCCCAGGTCGGCCACGCCGATGTCATGGCCAGTGGCGAGCAGCCGCGCGCGTGCCATGACGTTCTTCAGTTCGCGCACGTTGCCGGGCCAGGGATGCGCGAGCAGGGCCGCTTCCGCGTCCGCCCGCAAGGTCTTGGCGCCGCTCAGGAAGTGGCGCGCCAGCGGCAGGATGTCGCCCGGCCGGCCCGCCAGCGGCGGCAGCTTCAGTTCGATGACGTTGAGGCGGTAGTACAGGTCCTCGCGGAACGTGCCGGCGCGGATCATCGCGGGCAGGTCGGCATTGGTGGCGCTGACGACGCGCACCTGCACCTGCCGCTCGCGGTTCGACCCGAGCCGCTCGAAGCGCCCCGTCTCCAGTACCCGCAGCAGTTTCATCTGGCCGGCCAGCGGCAGGTTGCCGATCTCGTCGAGGAACAGCGTGCCGCCGTCGGCCGCCTCGAACTTGCCTTCGCGCGCCTTCGAGGCGCCCGTGTAGGCGCCCGCGTCGGCGCCGAACAGTTCCGCTTCGATCAGCTCGGCCGGCAGCGCGCCGCAATTGAGCACGACGAACGGGCCGTCGCGCACGGGCGAGTTGGCCTGGATGATCTCGGCGATGCGTTCCTTGCCGGTGCCGTTCGGCCCGCTGATCAGCACGGGCACGTCGGCCCGCGCCACCTGGCAGGCCAGGTGGATGACGCGTTCCGTGGCGGGGTCCTGCCATACCATGCCGCGCAGGTCGTACTGTTCCAGCTCGCGCCGCTGGCGCAGTTCGCCCTGCAGGCGCTGGCGCAGCACGCGGTTGGCCTGGCCCAGTTCCAGCAGGTTCTTGACGGTGGCGATCAGGCGCTGGTCGTCCCACGGCTTGGCCAGGTAATCGGCCGCACCGGCCTTGATCAGGTCCACGGCTGCGTCGAGGTGCGTCCATGCCGTCAGCAGGATCACGGGCAAGTCCGGGTGGCGCTTGCGGATCGCCCGGAACAGCGCCACGCCTTCCTCGCCGGACGTGGTGTCGGCCGTGAAGTTCATGTCCTGGATCACCAGGTCGATGGCGGCGCCAGCGCGGTCCAGTGCGGCCAGCCCTTCCTCCGGCGACGCGGCGCGCAGCGTCTCGATGTCGTGCAGCGAGAACAGCACTTCCAGCGCCATCGCGATGGCGGCGTTGTCGTCGATGATGAGTACAGTGGGCATGGCCGTCAGCATACCTCAAGCGGCAGGGCCCGTGTCCACCATGGGGTCACACCCCAACCCGGACACGAGCCCGGCAGTTGCCGCGTTGCGCTCACACGACGCCGCGGGTGGCGGTGGCCGGCGAGATGCTGGCGGCCCGCCATGCCGGGCCGTACACGGCGGCGATGCCCAGTGCCAGGAAGATGAGGGCGCCGCCGATCAGGTAGCCGGCCGGCAGGCGCGCCAGCTCCAGCGTCGAGACCAGCAGGTGGTTCAGCGCCAGGGCGCCCAGCAGCCCGACCGCGACGCCTGCGCTGGTGATCATCACGTTCTCCACGACGAAGTAGCGCAGGATGTCGATGCGCCGCGCCCCGAGCGCACGGCGCACGCCGATCTGCTTGCGCCGCTGCGTCACCCACAGGCTGGCCATGCCGACGATGCCGCTGGCCGTGACCAGCATCAGCAGCACGCTGACCGTCACCAGCATCCACGCCAGCCCACGGTCGGCGCGGTAGCGTTCGAGCCGGTCCTTCTCGAACGTCAGTGCGCGAATGATGACGCGGTTGCCCGCGTCCTTGCGCAGCGCCTCCTCGGCTTCCTTGATGACGCGTTCCCGTTGCCCCGGCTCCGCTCGTACGGTGTACATCGCGCGCGGCTTGCTGATGCGCCGGATCGGCTGGACGATCGACATCTCGGCCCGCTCGCCCACTTCGGCTCCGGTCGACTGCAACCGTTCGACGACGCCGACGATGCGGGCCGGTTCCGCATCCTTGCCGGTGCCGAAGTACAGGGTCTTGCCGACGTAGGTCGTGGCGTCCGGCCACAGCTTGTGCGCCAGCGCCTGCGTGACGATCACGACGTCGACCTGGTAGTCGTCCTTGTTCATGTCCAGGTCGGCCACCTCGGTCGGCAGGAAGTCGCGCCCTTCCGTGAGCTTCAGGCCCCACGTCTTGACCAGCGAATCGGGCGACACGTAGAACGCGGCGCCTGTCGTGATCTTCAGCTGGTCCGGGCTGGCCGAGATGCCCGTGTTGTTGCCCGAGCGGGACAGCGGCGCCTGGTTGG